>CAIVSE010000064.1 GCA_903908535.1 Candidatus Doudnabacteria bacterium
CAGCGAGAACCTTTTTTGAAGGCTTTTAGGGGGCAAAATTTCCGAAGGAAATTTTGCCCTGATGACGCCGCGCTCCGCGCGGCACTCTGCAATGATGTTTTTTGCAGACTGCAAGCCCCGCCCCGCCGACTGCAGGAAACAAAAACAAGAAACAAAAATACAATTAGATTATTGTAAAGCCGCTTGCCCCACCCACCCATGCTCGCGGCTTTTAGCTATTAACTCACTTTATAAAGAACGAATTTGCTATTTTTAATGAAAAAGTGCTATAATTTAAGGGTAATTTTAAAGAATTAAATGTTTAGTTAAACAACATATGAAAAAATTACTATTTGTGTTTCCAATTGTGGCTTTACTAGCCGCGGGGTGTAACTCGTCCCAGCAGGCTGCCATAACAAGCCCTGTTCAAACTCCAGTTACTCAAAATACAAACCCGGCACCGACTCCAAGCCCGACACCGACATCATCTAATTCCACCACCCAAGTAGACCAAACATCTAACTGGAAAACATATACTAATACAAAATACTTTATCGTTTTAAAATATCCAGCAAATTTTTCATTTTCAGAAAGCAATAATAGCGGTGGAATATTTGATGTCATGTTTAATGACCCAAATTCAAGCATTACCCAAACCCATAGATACTATTTAGACAACGAGGGTTTTCAGTTATCAATCGCTCCCGTTACTAAATATAGCAACTTACCCTGTCAAGGCTCGTGTACAGAAAAAACAATTAACGGGAATGTACTAAAAATCTCCGATGATACTGTTGCACAACCCAATCCCCAACAAGTAGCAGTCAGACGCGATATTGAGATTGTACATGGTAGTTATGACTATCTGTTTGCTACAGTTATCGCCCAGAATGTTTCTACAGGACCAACAAATACTTTTCCGCAGACTATGCTTTCTTTAAAAAATCAAACATTCAATATTGATAAGGTAGCCGAGACATTAACGTTTTCTCAATAAATATTATGGACTTAAATAATTTGGTTTTTTGGTCTTTCGGGGGAGCTATTGCGATTGTAATTATTGCCTATTTTCTCACGAAATTATTTCATAAGAACCAGCCCGTATTAAATAAAAATCAGCCGATAAAAAATTTAACTTACATAATTTTGTCCGCTTTGCTGGTAGCAATAGATTCATTCATAGCCATATTCTATACCACCATAGCGCAGTCACGGAATAGTTCTTTTGCTCCTAACGGGTTGCCCGGTCTGGACGCACTTATTATCTGGTTTTACTTTGGTTCCACTACACTAATTATTATAGCTTTAGTCGCAGTCTTTATTGGAGTAGCAGTTTATTTTATACTTAAAAAATGGTATCAAACTAGAGCCCCAGCCATACTGTTTATTATTGTTGTCCTAAGCCTGATTGCGTTAATTGTAAGTCAGTATGTCAAATTTTGACTTACTGGAAGAGATAAATATCTAAATTTCTACCGCTAATTTAACTATTCAACCGTTCGACTTTCTCAACGCACCCAATAAGGGGAGTTCGCCGATTTAAACTGCAAAAGGGCTATCTAAACTCCCTAAAAATCCATAGCTATTGACAAACCTATAAAATCTGCTAAACTAAATATACCATCGCCGTAAGGCGTCAACGGCTCCCGCGAGGGAGTCGTAAATTTTTTATAAAGCCGATGTACTTTAAAGCTTTTGACAAGTGGAACGAGGTTAAGAAACAAATAAACGATCAAAATAGTAAAACTCATATTCGCGCTGGAGAAATCCGCTGGGTTAGTTTTGGGGTGAATGTCGGCAGTGAAATTGACGGCAAGGGTGAATCTTTTACCCGTCCGGGTTTGATACTACACGTCATAGGCTCTCATTTGGCTTTTGTCGCTCCGCTTTCCACAAAAGTTAAAGAAGTAGCCGGATACCTGCCATTTAATTGGAAAGGGACTACAACCGCTCTGTGTATTCATCAAATTAGAATAATCTCGCAAAAAAGGATACTATCCAGAAAAGGCAGAATATCAGAAGATAAATTAAAAGCCATAAAACAGGAAATTATAAAATTTTATAATTTCTGATACCGCCGCCGCTGTTTTCCGCCGCCCGCCGCCATTGTTCCCTGCAAAAGCCGCCGCCTGTGTTTTCTGCCAAAAAGGTCTAAGCCCAAACTGCATCGCCGCCGCCGGACATCAGGGCAAAATTTCCTTCGGAAATTTTGCCCCCTAACAGCCTTGTTCAAAAAAGGTTCTCGCTAAGTGCAGTATAGCCAGCCACCAACTTTTCTTATCGTACAGACCGACAGGCCTCATAAATAAAAGAGATTTTCTGGTTCTAATCCTAAGTGGATTATTGCTAACCCGTCTAGGGTACGAACCAAAA
>CAIVSE010000065.1 GCA_903908535.1 Candidatus Doudnabacteria bacterium
ACAAAGAAGGCTTTTTAAGGAGCGAAACTTTTTTTATGCAAATGATGGGCCGCGCCGCCCGGCATTTGGAAGGCCACGTAGTTATGTATGCCAATAAAATTACCGGCTCCATGCGAAGAGCCATAGATGAAACCACCCGGCGCCGCAAGCTCCAGCAGGAGTATAATAAAAAGCACGGTATTACCCCCACATCCATACAAAAAAATATTGCCGCTTCGCGCCTGGCCGGGGCTAAACGGGAAATCCCGCTGGCCGGTGATGACCGCAGCGACGCCAATATTGGCAAAATGGACGCGGACGAACTGCGCTTTTACGAAAACGAACTGGAAGAGCAAATGGATTTGGCTTCCAAAAATTTAGAATTCGAACTGGCCGCCAAACTGCGCGACAAGCTGGAAGAAATTAAGAAGATAAAGAAGCTGTCTAAAAGAAAATGAGGTCTTGTTTTTTTTCTTTAATAATGCTAAAATTGCTTTAGTTTCAAAGTTGTGTCGCAATTTTGGAATTTAGTAAATTTATAATTTAATCTTAAAAACTTTCGCGTTTGACCAAGAACTAGGCATTTTGCGAGGACATGACGAGGCGTACTTTGAGTACGACGAGTCATACCGCAGCAAAATAACGAAGTTGTTGGTCAAACCCTTTAGGGCGCAAGCGCGGAAGTTTTAAACACTATGCCCAATACTAAATCGGCCGGTAAGGCCATGAGACAGTCCCGCAGAAGGCAAGAATTCAACATTGCCAACAAAGACAAATTTAAAGCCGCGGTCAAGACTGTCCGCGGCTTAATTACCGATGGCAAAAAGAATGAGGCTATGGAAGCTATGAAGGCCGCCATGTCCACCTTGGACAAGGCCGTAAAAAAACACACCATTTTAAAGAATACCGCTTCCCGCAAAAAAAGCAGACTGGCAAAAGCTATTGCAAAACTAAAATAAGCAAAGGGAACCATTGTGCATCACAATGGTTCCCTTTTATTTTCCACAACATGGGCCGCAGCACGAACCATTTTGACTGGTTTTGTTATTTACGGCAAAATTGATGGTTTGAGGCTGGCTTTGGTTGCCGGCGCGGTCTATGGCAAAAAATGTCATGGTATGCGAACCATTAGAGCTCACCGTAACCGGACCGCTGTACGTTTGGTACAGCGCGCCGTCTAAACTATATTCAATTCCCAGCAGGCCGGAAGCATGGCTTTCCTGTCCGGGAACAACCGGATCATTGGCAGACAAAACCACAGTCGCGTAATCTTTATAAATTCCCGGCCGGTTAAGGATGCCTGCAAGAGTCGAACTGGCAATCGGGGCAACATTATCCTGCGACTCATCGGCATTAATAATCGCCGAGGGGAATAAAATTTGCGGGGCGCCGCCGGAAGAGGAATTAATGGAAATGGTTGTGCCAACAGCAGGGCCGCCGGGCAAGATAATTTGCCCGCTAAATTTTGGCGTCACCGGAACATTGGCAAAAACCTGGCTGCCGGTAATCCCGTTATTATTTAGGGAGACGTCCTTAATTGTAGCCGGACCGCTGCCCACGCCTTTTAAATTAATAGTATATTGCTGGCCGCTGTCCGTGGGCAAAAACATAAATTTGTGATTGCCCCAAATTTCGTAATCCGCTCCGGGGATATTATTTTCCACGGAGCCGTCGGCCGCGACCAAAGATTGGTTGCCGGAACTGTCAGCCGCGCTGATTTCCACCGGACTGAATATATTTAAGTACTCACCCTTTAAGGAACATAAAGCGGGATTTTGCGCCACTGCGCCATAAGAAATAAGCCTGCCCTGTGTATCTAAATTACTTTCCGCCAAAATATTGACTATTTCCTGGCTGGGGCCGTCCGAACTTAACAAATTAGTGTGCTGGATTTTAGGCACAAAAAAAATCTTGTTTGTGTCCGCGGCAATACTCTGGGCGCTGCCAAACGGCACCGTGCCGTCACCGGCCATGACCTGGGGAAAATTAAAATCCCAGGAGCCGTTCCCATTAACCGTTCCGGTGAACTTACCCAAAGTCGCGGACCCGCAACCGACGATATTGTAGGCGTCCACGCCGGCCGTCCGCACGTCAAAATTATCAAAATCCGGAGTGTGCAAATTTTTGTTTTCATCCACTCCCAAAGAATTTAAAGAACCGGAATCTATCAAATTATTAAGAGCGCCGGTAAAATCCATATCCCGCTCCTGATCGTTAAAATCCGGCGCCCAGGGAGTGCTTAAGTGAAAAAAACTGCCGATTTTGCTGTAATAGCCCTGCGACGGCGAAAGGTCATAAACCACAGGCATGTTATGGCCAATTTGTTTAAATTCCCGTGGATCGAACCCGGGCACGCCCAGGCTGTCCCCAACCGTTAAAACCTTGAGCGCCAGCGGCGCGCCCAAATTCGGTACGCCCACAAAAACCGCTTTGCCAATATGGTGGTCAGCCGGATGCTCCATAATATATTTTTTTACCAGCAGGCCGCCGGTACTGTGGGCCACCACATCGACTTTTTCAGCGCCAGTCAAATTTAAAATATAGTTAATCTGCCCCTGTAAGGCATCAACATTATTGTCACTGACCCCAAATCGCCAGTCATAAGGAAAAGTAAACAAGTCCACGCCTTCGGTGTAGCCCTGTGCCACCAAATTATTAATCAAACCGTCGATATAATGAATTCCCTGTCCTAAAATTGTTTTTGCCCTAATCACGCCGCCTGAACTTAAACTATTATCAATCGGCGTTAAGTCGCTGTTAAAACCCAAGGGGTCCATGAAGCCGTCAAAACCATCCATCATTTTTAAATTGGCCCATAGTAAATCCGAGCCTTTATAAATATCCGTACCAAGCACGCCGGGAACAATTAAAACCGGGGTTTTAGGAGCCACAATATTTTTTACATGCACGCCGGCCGACTGCACCCAGCTCCCCCAGCTAAAAAATACAGTCACAATGGAATTAACCGTAATAGTGCCGGTAAAGGTGGAAAAAATCGCGCCGTATGAAACTCCGGTATCCCGGTCCTCTATGTCAAAATAAATCACGTTAGGGTCACCGGTTGTCGGCACGGCCCTGACCATAATATGCCTTATGCCTGGCACGGAGACGGCGCTGGAGGTGGTGCCGCCCAGGCTGTTGCAGTTTCCATCGTAAAAAATGATGCCATCGGCGCCGCCGTTCCAGTCGGAACTGAAGTCAAAATAAAACCTCACCAAACCATCCGGCCCATAATCGTAAGACATGCCGGAAATGGTATTATAATAACCGCCCGCGAGCGAAGGCGCGCAAAAGTTGGGGTCGCTTTGGGCGGCCAAAACCCTGGCCGGCAAACCAAAATGAGCCAGGGAAAACACCAAAAAAATAGAAATTAATTTGTTATGCCGCATAAATTTAAGCAATCCAAAAAACGCTGCCAATTATTACCTTCGTTAACTCTTCGGATTTAGATTAACGCGTACCTAAGCCCGGCTATAATATTGAACAACCAAATAAAGCCTACGGCCAGCAAAATCCCCAAAACCGCCATAAAGGTGAATATAATTTTGTACCTACGGTTGTGTTCGCGCGATGCCGCGGCCCTGCCAAAAAAACTAAAAACGGTTAACAACGCACTGCCCATAATGCTTACAGTAAACAAAACATCCTGCTTGGCAAAATTTTGCGTCTCCAGGTTTATATCCCGGTAAAATATGCTCATTATGGCATAGGGCAAAATTACGGTCAGCGCTAAAATTAAAATATCAACAAATAATTTTTTCTTTAATATCATAATTTTTAT
The DNA here is from genome assembly GCA_903908535.1 of Candidatus Doudnabacteria bacterium. GTDB lineage: Bacteria > Patescibacteriota > Doudnabacteria > UBA920 > UBA920 > CAIVSE01. The sequence continues at coordinate 3,761 of CAIVSE010000065.1, forward strand.
TATCTTCTTTCATTATACTTTGTATAATTTCAATCATTCGGCAATTGCAAATGGATTTGCATTACCTCACTCACTTCATTATAAAATAATCAGGATAACAAGAACATAACATTAATATTTTGGGTTGCGCCGGTGTTTAAAAATAATAATTTAAGGAAACCTCCTTTATTTAAAATTAATTTCTCAAAACATTAAACCCAATCTTATATGTTTAGAGCATAACAAAAAACCCGCTTATCTAAGAGGGTGTGTGGATAAGTAAAAAACATCCATATTTTATTGGCCTTAACCGACAAAAAATTTACCTGTCATGTGGAAAACAAAGCAGACTATTTTTTATTCGCGACGTAGGCGAGTCTGTCCCGCGGAGCGGGACAAGCGAGCCGAGGAGCTAAGAAAGGTTCAATACCTCGGAGCTCTGCTCCGAAAAAATAGTTGTTCCTTTGCAATTAATATCTCGTCAGCTTTGCCGCGAGGAACCTTTATTTATCAAATTTACCACCAGTTTGACCATAGTTTCCTTTTGCTGGGGTTTGCTTTCCGCAATCAGTAAAGCCAGAGCGGCCAGGGCAGTATCATTGACTTTACGCTCGCCTTTTTTATTCAGCAAAATATGGTTTTCCACCAAAAACAACAAAAACACCAGTGAGCCAATACGTTTATTACCGTCGGCAAAGGGATGATCTTTAACGGAAAAATACAAAAGATGCGCGGCCTTTTCTTCCAGTGAAGGGTACAAATCTTTGCCGCCAAAGGTTTGGTGAATACTGCCCAGGACGCCCTGAAACTTGCCGCCAATTTCCTGACCGAATAAGTCTCCGGCCTCGTTTTTGGCCTCCAGGCGGCCGCGGAATTTAATAATAGCTTTTTGCACCTCTATATAATTAAGCGGAACCGATTTGCGCTTAGTCACGTCCTCCATGCGCAACTCTCCCTTATCGTACTGGTTTAAAACAAACCAGGTATTGGTATAATCTGTAATAATCTTCAGTAGTTCTTTCTCATAGCCATCGGCTTTGCGCGACTCTATGACTTCCAAAAACAGCTTATTGGCTTGCTCTAGCTCTTTAAGCTTGGATTGCTGGTTTTCCAGCAGTCTGCGTTCGTTTATAATATACCCTTGGACAATAAAATCGCGCAATTTTTGCGTGGCCCAAATACGGAACTGGGTGCCGCGTTGCGATTTTACGCGGTAACCCACGGAAATAATAACATCCAGACTATAATAAGTAGTTGGCTTGTTTAAGCCAATACCGGTTTTTCCGGTATTGGCTTGTTTAAAGGAAGTTTTTTCAAAAATTAATTCTTTTTCCTTATAAATATTACGGATATGTTCATTTATCGTATTTATATCCTTTCCAAACAAAAAAACCATTTGAGCCTGGGAGAGCCAAACCGTTTCCCCATCCATTTTAATTTGTAATTCCGGACCGTCTGGAGATTTGTAAATAACAATCTCCCCTTTTTTGATTTCTTCCATAAAAAAAGCTTTTCTAAGCATTCCTACAAATTAAGGTAGTTTGATTAATTAATAATTAATATAGTATACGTTCGTTCACTTGCTGTCAAGAGTTTTTCGGTGGATAACTTTAAATCTTTTCCATTTCTCCCCAGTTTTTACCAAACTTGCCTTCCACCTTTACCGGCACGCCCAACTGAATGGCGTTTTCCATCATAGGGATTATTTTTTCAGCCCACTTTTCGGCCTGACCCTCTTTTACTTCAAACACCAGTTCGTCGTGGACCTGCAGGAGCATTTTTATTTCGTCGGAGGCTTTTATATCCTTAAAAATATTTATCATAGCCACTTTAATAACATCCGCAGCCAAAGACTGTATGGGAAAGTTCACGGCCGCGCGTTCGGCCGCGGCGCGGATAAAATATTGGGAAGATTTTATTTCCGGGAACTTGCGGATGCGCCCCAGTTCGTTGCGCACAAACCCGGCTTCGTTGACCTGCAATTTTACCTGCTCTATATATGCTTCCACCTGCGGGTAGGCCGTAAAATATTTTTGGATGAAATCCTTGGCTTCGGCGCGGCTGACTTCGCCAATGCGGGAGGACAGGCCAAAAGAAGACAGCCCGTACAAAATGCCAAAATTAATGGTCTTGGCGTCGCGTCGCATATCCGGCGTAACCTTGTCGACGGCCACGTTAAAAATTTCCCGCGCCGTATTGGTATGTATATCCTGGTCTTCCTTAAACACGCGCGTCATGTTTTTATCCCGGGCCAAATGCGCCACAATGCGCAGCTCAATTTGCGAATAATCCAAAGACAGCAGCTCAAACCCCGGCGCGGCCACAAAAGCCTGGCGGATTTTATTGCCCATGCCGGTGCCGCGGATGGGGATGTTTTGCAAATTTGGGTCGGTTGATGACAGTCGGCCGGTGGCGGCAATGGTTTGCTGGTAGCTGGTGTGGATGCGGCCGGTCCGCGAATTAATCATTTTTGGCAAAGCTTCCAAATAGGTATTTTGTAACTTGGAAAGTTCACGGTACTGCAAAATGACATCTATAATTTTATGCTGGCCGCGCATTTTTTCCAGCTCGCCGGCGGCCGTGGACAGGCCGGATTTGTTTTTACGGTTATCCACGGCTTCCAATTTTAATTCATCAAACAAAATTTCCTTAACCTGCTTGGGGGAATTAATGTTAAATTCCCGGCCGGCCAGTCCATAAATTTTAGTTTCCAATTCTTTAATGTCAATTTCCGCTTCGCCGGACAGCCGGTTTAAAAACTTGCCGTCGAGCCTTATACCATTGCGCTCCATATAGGCCAAAACCGTCACCAAAGGCATTTCTATGTCGTCAAAAATTTTCCTTAAACCTTCTTTTTCCAATTGCGGCTCAAACAATTCCTTTAGCCTTAAGGTAATATCCACGTCTTCGCAACAGTACCAACTGACCTTGGCGGGATCGACTTTATCCATTGTAATATGGTTTTTACCGCTGCCAATAAGGTCTTCTATGGGCTGCATTTGGTAACCCAATTCGTTAAACGCCAAGGTATCCAAGTTATGCTGGCGCGTGCCGGCGTTTAATAAATAGGAGGCGATCATAGTATCAAAATACAGGGGCTGCAAATTGATGCCGGCATTCTGCAAAGTCAAATAATCGTACTTCAAATTGTGGCCGGCTTTATTCATGGCGTGCTTCTGTAAGATGTCTTTGAGCTCTTTACTGACCAACTTAGCCGGTACGTAATAAGTCGTGCCTGTTTCCATGGACAACCCAATACCAACCAACTCGGCTTCAATTGCATCCAGGCTGGTGGTTTCTGTGTCTACGCTTAACTCCTTCGCGTCCGATATTTTTTTTATTATCTTTGATAATTTTTCTTCGGTATCAACTAATTGGTAATCTTGTTTAAAATGAGCTTTGGGACGGGCTTCAGTCTTTTCTTGATCTTCCACCATTCCCCCATGCGTGGAAACTTCGCCCGCGTGCAAAGGCTGCGGCAGTTTAGTGACCAAACTTTTAAATTCCAGCTCCTGGAACAACTGGACTGTGGAGCGAATATGCGCGGCATCAAAATTATAAAGCGGCAAACTAAATTCTACCGGGACTTTACAGTCTATCACCGAAAGCTGGTAAGACATCCTGGCCTCTTTTTCCTGGGCCTTCAGCAATTCCAAAACCCGCGGCTTTATCTTGCCATCCGCCTTGCCGGAATTGACCGCCTTAAATAAATCATCCAAACTTTTAAATTCCTTAATTAAATCGCCGGCGGTTTTTTCTCCAATGCCCTTAACACCCGGGATGTTGTCGGAAGGGTCGCCGCGCAAAGCTTTGTAATCCACCATTTGGTTGGGCAATAAGCCATAACGTTCGCGCACTGCGCGCTCATCATAAACCGCGGTGTCAGTAATGCCCTTGCGCATGGTATAAATTTTTACGCAATCGTCAACCAATTGCAGCGTGTCCAAATCGCCGGTGACAATAAAAACTTCGCAATCGTCTTTATTTTCTTTGCAAATTTCCTTGGCCAGCGTGCCCAGCAAGTCATCCGCTTCAAAACCTTCTTTTTCGTAAATGGGGATGTTTAAATTTTTTACCACTTCCTTAACCCGCGGAATTTGGTTGTATAATTCCTGATCGGCCTTAACCCGCTGGGCTTTGTATTCTTTATACTGGATGTGCCGAAAAGTCGGGCCGGCTAAATCAAAAGTGCAGGCAATATGCGTGGGCTTTATGTCTTTAATGGCTTTGAGCAAAATCATGGTAAAACCGTACACGGCATTGGTCTGCTCGCCGGATTTGGTATTAAGCACGGGAATGGCGTGGTAGCCGCGGTGAATAAGCGCGTTGCCATCTATTAACATGTAGCGGAATTTTTTGGGTTTAGTCATGGTATTATTCACGACGTAGGCGAGTCTATCTCAATTTATCGGGATAAGCGAGCCGAGGAGTTAAAAATATATACTTCAGTATGTATTATAAAAGGCCGGCCCCAGTTGCACAAGGGTCGGCCTTAATATTTGGTATTTTATTGACCGTTGTTGGGAATGACAGAAGTGGCTGTATTTGGCAGTGGCGGCGAACAAACCTCGTGCGGGCAGGTAATCTTGCCTTCCGGAGTTTTTACGCAGAACATGCCGGTGGTGGTGGAAGTGGCCGCAGAATTACTTTGTGGCTGTACACAAACATTGGCCGGCGCCTGTTTGGTGGTTTTGGCTTTGCCGGTCTTAAGAGTTAAATCTGCCAGCCTGATTTTATTACCCTGGGTATCAGTGCCCCATAACGAGACATAATAAGTCATACTGGGTTTTAAAATCGCGCCGGTTTCGCTGATGCCGGAAGCGGAAATACTGTCATTAACCACATAAGTGCCAATGGTTAAAGCGGCGCTGGAAATTAAATTGGAAACTTTATAGGAAATATTATAATCCCAGCGGCCTACGGTGGAATCAAAACTCACGGCTTTGGACGAAAGGCTGCCGGCCGGGTCTCCGGCTTCCAGTTGGCTGTCGTCTATGGTTAAAGTTGTGTCGGGCGTGCCGGTTGAGGCGCCCAAAACGGACGATGGTGACGAATGCATTGTTACGCCTAAAGCGTATTCCTGGCCCTGGTTCATTTGGGCCGTCACCAGCGGGATTATGGCCGCGGTGGAACCGGCAGCCAATAAGACTATGGCAAAAGCCATTAACGTGCTAATTTTTGCGGTAAAGACGGCGCGCAAAAATCCCGGGGTTTGCGGAGGAACCGAATCCTGGCTCCTCTTGGTATACGTATATGGATTCATATATGTTTTCCGATGAAAATATACCCTCCTATTTTGGGATGGCCGACTTTCATCTATTTAATTGCTTGTCCGCCGAAGCTTTATGCAAAGGCGGATATTTTTGTTTCAAATTATTGAAATTTGTACTTTAATTATAGCAGATTTAAACATTTTTGTCCAGTAAAATTTTATAAATAAAAAACCGCCCGCGACATCCGAAGATGAAGCGGGCGGGAAGTGAAGGAGAGAAACTTACTGGAGATTGGGCACTGGTCCGCCGTTGTAACTAGTCAGCGCGCCGATGAAAGCGTATTGGCCGAGCAGTTGCTGGTCGGCAAATACCGTGGGCGCCGCCGGGTTTTGCATAGCCATGGCCGTTTTGTAGTCGTAACTCAAAATCAGTTCCGATTGGCTGTCCGCAGTCAGGCTCGTGACCAGCAATTTGCCGCCAACAACCGCCATAGGGAACGAGTTAGTGCTGTAATACAAATTTAGCACATCCCCACTGGCGATAAGGTTCAACGTCGGCCCGCTCTGGAAAGGTGAAACAAAAGTCCGCAGCGCCCAAATTTGGGGCAACAAACATGCCGGAGCCGTGACCGGACCGGAGCCGCTATCTGTAGAATTACCGTCCGAAGGCAGCGCCGGCTGTTGGTTATTGCAGTTACCGGCCGTTTGGATAAACAAAATGCCGGAAGTTTCGTCCAGCGCCAGGGTGTTAATCTGATTGCCGGAAAAAATATATTGTGGCTGTCCCTGGAGCTGGCCGCCGGAAAAGCCGTACATAGCCACTGCGTCCATTTGCTCGTTAATGGCAAATAGCTCATGGCGAGCTGTTGAAATAACGAAACCGGTATTACCGCTTCCCAGGACCGGCAGACTACCGGTTGGATAAGTGGTGGCCTGACCGCCGGACAAGCTATAATGGAAAAGTTGTCCGTGGAAGTCATCCTCAATCATCAGGTCGCTGCCGGATGCGGCGAACAAACGCTGACTTGAGGAAATGCCGGAGTACACGACGTAATTTTCATCCGCGACTCCGCGGTTTAATGTATCCGTAAGCCTGTAGATGGTTCCCTGCCCGTCGGTGGCAAGCAAAAACCCGTCGGGACTTGCGGACAAACCGATAGGGTTGCCCGCCGGCATTTGGAAGAAATTACCGAGTATGTTGGCCGTGCCGCTGCCGGTAATGTCACAGAGCCATTGCAGGTTCATGGACCCCCAGTTGGCGACATAAACCGGATTGACACAATTGAGGCTGATGGCGTTCGGTTGAACAGTCGCTGTGTTGTCCTTGGCGCGATTTTGCATCTTGCCAACCAGCGCGCGATTGCGTTGCAAGACCTGCAATCGCTGAACGCGCTGTTCTTGTGTTTCCGGCCGCAGGCGCGGCTGGGCAAAGGTCATAGCGGCGGTAAAAACCGCCAACAGAATCGTCAGAATCATCGTCTTTTTCATTGTCTTCCTTCTCCTAAACTGAATTTTCTTGAGAACTTTGTTGCCAACTAAACACTAAAAAATAGCGCCTAAATGGCAACAAAATTCCCGTTTCTCTCTAATTTATCCCCCAATTTGCTATTTTAAAGAACAAGCTATTATATCTTATTTATAGGTTTTTGTCAATGGTGAATACTAAAAAACCGCTTATTCCAGCGGTTTAATGCTATTAAAATGGGTTTTGCCTCCTTATTCCCCGGCGACACGGAAGACTTCTTCCACATCTGTAACCCCATCCAAAGCCTTAAGCAAACCATCCTGCGCCATGGTTAGCATACCCTGCTTAATGCCGGCCTGCTTAAAATCGCTCATGGGCGCTTCCTTCATAATTAAGGTTTGGATGTCGTCGGTGACTTCTAAAACTTCATAAATGCCAATGCGTCCCATGTAGCCTAAATTGTTGCATTTGGCGCAACCGGGCGAATGGAAAAATTGTAAGTTGGCCGGCAGCTTTACTCCGCTGGATGGCGGTAATTTTTGCAAAATATAATTTATCTTTTCCATAATTGTTGGCGAAAGCGTGGCCGGGGTTTTGCAGGACTGGCAAATTTTGCGCACCAGACGCTGGGCGATAACACAAGATAAAGCGGGGCCGATAATAAACGGCTTTACGCCCATATTAATTAGCCGCGGCATGGCTCCGGCCGCGTCATTGGTGTGTAAGGTGGAAAGCACCATATGCCCGGTCAGCGCCGCCTGCATGGCCGTTTCCGCGGTTTCCTGGTCGCGGATTTCCCCCACCATAACAATATCCGGGTCCTGCCGAAGTATTGCGCGCAAGCCCTTGGCAAAATCAAAATCCACGCGGTGGTCAATGGGCGTTTGCACAATGCCTTCCAGCTTATATTCCACCGGGTCTTCCAGGGTAATAATTTTTACCCCGGGCTTGTTCAGCTCGTTAATAAACGCGTACAGCGTGGTGGTCTTGCCGCTACCGGTGGGACCCGTGGTGATTATCATGCCGTTCGGCCGCGCCAGAACTTTTTCTACAATTTCGTAAGCGTGGCCGACAAAGCCTAAATCTTTTAACTGTAAATTCACAGCACCTGTACCCAATAACCGCAAGACTAGCTCTTCACCATAAGCCGAAGGAAGGGTGGAAACGCGCACGTCAATAGGCTTATCCAAATAATAAAAAGTTAGGCGCCCGTCCTGCGGCAAATTTTCCACGTTGAGTTTAAGTTTGGATAAAATCTTAATACGGGTGACCAATTGCGGCTGCAGGCTTTTGGAAATATGCAGCATATCTTTTAACACCCCGTCCAGTCGGAAACGCAGCTTCACAAAATGGTCTTCCGGCTCAATATGAATATCGCTGGCTTTATAAAACATGCTGGCGCCAAAAATAATTTCCAGCAGCTCGGTGGAAGTTTTTTTCTCCTGCGCGCCGCTTTCGGCCAGTTGTTTGAAAATTTCAGTATAATTAGTTTCTTTAACAATCCTGATGGTTTCGTCAGTGACAGCTTTTGGGCGGATAATTTTATTGTAAAACACCAGGGTCTGGACCAGACTGTTTTGGGAAATAAAATAAATAGTGACTTTGTTCTTTACGGACAAGAGGCGGATTTTTTCCTGGAGTAGTGGGTGGGAAGGATTAACCGTACCAATGCGCAAGTCATTTTGTTCTTTATAAAAAGGCACGGCCCCAGTTTCCTTGGCCTCTTCCGCACTGAATATGCCAAGCACGTTTAAATCCACCGGAAAACCCTTTAAATTTATATAAGGCAAGTGCAAAGATTTGGCCTTTCCTTGAGCTTCTTCTTCCTGCATTTTCAAATTGACGTCGCTTAAGGCGCGCTGGGTATCGGCGGAAGTGGCGGCTAAAAAATTATCACTCATGCCACCATTATACCATCCCACTGACCGTGGCGGCAAACTTTTCTTCCGCTTCGGCTAATGTCATGTTTCCTAAAATAGACTCGTAAACTTTAAATGTTCCCAAATTGGCAGGTATGGCGTAAAATTTTGTTCCCAGCGACTGCGAAAATTTCTCCATATCCACTTGCGGATGCACGGCCAGTAACAGCTTAATTCCGCCCTGCTCCTGCTCACTTAAAAGTGCCACAATTTTGTAGCCGGAAATATTATCATACAATTCGCGTAAAACAGGGGGTAGATCGCTTTCCTTTGCCTCTGCCCGCTTATAGTCTTCCATGCTCAACAGGGAATAGAAAACAGAATCTGTAGTTTTAAGACGTGCCAAAGCCCGGCCCCACAACCGTAGCAGCGGCAGCGGCTTGGTTTTATACAAATTCTTGACCACTTCCTGCTGGCGGCCGCCGAGCTCCAAAAGTTCGGAAGCCCTTAAAAAGGCCTTAGGCGTGGTCTGCGCGTGCTGGAAGCTGTTGGTTTTGGTGATAATGCCCGTCAGCAAACAGGTGGCAATGTCTTCATCTATTAATTGCTGTTCATAAGCGGCCAAAAGATCAGACATAATTTCGGCAATAGAGCTGGCATTAATGTCCACCAAATTAATGGCGCCAAAATATTCATTACCCGGCTTGTTATCTATATTAATTTTAGGGGCGCTGAAAATAGTTTCAGCATTACGCTCAAACAGGGCGCCCAAATTTTCCAGCGAAGCGCAATCCAAAACCACGATTACCTGGTAAGGGGTTTTGTCGGAAGAAAACATTACATCCACGGGTTCATAAGGCAGCGTTTTGGATTTTAAAAAGATGTTCAGCCGGTTGCCCTGCGGCTCGTAGCTGATTTCATCCACCGGCTTTTGGCTAATGTCCACGCTAATAACCATGCTGTTGCCGCTTTGCAGGGAAGTTTTAATACTATCCAGTTTCGGTAAAAAGGCCAGGGCCTGCGGCGGCGTGCCGGCCGAGGCAATTTCCGCCTCTTTGTGCATTTTCTGCAAAAACAAAAATAGCCCCAAAGCACTGGCCGTGTTATCCGGGGTCAAGGTGGCCGGCAGAGCGATTAAGACTTTATTGGCCTTGCCTAACTGGTCAAAAATTTGCTGAAATATATTGGATTCCATCCCGATTGTTAGTAACTTGATTTGTCATTGTATCCCATTTTACTTTGTCCGTCAATACGGGTAAAATTACCGCATGAAGCCCAAAGCTATTATCACCGTCAGTCTGGCCGCAAACCTGGCTAAAAACCTGGCAAAACAACTAAAGGGCGGCGAAATTTTAGCCTTAGTTGGACCTTTAGGCAGCGGCAAAACCACCTTTACCAAAGCTCTGGCCAAACAGCTGAAGGTTAAAGACACCGTTAGCAGCCCGACATTTGTTATTATGAACCATTACCGCGCCAGATTAAATAAACAACCCCTGCGCCTGTTCCACCTGGACCTTTACCGCACTAAAAACCTAAGGGAAGTTAAAGCTTTGGGACTGATGGAAATATGGGGCCGCCCGGGGACCGTGACGGTAATTGAATGGGCGGATAAGATAAAAAAGATTTTACCCAAAAACATCATAACAATTGAATTCCGCCATGGATAAATATTTAGCCGCTATGTTTGTCGCCGGTTTAGTAGCCTTCCCCGCAATTACCAGGGCGGATTTTACCCTAACTTACGGGAAACAATCCATTACCGTGCCGGCAGCCACTGTGGAGTCCTGGCAGGGTAGCGCGGCCATTATGGCCCCGCCTGTTTTTAGCACGCCGCTTTCGGCCCGGCAACTGCTGCAGCAATATGCAGGAAGCAGCGCCCCGGCAGCCGCACCGGCCCTGGCTTATTCCAATTTCAATCCGGCGGCAGTTTACGGTTATATTAAAACTTTAGCCGGCCAGCTGGACCAGCCTGTGGTGGAGCCGGCAATAACCGTTAATGGCAACCGCGTCACAGCTTTTACCGCCCCGATAAACGGCGTCCAGCTGGATTTATACCACTCTACTATGGATATTGTTAACGCCCTAAACAACGGTGCCACTGCCACGCCGCTGGGTATTATCACTACACAACCAACACAGTCTTTAGGTTCACTGAACAACCTTGGCATCAAGACCTTAATTGGCCGGGGCAGTTCCAATTTTGCCGGCAGCCCAAACAACCGCCGGCACAATATTGCCGTGGGCATCCAAAAATTCCAGGGACTGCTGGTGGCGCCGGGACAGGAATTTAGTTTTGATGACAATTTAGGCCCGGTTACGGCGGACGCCGGATTTTTACCGGAACTGGTTATAGACAACGGCACCACCCTGCCGGAACTGGGAGGCGGCCTGTGCCAGGTTTCCACCACCACCTTTCGCGCGGCCATGGCCGCCGGCCTGCCTATTACCGACAGAAGAAATCACGCTTACGCCGTATCCTATTACTCCCCCCAGGGCACGGACGCCACTATTTACCCCGGCTCCGCTGATTTAAAATTCATCAACAACACTCCCGGCGATATTTTAATTTGGCCCTATGAGGTTGATAAGAATAATATGAATTTTGATTTCTGGGGCACCAGTGACGGCCGCCAGGTCACGCTGGAAAAACCTGTGGTCTACGACAGGCAGTCTAACGGCGCCATGAAGGCCAGCTGGACCAGGGACATTACCATAAACAGCACCACCACCAGCCAGACTTTTAATTCCAACTACCAGTCGCCGGCCCTGTTCCACGAAACAGTCACATATGTTAGCGCCACCGGCACGCCCATTAAACCTAACTAACATGCTTAAATCAAATAAAAAAAATCCAGCCGACAACGCGGCGGAGCCTACCGAAGACGATATTATTATTGAGCAAAGCCTGCGGCCGTCCAAACTTTTGGAATACATTGGCCAGGAATCGGTTAAGCAAAACCTGCAAATTTTAATGGACGCGGCCAAGGGGCGCGGGGAATATTTGGAGCATCTTTTATTATACGGGCCGCCGGGTTTGGGCAAGACCACCCTGGCCTTTATTGTGGCCCGGGAAATGGGCGTGAACATAAAAATTACTTCCGGGCCGGCCATTGAACGCGCCGGCGATTTAGCCTCCTTGCTGACTAATTTGAGCCAGGGCGACATTTTATTTATAGATGAAATCCACCGGCTGAACAAAGTGGTGGAAGAAGTCTTGTATCCGGCCATGGAAGACGGCGCTTTGGATATTGTTATTGGCAAGGGGCCGGGGGCCAGGAGTATTCGCATGGAATTACCCAAGTTCACGCTCATTGGCGCCACCACGCGCATTGGCCTTATATCCTCGCCCCTGCGCGACCGTTTTGGTGCCACCTATAGGCTGGAGTATTATACCGAGGACGAACTAAAACAAATTATCCACCGCTCCGCCAAAATCTTAAATACCCAAATTGATGCCGCGGGCGGCAGTGAGTTGGCCAAACGCAGCCGCTTTACCCCCCGCATTGCCAACCGCCTGCTCAAACGCGTGCGGGATTTTGCCCAGGTCAGCGGCCATGATACAATCAAAGAGGAAGACGCGCGGCTGGCCCTGAATATGATGGAAGTGGACTCCTTGGGCCTGGACAAAAACGACCGGCGTATTTTAGAAGCGTTAATAGATAAATTCCATGGCGGACCGGTGGGTTTAAACACTTTGGCTGCGGCCACCGGCGAAGAAGAAGACACCATCAATGACGTGCATGAGCCGTTCTTAATCCGCCTGGGCTTACTAGTCCGCACGCCCAAGGGCCGCCAGGTCACAGAGGCCGCCTACATACATTTAGAAAAAAAAGTTATGGAGAAAAAACAAAAAACTTTGTTGTAATTTATGAACACGGCCAATCCCATCAATATTGTTATCACCGCCATCTATTATATTATAGTCGCAGTTTTGGCTTTGCTTTCCCTTTTTTCCGTTTATGTTTTAATGCGCTACGGCCGCAACAAGTTGCTGGGGGCAATAGTTTGTGTACTTTACGCTTTATTTTTCCTCACGCTGCTTCAGCAATCGCATTTAGCCTTAATAGCCCTGCAATGACAAACCGCTTATTCCCCAGCCAGCTGGACACCGAAACCATTTTCCTGGTGGTGCGAGAGCACTGGGCGCGCCTGGTTTTAAAATTATTGATCTGGCTCATTTTGGCCCTGGCCCTGGTGCTGTTTGAAAAATACGGACCCAATTTCGTGCCGGCGCTGTTTACCGGCTCTGCCGCGACCATTACTACCCTCTTTACCCAGGTTTACACCATGTTCCTGGTTTTAGCCCTGCTGATTATCTGGATCCTTTATTATTTGAACATCCAGGTTATCACCAGCTTAAGGATTGTGGATATTTCCCAGGACGGTTTATTTTCGCACACGGTTTCCGAACTGCATATAGATAAAATCGAGGACGTGACCAGTGAAGTCGCCGGCATACTTGGCACCATTTTTGATTACGGCATGGTCTACATCCAGACCGCGGGTAAAACCGAACGTTTTGAATTCAGCAACGTGCCCCACCCTTCCAAAATTGAAAAAACCGTCCTAACCCTGTATGAAAAAAACTCCAACTTCGCCAAGGAAGGCAATGAGAGTGACCCGGAGCAATTAACCCATACTTAACAATGGGACCCATTATGCAAAAAACAGTGGCTGTTTCCGGCGGGTTTGACCCGGTCCATATTGGCCACGTCCAAATGATGCAGGAAGCCAAGGCCCTGGGCGACCGCCTGGTTGTTATTTTAAATAATGATAGTTGGCTGAAAAAGAAAAAAGGTTTTGCGTTTATGAATGAGCGGGAGCGTAAAGCGGTTTTAGAAGCCGTTAGATATGTGGATGAGGTGATAATTAGTTCACATCCGGAAAACCCCCTTGACATGTCAGTCTCGGTGGAACTGGGACAAATTAAACCGGACGTCTTCGCTAACGGCGGCGACAGGAACGAAGCCAACGCAGCCGATCCAAATTCCTCTTTATATAAAGATATAAAAACGTGTGAAAAACTGGGGATAAAAATAGTTTATAACGTCGGGAAGGCGGGAAAAGTCCAAAGCTCCAGCGATTTAGTTAAGAGGGTCAGGGAGATGGGAAAAGAAATATAATCAGACTTCAATGACAAGATTATAAACCATCTGCCTCCCTAAAAACCCGTTAATTGCTTTTAGCATCTGCTGGGCCAGCTGGCGGATGGCAAAATACAAATCTTTACTTAAACACGCTATATAAAGCGTGCCTTTTTCAAAATTTATGGCTTTAGTCAATCCCGCGGCCTCGACGAAAAACCCGGGGGAAACCTTTTCCCAGGCGTTAATAACTTTGTATTTGATAAATTCCGCTTCTGCTTGGTGTTGCCTGGCGGACTGCGGAATTATGTGTTTAATGCTGACGAACGGCATTTTAGTAAAAATTTTTATTTCCCTTAGGCTTCTTCCTCGTGTGTGGCCGGCGTTAAGGTTACGTGCTGGGCCGGCATTTCCAGGGGGTAGGTGGTGGTAATAAATGTTTGGAACTTGCCCTGCAAATAGCGGAGCAAAAAAGTCCTGCGCGTATCGTCCAGTTCCGAAAGTACATCATCCAATAACAGCACTGGCTTGTCGTCGCCACGGCTTAAATATTCCAGCTCCAAGACTTTTAAGGCTAAGACCTGGCTCCGCAGTTCACCGCGCGAGGAAAATGGAGATAAAAACAACCCTTCGCTTTTTAAAAAGAAATCATCGCGGTGCGGGCCGACCAAGGCCATGCCCACCAATTTTTCTTTAGCCTCGCGGCCCCTTACTTCTTCGGTCAGGTTGGCCCCAATTTCGTCCAAAGTCAGGCCTTCAGTACTCTCAAACACCACTTCCACCGGCCGGTGGAAGCCGGAAATGGAGGTATACACATCCGCGATGCTGTTATTCAAATACTTTATAAATTCCTTGCGCTGGAAGATTATATAAGCGCCCAAGGTAATTAATTGGCCGTTCCAGCTTTCCAGACCCTCGCCGTTGCTCCGACCCTGTTTAGTGTCCTGCAACAGCTTGTTTTTTTGGAACAGAACCTTTTTATACTGGGTAATGGCGTCCAAATACCGCCCGTCTTTTTGGGCTAAGACCATGTTCAAATATTTACGGCGCGACTCCGGGGTCCTGGTGAACATGTCCACGTCCGTGGGATCAAAAATTACCGTGCGCACAAAACCTTGGGCTTCCTTACGCTTTTTCTTGATGCCGTCAATGCTAAAATTGGCATAAATTTTGTCACGCCTTTCTAAAAACACATCTAGGGTATTCTGCTCACCGCCTTTTTCCAAAAGTAAACTCACTTGAGCGCTATTACTGTCTTTAAGAAAAATAAATTCATTGTCGTCGCGGAATGACTTAAACAACGAGGCAAAATAAATAGACTCTAGTAAATTTGTCTTACCCACGGCATTAGGCCCGGTAAACACCACTACGTCGTTGTTAATGTCCAGTTCCAGCTCCGGGTAGTTCCTAAAGTTCTTAATACTGATTTTTTTTATTCTCATAAATTTAACCTTTAATAGGCA
>CAIVSE010000066.1 GCA_903908535.1 Candidatus Doudnabacteria bacterium
CAAATGCCGGGCGGCGCGGCCCATCATTTGCATAAAAAAAGTTTCGCTCCTTAAAAAGCCTTCTTTGTCCGCGTCCAAAATTGCTACTAACGAAACTTCCGGCAAATCTAAACCCTCGCGCAGTAAATTAATGCCAACCAGGACATCAAAAATTCCCAACCGCAAATCGCGCAGAATTTCCAGACGGTCAAAAGTCTCCACATCACTGTGCATATATTGCACTTTAATATTGTCTTCCTTTAAATATTCTGTGAGTTCTTCGGCCATACGTTTGGTTAAGGTCGCCACCAAAACGCGCTGGTGGTTTTGCACACGGGCGTGGATTTGCTCTATTAAATCGTCGACTTGATTTTTTATGGGTTTAATCTCTATGGCCGGGTCAACCAGGCCGGTGGGACGGATAATTTGTTCAACAATGGAAGGCGGATTCAGCTTAGCCAGCGCGGGTCGGGCGTCTATAATGCTTTGTTGTGCTTCGGTGCGCTTGGATTTCGTAATAAACTTGGTATCTTTTTGGGTCAGGCTGCGTTCAATTTCAAACTCGGCCGGCGTGGCGGACACAAACACGGCCTGGTTGATCTTTTTTTCAAATTCTTCAAAGCGCAAAGGCCGGTTGTCTAAAGCCGAAGGTAACCTAAAACCATAATCCACCAAAGTGGTTTTGCGGGAGCGGTCGCCTTCATACATGGCGCCAATTTGCGGAATGCTTTGGTGGGACTCATCTATAAACAGTAAAAAGTCGTCGGGAAAATAATCTATTAAGGTGGAAGGCGGGCTACCCGGCTCGCGTCCTTCCAGGACGCGCGAGTAGTTTTCCACCCCGCTGACAAACCCGGTGTTGGTCAGCATCTCCAAGTCAAAATTTGTGCGTTGTTCCAAACGCGCGGCTTCCAAAATTTTGCCTTGGCCTTTCAACTCTTTCAGCCGGTCCGCCAGCTCCAGGCGGATATTGTCCATGGCCTCCTTAAGTTTGTCTTCGGGCGTCACAAAATGTTTGGCCGGAAAAATAATAAAATCTTTAAGTTCTTCTATTTTGTGGCCGGACACGGCATCCAGGCGTTCAATTTTTTCCACCACATCGCCAAAAAAATCCATGCGGATTATGGTGTCCTCGGAAGACAGAATAATTTCTATAACGTCGCCCTGGGCGCGATAGCTGCCGCGTTCCAGTTCGGTATCGTTGCGGTGGTATTGCAAATCCGTTAGCCGCCGTAAGAGTTTGTCGCGTTTTAACGACTGTCCGCGTTTTATTTTTAACGACAATTCCAAATAATTGGCCGGGTTGCCCAAACCGTAAATGCAGGACACCGACGCCACAATTAAAACGTCTTTGCGCGAAAGTAAAGATTGTGTGGCCGCGTTTCTTAGCCTATCGATTTCTTCGTTAACCTGGGTGTCTTTTTCTATATAGGTGTCGCTGCGGGGAATGTAGGCTTCGGGCTGGTAGTAATCGTAGTAAGACACAAAATAGTGCACGGCGTTTTGCGGAAAAAATTCCTGGAATTCGGCGGCCAGCTGAGCGGCCAAAGTTTTGTTGTGGCTGATAATCAGCGTGGGTTTTTGGAAGTGCTCCACCACATTGGCCATGGTAAAAGTCTTGCCGCTGCCTGTTACGCCAAGCAAGGTTTGGTAACGCCGGCCGGTTTCCATGGATTTAATTAATCCTTCTATGGCTTTAGGCTGGTCGCCAGCCGGCTGGAATTTTGATTTAAGTTGGAATTTCATAACATTGTAAGAATAGCACTATATAAGACGGGTGAAAAGAAAAAAGGCCGCGGGTTAAGGCAGCCTTAAAGGTTGTTGTGGGGGCGTTTTTACGCCATGCTTTTAAGCACCTGAAGGTAAAGTTGTTCCACTATTTTTTCCTGCTTTTTGCCCCCGGCAAAATAATTATCTATGCCCGGCGCGGCGTTGATTTCTATGACATGGTATTTACCAAGTGGCTTGTCCGCGGTTTCAGCCAGCATCAAATCCACGCCGCAAAAACGCAGACCCATATCCCGGGCCAGTTTTATCGACAGTTGCCCGATGGTTTTATGTAAAGTCGGCGTAATATCAACAGCGTCGCCGCCGGTGGAGAGGTTGGCGTTATCCAGCAAGTAGATGACCTGATTTTTTACCGGGATAAACTTAAAAGATAGGTGCTGTTTTTTTAGTTTGGCGGCAATGCGGGTATCTTTAAAATTAATTTTAGTATCGCGCCTTAATTTAATAAACTGTTTTTGCTTTATTTCCAGCAATTGGCGGATGCTGGATTTGCCGTCGCCGCTGACCGAAAGCGGCAGGCGCTGGTAAGCGGAAATAATTTTGCCGTCCAAAACCACAATGCGGTAATCATGGCCGGTGACAATTTTTTGGACCAGGGCTACGCGGTCGTATTTAAAGATGGCGCGGAGATTTTGCAAAAAATCAGTGCGGCCATAAACTTTAGCCACGCCCATCCCCTGGCTTTTACTGTTAGGCTTAACCATTAAGGGGAAGCCCAGTTTTTTAGCATAAGTGTAAGCGGCGCCAATATTTCGCCTGGATTTAATGTTTTTGGCCCAGGAGTCGGAATAAAAAGCTTTTCCCGGGATGGTTTGGTAGCCCATACTTTTTAAAAAGTAGTTGCTGTAATCTTTATCTGCCGAAATTTCCGTGGCGCCCAAAGTGTTGAGGTCCAGGGCCGTATTGCGGAAGTAGGTTTTTTTGCCATTCTTGCCGACAATTTGCCCCACCACTTTCCACTTCGGTTCAATATTTACGCTAACACCGGCGCGTTTGGCCAGTTTTTTAAAAAGTTCGCTGACAAATGGATTCATAGTGTGTATCATAGGCTGTTTTTCCGGCTACTGTCAATGTGCTACAATTAAGATATGATTGCTTTTTTAAAGGGAGTTATTTTAGAAAAATCCGCCAATTTTATTATTGTGGAAAATGGCGGCATTGGCTACAAAGTTTTTGTGACGCCGGAAATTTTGGAATTGCGTATTGGCGATGGCATTGCCCTCTATATATATCACAAAGTCAGCGAAGACGCACAGTCGCTTTACGGCCTGCCGGATTTTGCGGCTTTACAGTTTTTTGAACTCTTAATTACTGTCAGCGGCGTGGGGCCAAAAGTGGCGCTGGCCATACTTTCGGCCGCAAAAGTGGATGCCGTGAAGCAGGCTATAGTTTCGCAGGATGCCGCAATTTTTACCAGGATTTCCGGCGTGGGCCTGAAGACCGCGGAAAAGATTATTGTGGAATTAAAAAACAAAATTGGCGGCCTGGAAACCGCTTCCGGCCTTGGAGTAAATACCAGCGAAGTTTTTGATGCATTGTTGGCTTTGGGGTATAACCAGCGCGAGGTTCGGGAAGTTGTGGGTAAGATAGATAATGCCTTAACGACACAGGAACAGATTAAACAGGCTTTAAAATTAATTTCCCGGAATTAAGACGCTCTGTCCAGACCTTTAATTTTTAATACTGTGGCCGACGTTTGGCAGTTGTCAGACTATAACTTTGGCCAAAAAGCTTGGTCTTTATCCCGATGACTATCGGGATAAAGTTTTTGGACAAAGTTATGAGTAAGATTTTCCGCTGGAGAAAATTGAACGTGTTTGATAACCTGCCAACGGCGGCCGGATTAAGAAAAATTAATGGTCTGGACGGTAAATATTTATGAGATTAGTTGAACTAACTGACCAGGACAAAGAAAGGTATAACCGCTTTGTAGCCAATTCCCCGGGCGGCAGTTTTTTGCAGGCCTGGGAGTGGGGAGAGTGGCAAAAATCGCAGGGCTGTAAAGTTGCCAGAGTGGCTTTAATGGATGGAGAAGGTATTATTGTTAGCGCCCAATGTTTTAGGGAAGCGCTTGGTGCCGGCAAACACTATGTTTATATGCCCTATGGGCCGATTGCTGGCTCGCAAATTAAGACGGCGCAGTTTGAATTTTTTTTGGAAAAAGTGAAGCAAAAATTCCCCAGCGTTTTGTTTTTGCGCCTGGAGCCGCAGCAAAAAATTGCGGATCTGGAAAAGTTCGCGGTCAAGTCAACCAATATCCAGCCGGGAATTACCATAGTGGTGGATATTACCAAGCCTGACGAGGAAATATTGGCTGGCATGCATCCCAAAACCCGCTACAACATTAAAGTCGCCCAGCGGCATGGCGTGGAAGTACAAAGTGAGCTGGTAGTGACGCCGCGCCACGGCTTGTACGTGCGGGAAGCTATTCAGGCCATTGTGGATACCCAAGCAAGACAAAAATACCGCGGCCATTCGGCCGCATACTATAGAAAATTAATAGATTTCTTTGCTTTAAACAATCCGCGAAGCGATTTAAAAGTCATAATTTATAAGGCGCTGCACAAAAAAAGACTTATTGCCAGCAGTATTATGGTGGATTTCGGCAAAACCCGCATTTACTTGTATGGCGGTTCAACTGATGATGACAAAAATTTGATGGCGCCTTATTTAATGCATTGGCAGGCCATGGTTGACGCGCGGAATTTGGGCTTGGAATTTTATGACCTTGGCGGCAGTGAAGTGGCAAGCGGCGGTGAGCGCGGCTTCACCCGGTTTAAAAAAGGCTTTGGCGGCCGCGTGGCGGAATATGCCGGTGCCTATGATATTGTTTATAATAGATTGTGGTATAATGGGTATAGGATTATAAGAAGCATAAACAGGTTTTTGAAACACAAAATAAAATGATATGGCTAAATTATTGAATGCCTTTTTGGCTAACGGCGCCGGCGCTGCGGATGGGGATGAAGCCGCGCCTAACGATGACCGCACCCATGTGCCGGAAAAGAAGATTTACGAACGCAAAGTCCGCGAGGTTTCGCCGTGGATGATTTTGCAGATTATGGGCGAGTTTGTGCGGGGTTTTGATTTCTTAAAGCGCTATCATAAGGCGGTATCATTTTTTGGTTCGGCGCGGGTGGGTTTGGACCACGAAATTTATCAGGAGACCACCAAACTGGCCCATCTGCTTTCCAAAGCCGGCTTTGCCGTTATTTCCGGCGGCGGGCCGGGCATTATGGAAGCGGCCAACAAGGGCGCCTACGAGGCCGGTGGCCACAGCGTGGGTATCAACATCCGCCTGCCTATGGAGCAGCGTACCAACAAGTTCGTGAAGGAATCGGAAAATTTCAGTTTCTTTTTTACCCGCAAGGTCATGCTGGAGTTTGCCTCTAAAATTTATATTTTTTTTCCCGGCGGTTTTGGCACTTTGGATGAGTTATTTGAAATGGTTACGCTTATCCAGACCAAAAAAGTTAAGCCCATCCCCATTATTTTAGTGGGAAAAAAATTCTGGCTGCCGCTGTTAACCTGGGTGGATGAAAGTTTATACAGGCAGAACAAAGCCATAGACGCCGGCGACATGGATATCTACCACTTGGTGGATAACGCGGACGAAGCCTATAAGTACATCAAAACAATTTCTAAAGATAAGCACCTGTTTGATTAGCGACGTAGAGCGAGAGAAATGATATATACTTGCATATCATTTCCGAGCCGAGGAGCTAATACAGGTTCCAGTAGGAACCTTTATTAAAGCAAGGGCGCCGAAAACGGCGCTTTTTGTTAATTGGACTTTAGGTTATAATCAGTACATGGGTTCTATTAAAAAATTTATACCTCATTGGGTTTTAAGACTGGTGCGGCCTATTTACCATGGTTTTTTAGCCATGGCTGCCAGTTGGTATTATGGCCGGCCAAGCGAGCAGATGGTTGTGATTGGCATTACCGGCACGGCGGGGAAATCTACCACCACCGCGATGCTGGCGGCGATTTTAAACGCGGACGGCAAAAAGTGCGGCTACCTTACGACCGTGGATTTTTTTGACGGCCAAAAAAATTACATGAACAAGCACGGCCTTTCCATGCCGGGCGGCC
Organism: Candidatus Doudnabacteria bacterium; assembly: GCA_903908535.1. GTDB lineage: Bacteria > Patescibacteriota > Doudnabacteria > UBA920 > UBA920 > CAIVSE01. Next base: position 5,863 of record CAIVSE010000066.1, read on the forward strand.
CGCTGCTGCAAAAATCGTTAAGACAGATGGTGGACAGCGGCTGTAGGTACGCCATTGTGGAATGTACTTCCGAAGGCCTGGCGCAAAACCGGCACGCGGGGATAAATTTTGACGTGGCGCTGTTAACAAACCTTTCAGAAGCGCACATACAGGCCCACGGCAGTTTGGAAAATTACAGGAAGGCCAAAGCCAAATTGTTTTCCGCGTTGCTTAAGCATCCGAAAAAATCCATGCTGCCAAAAAAAATATTGGGTGTAAATTTGGATGATGTGATCAGTGAATATTTTAGCGCTTTTATGGCGGACGAAAAATTCGGGGTAACCTTGAAGGAAAAAAAATCGGCAGCCATGAGAGTGTACGATGGGTCCCATTGTCCCGGGGGTTTTATTTTGGAAAACCAGGAGTTTACCGTAAATCTCCCCGGAGAATTTAATTTGTATAACGCCTTATTGGCTTTGGCGGCCGCTAATATTTTGGGTGTGCCATTGCCGGTAATTAAGCAGGCCTTAGCCGATTTTAAGGTTATCCGCGGGCGCATGGAACAAGTCCCAAATAGCCGCGGCATTAAAATTTACGTGGATTACGGTTGTGAGCCGGCTTCATTCCGCAGCGCCCTGATTGCCGCAAACCAAATCCCGCATAATAAAATTATCCACGTCTTTGGTTCTACCGGCGGCCATCGTGACGTTAGTAAGCGTTTTATGTTTGGCAAAACTTCGGCCGAACTGGCGGACGTTTGTATTATTACCAATGACGATGTTTATGAGTCTAACCCGCAGGAAATTGCGGATAATATTTTAGAAGGGTATAATTCCGTCTCTGCGCGAAAATTGGGAACCGTGGAAATTGTCTTGGACAGGCGCGAAGCCATTAAGAAGGCGCTTGACATAGCCCATGAAAATGATCTGGTATTAATAACGGGCAAGGGCAGTGAGCAGTTTTTGGTCTTGCCGGGGAACAAAAGAATTAACTGGGACGAAGTCAGTGTTGTTAAAGAATTATTATGATTTTATTTATTGATACCACCAATTTTGACGCCGTGACTTACGCATTGAAAAATGGGTCAGGAGCTTTTTTTAAAAAAACTTTTCAGACCAACCCTCACGAGAGCCATGAGGTTTTTGGACATTTGGAAAAGTTCCTGAAATCGTCCAAAATAGATAAATTGGAGATAAAAAAAATCGTGGTCAACAAAGGCCCGGGTTCCTACACCGGAACCAGAATTGGCGTAACCCATGCTTTGGCCCTGGGTTTTGCCCGGAATGTGCCGGTAAAGGCTTTGGACCAGGAAAAGTTCACTCGTCTTTTAACCGGAATACCGAAACGGTAACAGCTAATATTACCGCCAGCCAGATTGTAAGTATGAGCATGTCAAAACCAATTTTGGCAAAATTGAACGGGTATAAATAGGTTTGGCGCAGGCCGGCGGCCAAATAAGTAATGGGTAGGGCTTCGGCGATTCTTTGCAGGGCCAGGGGTAACAGAGTTATAGGATAAAAAATATTGCCTAAAAAAGTCAGGGGCAGGCCAATGGCCGAAGTCATGGGTGCGGCACTATCATAAGTTTTGGCGTAATTGGATATTAATAAACCTATCATAAGGAAAATCGCCCCACCTTCCACCACAAAAATTAAGGCGCTAAAAAAATTGCCTGCGAACTGGGCGTGGAAAATTATTTTGCCAATTAGGGTTAAAATAATAACCTGGGCCACCACCACGGTCAGCCGGGCGCAGATTAAACTTAACACCAGCTGCCACTGTTTGAGCGGCGTGGCCAGCAAACGTTTGGTGATGCCGCGGGATTTTAAATCTATGACCCAGTAAGCCAGGGAATAAATACCGCCCTGCATAATGGTCATGGCAATAATGCCAGGCAACACAAAATTGGAATAGGCGGTTTGGGCGTTAATCAATTTGCCGAGGGGAATAAGCGAGACGGCAATATAAATAACGGCCGGCATGATTATGGTCCAGTAAACGCCTTCCTTTTCGCGGTAGAACATTTTTAAATTGGCTTTGAACAGTTGCCAGAAGCTAAGCATTTTCGTAGTCCTTTCCGGTTAACTGTAAATAAACGTCTTCCAGCGTGGCGGTTTTGACGGTAAAACCGTAAAAAATTATATTATTTTGCTTAAGCAGCGCGGCCAGGGTGGAGACAAAATCGAGCGAGTTAATTTCCAAAATGACCTTAGGGTACTCGGCCAGGATTTTTTTGATTTCCGGGCGGTTTTGGAACGGGGCGGCGTTAAATGGCGTTTCGGTTAAAAAGGAAACCTGGATGGTTTCGGAAAGCTGGTCAATTAATTTTTTTGGCTGTTCAATTTCCAAAATTTTACCCTGGTCCATAATAGCCACGCGGTGGCACAAATATTCCGCTTCTTCCATAAAATGGGTTGTCAGAACAATGGTTATTCCACGGGCGTTAATGTTTTTTATCAACTGCCACATTCCCCGGCGCGCGGCCGGATCCAGCCCCGTGGTGGGCTCGTCTAAAAATAAAATTTCCGGTTCATTAACCAGCGACACCGCCAGGGTAAAACGTTGTTTTTGGCCGCCGGAAAGGTTCAAGAACTCGGCGTGTTCCTTTTCCGTTAAGTCGACCAGCTTTAATAAAGCTTGCCTATCCGCCTTTTGGTTGTAAAAAGAGGCGAATAAATCTAAAAGTTCGCCCAAGGACAAATGATGTAAATATTGGCTGGACTGCAGCTGCACGCCGATGCGCTTTTTAATTTCCGCGGTTTGGGTGAGGTTATCAAAACCTAAAACCGTAACCGTACCGCCGGTTTGGACCTTTAAGCCTTCTATTATTTCCAAAGTTGTGGTCTTGCCGGCACCGTTAGGCCCCAAAATGCCAAAAATCTCGCCCTTCTCTACAAAAAAAGACGTTCCTTTTACCGCCAGAAAGCTCTTTTTATAGGTTTTTTGGAGATTATTTACGTCAATAATATGCGCCATATTTGAAATTATACCACATTTTTCCATTTAGTACTTGACAAAAAAAAATGGCGTGCTAGTATGCATATACACATTACACATGACCTTGGGGAGAACTGCGGATTAGACCTTAATAAACCGTTTGACGGCCATAATCCAAACAATGCATAATTGCATAATCAAATAACGATATTTGAAAAAGCCTTTTTAGTTTACGCTAAAAAGGACGTGTTGTTATGGCCGCTTGACAAATTTTTTAATTAAACTTTAGTCAATAATTAAGCTCTTTATCCCCATGTCCACCAAAGGCTCAACCACCATGTCAACGCTGAACCCTTACAGCGTTGCCTCGCCGCGCAAGTTTTTTTCCAAATTCCACGAAGTGTCCCTGCTGCCCAACCTTATAGAGGTCCAGTTGGATTCTTACAGGTGGTTTGTGGAAAAAGGCCTAAAAGAACTGCTGGGCGAAATTAATCCCATTCGCGACTTCACGGGCAAAAACCTGGAGCTGTTTTTTGGCGATTATTTTTTTGATAAACCCAAGTATGACGAAATCGGGGCGCGCGAAAAAAATGCCACTTATGAAGCCCCTTTATATGTTAGCGCCAAATTGGTCAATAAAGTTTCCGGCAAGACTAAGACCCAGGACGTTTATTTTGGCGATTTTCCGTTAATGACCCCCCGCGGCACCTTTATTATCAACGGCGTGGAGCGCGTGGTGGTTAGCCAGCTAATTAAGTCACCCGGCGTGTTCTATACGGCCGAAACCATTCGCGGCAAAGACATGTACGGCGCCAAAGTTATTCCTAACCGCGGGGCCTGGCTGGAACTGGATACCGACGCCGCCGGCGTGATTGGCGTAAAAATAGACCGCAAGCGCAGAATTCCCATTACCGCGCTCCTTCGCGTGTTTGGGCTGTCTTCCAATGATGAAATTTTACAGGAATTTCGCGATGTGGATACCGACCCTGACACAAAATATATCCAAAGCACTTTGGGGAAAGACGCTTCCACCAACAGCGATGAAGGCTTTAAGGAAGTTTACAAAAGAATCCGCCCGGGCGATTTAGCCACCGTGGATAACGCCAAGTCCTTAATTTCCGGCATGTTTTTTAATACCGAGCGCTACGACCTGTCCGAAGTCGGCCGTTACAAGTTCAACCAGCGCATGCACATTCCGCCGTCTGACAATCCTTTATTGTCTAAGGAAGATTTAATTATGGTGGTTAAGGAAATTATCCGCTTAAACAATACCCAGGAATCCCCGGACGACATTGACCATTTGGCCAACCGCCGCGTGCGCGCCGTGGGTGAGCTTGTCCAGACCCGCTTCCGCGTGGGTATTGCCCGCATGGCCAGGATTGCCAAAGACCGTATGTCATTGGCGGATTTAGATACGGTAACGCCGGCCCAGCTTATCCATGTGCGTCCCATTGTGGCCACTATGCAGGAATTTTTTTCCTCCTCCCAATTGTCCCAGTTTATGGACCAGACTAATCCGCTGGCCGAGCTGGAGCACAAGCGCCGCCTTAGCGCCATGGGTCCCGGGGGTTTAAGTCGGGAACGCGCCGGCATGGAAGTCCGCGACGTGCACCGCAGCCACTATGGCCGCCTTTGCCCTATTACCACGCCGGAAGGCCCGAACATCGGTTTGGTGGCGCACTTGGCAACTTACGCCCGCGTCAACCCGTTTGGTTTTATTGAAACCCCCTATAGGATTGTAAAAAAGAACGCCAAAAATGACGGTAAAGATGCGGCCGGCGAAATTTCCCTTTTTGACATTAAAGACCAAAATGGCAGCGTCATTGTTGCCGCCGGCCAGGATATTTCAGCCGCGACAGCCAAAGAGCTGGCCAAGAACAGCCAGTTGCTGGAAATCCGGATTAGGCCTCACGTGACTAATAAGGTGGTCTATCTGGATGCTTATGAGGAAGAAAAACTGACTATTGCTTTAAGCAATATTGCGATTAATGAGCAGGGTTATTTTACCGAACAGCGCACCTCGGCCCGCGTGCACAGCGTGCCGACCATTGCTTCCACCGATGACATAGACTGCCTGGATATTTCCCCCAAGCAGATTATTTCCGTGACTACTTCTTTAATCCCGTTTTTGGAACACGATGACGCCAACCGTGCCTTAATGGGTTCCAACATGCAGCGCCAGGCCGTGTCCTGCATAAGGCCCCAGTCCCCGGTAGTGGGTACCGGCATGGAAGCCAAAGCCGCCCGCGACAGCGGCACCGTAATTTTAGCCGAAGAAGAAGGCGAAGTTACCAGCGTGGCTGCCGACAAAATCGTGGTGGTGGGCGACAAGGGCAAAAAAAAGGATTACCACTTGCTGAAATTTGTGCGCACCAATTCCGCCACCTCCATTAACCAGATTGCCCGCGTCACCAAGGGACAAAAAGTCAGAAAGGGCGACGTCTTGGCTGACGGAGCTTCCACTGAACATGGCGAACTGGCTTTAGGACAAAATGTTTTGGTGGCTTTTCTTTCGTGGGAAGGCGGCAATTATGAAGACGCTATTTTGCTTAGTGAACGCGTAGTCCAGCAGGACCGTTATTCCTCCATTCATATTGATGATTTTAAAATAGACGTCCGCGACACCAAACTCGGCCCGGAACAGATTACCCGGGATATCCCCAATGTCGGCGAGGAAAAATTAAAGGATTTGGACGAAAACGGCATTATCCGCATCGGCGCCCAGGTAAAAGCCGGGGATATTTTGGTCGGCAAAATTACTCCCAAGGGCGAAACTGACCTGACCGCGGAAGAAAAATTGTTGCGCGTCATTTTTGGCGAAAAATCCCGCGACGTTAAAGATACCTCTTTAACCTTACCGCACGGCGAGTACGGCAAAGTCGTCAACATCCGCGAATTCTCCCGCGAAGCCGGCGATAAATTACCTTCCGGCGTGGTCCGTTCTATCCAAGTTTCCGTCGCTGTTTTGCGCAAAGTCCAGGTGGGGGACAAAATGGCCGGCCGTCACGGCAACAAAGGCGTTATCTCCAAAATTATTCCGGTGGAAGATTTGCCATTTATGGAAGACGGTACCACCGTGGACATTATTTTAAATCCTCTTGGCGTGGTCTCCCGTATGAACCTGGGGCAGATTTTGGAAACCCACTTGGGCATGGCTGCCAGCCGGCTGGGTTATAGGATTGCCACCCCGGTTTTAGACGGCATCACCGAACAGCAGATTAAGGGAGAACTGGAAAAGGCCGGTATTCCCGAAGACGGCAAAGTTTATATGTACGACGGCAAAACCGGCGAACGCTTTGATGAAAAAGTTACGGTGGGCGTGGCTTATATGCTTAAGCTCCACCATTTGGTGGATGATAAAATGCACGCGCGCAGCACCGGGCCGTACTCTTTAATTACCCAGCAACCGCTGGGCGGCAAAGCCCAGTTTGGCGGCCAGCGCTTTGGTGAAATGGAAGTTTGGGCTTTGGAAGGTTATGGCGCGGCCCACACTTTGCAGGAAATGTTAACTATAAAGTCGGACGATGTGGTCGGCCGTAGCAAAACTTATGAAGCCATTGTCAAGGGTGAACCCATTAAGAAGCCAAACATTCCGGAAAGCTTCCGCGTGTTGGTAAAAGAATTACAGTCGCTGTCGCTGGACGTAGAACTGCTCGGTGCCGACGGCGCAGTGAGTAGCGCGGCGGAGGAATCGGAAATCGTGGTTCCGGGAGAAATCAACCAGGCCGTGACGCCTTCGGATTTGTCCCTGTTTGACGACGAGCTTTCGGCTAAGGAAAAAAAGAAAAAACGGGAAAAAGAGAAAAAGACAAAATAATCTTTAACCCTTAATTCAAACTACATTTATGTTAACCCAAACCGAAGATTTCATCCGCCTTCGTCCCGATAAATCGGGACTTCGGCGGACAAGAAGGTGTCCACTAAATATATAATTAATTCCACCACATATGCTCACCCAGACAGAAGACTTTAAAGGCGTAAGGTTAAAACTGGCTTCCCCGGAAACCATTTTACAATGGTCGCACGGCGAGGTTACCAAACCGGAAACCATCAACTACCGCACCCAGCGCCCGGAAAAGGACGGCTTGTTCGACGAAAAGATTTTTGGCCCCATTAAAGACTGGGAATGCTATTGTGGCAAATACAAGCGCATTCGTTACAAAGGCATTGTCTGCGACAAGTGCGGCGTGGAAGTTACCAAGTCTTCTGTTCGCCGCGAACGCATGGCGCATATTAAACTGGCCGTGCCCGTGGCCCACATTTGGTTTTTGCGCGGCGTGCCGTCCCGTTTGGGGCTCATGCTGGATTTGGGCGTGCAGGAACTGGAAAAAGTCGTCTATTTTGCCTCCTACATTATTACCAGCGTGGACGAAGAAGCCCGCCAGAATACGGTGGAGCAGATAGAGCGCGAATTTAAATCTAAAAAGAAAGACATTGAAGACAAGTATGAAACCTTAATTGCCAAAACGCGTTCCGGAGCCGGTCATAAGGCAGCGGGCAGGGATACTGACGTTGCCGCCGCGGAAATTGACGCGGAAATTACCCGGCAAAAAGACGCTTGGTCCAAAGAAATTGACGCTTTGGAATCCATCCGCGACCAGGCCAGGAGCGAACTGAAATCCATTAAAAAACTCCAGGTTATTTCCGAACTGGCTTACCGTGATCTTTCATTAAAGTACGGCCCGGTGTTTACGGCCGGTATTGGGGCTGAAGCCTTAAAGGGTTTACTGGAAGAAATTAACATGGAACAATTAGTCCAGGATTTGCAAATTCAGTTACCTTCAATGGAAGGTCAGGCCCAGCGCAAAGTCTTAAAGCGCTTAAAATTAGTTCGCTCTTTAATTAATGCCGGCTTGCGTCCGGAATGGATGCTCACCACCATGTTGCCGGTTATTCCGCCGGATTTGCGTCCCATGGTTCAGCTGGACGGCGGCCGTTTTGCCGCGTCCGATTTGAACGACTTATACAGAAGGGTCATTAACAGAAATAATCGGCTTAAGAAATTATTAGAAATTAAAGCCCCGGAAGTTATTACCCGCAATGAAAAGCGCATGCTGCAGGAAGCGGTGGACGCGCTGATTGATAATTCTATCCGCCATGGCAAAGAAGTTACGGCCAGCACCGGACAAAAGCGCAAATTACGCTCATTGGCCGATATGTTGAAGGGCAAACAGGGCCGTTTCCGCCAAAACCTTTTGGGCAAACGCGTGGACTACAGCGGCCGCAGCGTTATTGTGGTCGGCCCGCACCTGAAATTGCACCAGTGCGGCCTGCCCAAGTTTATGGCTTTGGAATTGTTTAAGCCGTTTGTTATTTCCAAACTGATATCCCGCGAGTATGCCCACAACGTGCGCAGCGCCAACCGTTTAATAGAGCAGGGCCGCATTGAGGTCTTTGATATTTTGGAAGAAGTCACCAAAAACCATTATATTTTACTTAACCGCGCCCCAACCCTGCACCGCTTGGGCTTCCAGGCGTTCCAACCGGTATTAATAGAAGGCAAAGCCATCCAATTGCACCCCATGGTCTGCGCCGCGTTTAACGCGGATTTTGACGGCGACCAAATGGCTGTGCACGTACCGCTCACCGAGGCCGCGCAAAAAGAAGCCCGCGAAATTATGGTCTCCGCCCACAATTTGCTGAAGCCGGCTTCCGGCGATCCGGTTATGACGCCGGACAAGGATGTGGTCGTGGGCTGTTACTACATTACCAAAATCCGTGACGGCTTGAAGGGCGAGGGAAAAATCTTTTCATCCCCCCAGGAAGCTATTTTGGCTTACAATAATAGATACGTCAATATCCAGGCTAAAATTAAAGTGCGCATGCCGGACGGCTCTATGGTGGAAACCTGCGTGGGCAGGCTTATCTTTAATAAAGTTGTGCCTCCTGAATTGGGCTTCCGCAACGAGCATCTTGACAAAAAGAAACTCCAGGCCTTGGTGCGCGAAGGCCACAAGCTTTTAGGCAATGACCGCACTGCGGAATTAATTGATGATATTAAGCGCGTCGGTTTTACCTACATGAAGCAATCCGGCATTTCCTGGGGTATGGACGACTTGCATGTGCCGACTACCAAGTATGGCCTGTTTAAGATCGCCGATGAAGAAGTGGAAACTGCTTACCAGCAGCACCAGGAAGGCTTGCTCACGGAAGACGAGCGCAAAAACCGCGTGGTGGAAATTTGGGCCGGCGTTTCGGAAAAGCTGGCCAAAGATGTGGCTGCCACCGTGGAAGACCACAGCAGTGTTAACTATATTTTTACTTCCGGCGGCCGCGGCAGCATGTCGCAAATTAACCAGATGGCCGGCATGAAAGGTCTGGTGGTTAACCCTTCCGGACAGACTATTGAATTGCCGGTTAAGGGTTCGTTCAAAGAGGGTTTACAGGTTTTGGAATATTTTATTTCCACCCACGGCTCCAGAAAAGGTATGTCCGACACCGCTTTGCGTACGGCCGACGCCGGTTATTTAACCCGCCGTCTGGTGGACGTGGCCCAGGACATTGTGGTTAATGCCGAAGACTGCGGCACCGAAGAATTCGACTACATAACCCAGGAAGACAGCGAAAGAATGGGCAAGACCCTGGAGCGCCGTTTGTTTGGACGCGTAACCGCGGAAAATGTTAAGGGCAAAGACGGCCAAATAATTATTAAGCGCAACGAAGGTATTGATGACCAGAAAGCTAAACAGATTGTGGAATCCGGCATAATTTCAGTGAAGTGCCGCAGCGTACTAAAATGCAAGCTGACCCGCGGCATTTGCCGCCTGTGTTATGGTTACGACCTGGGCTTTAACAATATGGTGGAACTTGGGGCGGCCGTGGGCATTGTGGCCGCGCAGGCCATTGGGGAGCCCGGCACCCAGCTGACCATGCGGACTTTCCACACCGGCGGCAGCGCCAGCGTAAAAGATATTACCTCGGGACTTCCCCGCGTGGAAGAATTGTTTGAAGCCCGCGAGCCCAAAGGGCAGGCTACGGTGGCGGAGGTGGATGGCCAGGTTTATATTGCCAAACCCAATAACAAGGAATATGTTGTCAGCATCCAGGGCGGCGACGTGACCAAAGACAGCTATGCTTTGGGACATGCCCATTCCGCCATTAAGGACGGCACCAAAGTGGTGAGCGGCGAAACCCTGTTTATTGATGAAGCCGGTAAATCCATTAAGGCCAAAAATGCCGGCATGGTGCGGGTGGAAAAAGACCAGTTGGCCATTATCCACGAAAGCGAGCACTTAAAGGAATATGTCATTCCGGCTTCGTTCTCTCTGCTGGTTAAGGATGGAGATTTGGTTACCAAGGGCCAGCAGTTAACCGAAGGCAACTTAAACCCGGCGCAAATTATGGGATTAAACGGGGTGGAGGCCGCGCAAAAGTACATTGTTAAAGGCGTGCAGGATATTTATGTGTCCCAGGGGCAGCCTATCCACGACAAGCATATTGAAGTTATTGTCCGGCAAATGTTCAGCAAAATGCGGATTACCAATACCGCGGACAGCGCCTTTGTTATCGGTGAAGTGGTGGACCGCAGCAAGTTTAACTTTTTGAGCGAACAGTTAGCAAAGCAAGGCAAGCGTCCGGCCGAAGCCGAACAGTTGCTTATGGGTATTACTAAGGTCTCTTTAAATACCGACTCCTTCCTGGCCGCCGCCTCTTTCCAGGAAACTACCCGCGTTTTGATTGAGGCTGCGGTGACCGGCAAGACTGATTATCTCCGCGGCTTAAAAGAGAATGTCATTATTGGCAAACTTATTCCGGCCGGCACCGGTTTTACGGAAAAAATCGCGCATGATAACCTGCAAATAGAGGAAGTCGCCGCGTTCAGCGCGGAGGAATAGTGTACAATGGTTCCCACCCGCAATTAAAAGCCCCGTCGACTGGCGGGGCTTTTAATTTGGCTGATTATTTGGGCCACTGGCTGACCATCAGCAGATCATTAAGCTTTAATAGGTTTTGTTCCTTAAGCTTGCCCCAAATTTCTTCCGTAATAAACGGCATAAAGGGGTGGAGGAGTTTGAGTACCGTAATTAAATTGTGGAGCAAAAGTTTTTGGGTGTTTTTTTTAAGCTCCGGATTTTGCAGTTGCGGTTTACTGGCTTCTATATAAACATCGGCCAGCTCATGCCAGGTGAACTGGTAAATTTTCTGCGCGGCTTCATGGAGCTGATAGGTATCTAAATTTTCGGTAACCGTTTTAATAGTTGTCTCCAATTTTTCCAGAATTATTTTATCAGCATCGGTTTTAGCTTCCCAGTGCCAGTCATCGGACTGGATATCCTGGAGGATAAACCGGGCGATGTTCCAAAGCTTGTTGGCAAAGTGCTTCATGCCTTTAACCTTTTGTTCATCAAAAATTACATCATTGCCGGGCGCCGCGCCGAAAATTAGCGCCATGCGTAAAGCGTCGGTACCGTATTTTTCCATCATGTCCAAAGGGTCAATGCCATTGTTTAAGGATTTGCTAAACTTGCGGCCCTGTTTATCACGGACAACGCCGTGCAGATAAACTTTATGGAAGGGAATGTCACCCAGTAAAAAGCCGCTCATTAAGATCATGCGCGCCACCCAGAAGAATAATATTTCATAGCCCGGCATCATTACGGAAGTAGGGTGAAAAGTAGATAGGTCGTTGGGTTTACCCTCCGGAGCTTCAGCGGAGGAGGGCCAGCCAAGAGTGGAAAAAGTCCATAAGCCGGAAGAAAACCAGGTATCCAAGGTGTCGGTATCCTGAATCCAGTCTTGTCCTGACGGCGCTTCAATGCCGCAGTAAATTTCTTCGCCGTTATACCACACCGGAATTTGGTGGCCGTAAATAATTTGCCGGCTAATGCACCAGTCACGTAAATTTTCTATCCAGTGATGATAGGTTTTTTCAAACCGCTCCGGCATAATGGCGATTTGTTTGCTTTCCACCGCCTTACGCATAATATCTTTTAAAGTCGTTTTACTTCCGGAGGGAATACCGGAGAGTTTGGAATTTGGTAAAATAAATTCTTTATTGACTTCTATGAACCATTGCAGTTTAGGGAGAGGCTCTATGACGCCGCCGGTGCGCTGGGCTTTGGAAAGGTTTTGTGTTACAGCTTCTTCTTTTTCCATGAGACCATTTTCCCGCAGCCAGTTAGCCACAATTTCTCTTGCTTCCGCGGTTTTTTTGCCTTCCAAAAGCCTTCCGCCAACCGTCATTTTGGCGAATTCATTAATTACGGTTTTTAGCGACAAGTTGTGGCGCTGGGCAATTTCATAGTCAACCATACTGTGCGCCGGTGTAACACCCAGGGCGCCGGTGCCAAAATCTTTTTCTACACTTTCGTCGGCGATAATTTTGATATGTAAAGGCACGCCGCAAAATTCCAAATCGTATGCTTTACCCACATATTGCTTGTAGCGGTCGTCGTGGGGATTGACGGCCACCGCGGTGTCGCCAATTTTGGTTTCCGGACGCGTGGTGGAAATGCTGATAGGGAAATCCTTGGAATATTTAAAGGTAAACAGTGTGGCTTTGGTTTCTTCATATTCTATTTCATCGTCGGAAACCGTGGTTTGGCCTTTGGGATCCCAGTTGACTACGCGGTCGGCGCGGTAAATTAAGCCGGCTTCAAACATTTGTTTAAAGGCCGCGCGCACTGCCAGTTCGCGTGGTTTATCCAGGGTAAAAGCCAACCTGCTCCAGTCAAGGGAAAGTCCCAGTTTGTGGAGCTGGCCTAAAATGGAAGATTGGTTTTCCAGGGCGAATTTATTTATCATGTCAAAAAACTCGGTGCGGCTGTAATCGTGGCGCGACTTGCCTTCTTTTTTATAATGCTCTTTTTCAAATTTGGCCTGGGTGGCAATGGCCGCGTGGTCGGTGCCCGGCAACCACAAAGTTTTTTTGCCGCGCATCCTTTGGTAGCGGATGACCGCGTCCTGGATGGTATCTTCGAAGGCGTGGCCCAAATGCAAAATACCGGTGACATTGGGCGGCGGCAGGGAAATGGTAAACGGCTCCCGCATCTGCGCGTCCGGCAAATTATCCGGATTAAAATATCCGCTGTCTTCCCACTGCTTGTAAATTTTATCTTCCACTTGGTTGTGGTCGTAAGCCTTGTCTAGTTCCATAGTACTATTATATCTTAACGGGGCCTTTATTTAAAGCGCCAGGTTGGGGTTGGCCTTGATTTTATTGGCTTTTATTGGTTTGTAGTCTTGGCTTAACTTTACGGCCGCGGCCATGGCTATCATTTCCGCGTTGTCCGTGGACAGGTGGCGTTTGGGGATGAAACAGTCCAGGTTATTTTGCTTACACATGTCCCGCAAATCCTGCCGCAACTTTTTGTTGGCGGAAACGCCGCCGGAAAGTGAGACAGACTTAGTCTTATACTGTTTTGCTGCCCTTAACGTTTTAGTAATTAAAACATCCACGGCCGCATCTTCAAAGGCTTTGCAGATGTCCGCCGGTTTGGTCTTTGGGTGATCCCGTAAAAAATATAAGACGGCGGTTTTCAGACCCGCAAAGGAAAAATTGTAGTCTTTTGAATTAATCATAGGCCGCGGAAATTCAAAAGTAGGGCGCCCCTGCTCGGCCAGTTTGCTGACTTCCGGGCCGCCGGGATATGGGAGCTTTAACAGTTTGGCGACTTTGTCAAAGGCCTCGCCCGCCGCGTCATCCACGGTTTGGCCTAAAATTTTGTAATTATGCAGGTTTTTCATTAATACCAGCATGGTGTGGCCGCCGGAAACAATCAGGGCAATATGCGGAAAAGGGGCGCCCTCGGCGAGAGGAGAGTAGAGGTGTCCCAGCATGTGGTTTATGGGGATGATAGGAATGCCGGTCGCTAACGACAAGGCTTTGGCAAATTCCACGCCGATAATCAAAGACGGAATCAGCCCCGGGCCCTGCGTGACCGCAATGTAATCTATGTTTGATAAATTTAAGTTTGCATCTAATAATGTTTTTTCAACCACCGGCAAAATATTTTTCACATGCGCGCGGGCCGCGGTTTCCGGCACCACCCCGCCCATTTTGGCATGAAGCGGTATTTGGGATTTAACCACGGAAGACAAAGTTTTGATCGCGGGAAAATTTTTACCTTTAAATTCCACTTCTAAAATCGCGGCCGCGGTTTCATCGCAGCTGGTTTCTATGGCTAAAATTTTAATGGTCTTTTGCCCCATATTTTGTTATTATATATTTATGCTGACTTATTTTCAAGCCATTGTTATGGGATTGCTGCAGGGCATAACCGAATTATTTCCGATTTCCAGTTTGGGCCACAGCGTAATTTTGCCGCAACTTTTGGGCTGGAACTTAAGCCAGGGCCAGCCGTTTTTTTTAACTTTTTTGGTGGCCACCCATTTTGCCACGGCCGCGGTGCTGCTGCTGTTTTTTTGGCGTGACTGGTGGAATATTGCCAAAGGGCTGGGGCGTTCTTTGGCCCGGCGTTATATTGGGACGGATGATTATTACGCCCGCCTGGGCTGGCTGTTGGTGGTTGGCACGGTGCCGGCCGGCATTTTGGGTTTGCTGTTAAAAGATAACCTGCAGATGCTGTTTGCTTCGGCCCGGCTGGCCGCGCTGTTTTTAATTTTAAACGGCGTGGTTTTGTACGGCGCGGAAATTTTGCGCCGCCGCGCGCCCAAAGATTTGCCCGATGCCGGGGTTAGCGAGAGGCTGTCCAAATTAACCTGGGGGCAATCGGTTACCGTTGGGTTGTCGCAAATTATTTCTTTAATTCCGGGATTTTCCCGGTCCGGTTCCACCATGGCCGGCAGTTTGCTGGTTGGACTTTCACACGAAGATGCCGCCAAGTTCAGCTTTTTGCTGGCCACGCCGATTATTGGCGCGGCCGCGGCTTTGGAATTGCCGCAATTTGTATTATCCCAAAACCATTGGCTAATTGGGCCGTCCTTAGCCGGAGCCATAGCCGCCGCGCTGGCCGCGTATTTTTCCATCAAATTTTTGCTCAAATATTTCCACACCAATAAATTAACCCCCTTCGCGGTTTATTGCGTGGTAGGGGGTTTAATCTATTCTTTAATTTTACTGTCACGGTAAATATAATGAAATAGATTTCTCCGCAGCTTGCTGCGGGGGCCCCTGCCCAGCTACAATAGGAGTATGAGTGAACCCATACGGAAACGACCCACCGTCAATTGCCTGCTTTACCACCTGGTATGCC
>CAIVSE010000067.1 GCA_903908535.1 Candidatus Doudnabacteria bacterium
ATTAACGAACTGGGCATGAAAGCCAAGCTGGAAGAAGAAATTAAGCGGGCTAAATATCTGCAAACCACAGTGCTGGGCATAGAGGCCAAAACACCGGAACCGGATATTGACCAAGTGGATGTTAAAACTTATGCCAAGCATATTATTAAGCATGGTAGCGTGGTGGATAAACGAGAGCTGCTGGGATGTCTAAAAAGCAGATTGATTCTTAGCCATAAGGTGCTGAGCCTGCAAAAGTAGGGTAGTCAGAATACAAAAAAATTGCGTGAAGATTTGCGCAGTTTTTTTCTGTAGAAATAAATTCTATCTCCCAACTTTTTTTATCATGATTTTGGTTCGTACCCTAGACGGGTTAGCAATAATCCACTTAGGATTAGAACCAGAAAATCTCTTTTATTTATGAGGCCTGTCGGTCTGTACGATAAGAAAAGTTGGTGGCTGCGGGGCTGCTAATCGAACTCGTCTAAATTTATCTTAAATATGCGGATTGAGTTCTGTTGTTGTAGTTCGAGTCCTATAAGGGTTTGAAAACTTGTCCTGGATACGGAACTGCTTTGGCTTTGGTAAGGAAAATTTGTTTCTTCATCACTATCATCCCCCTGGAGAATTAGCGAATGATAAAAGATTAGTCGGCAAAGAAGGAATCTTTGTTTCAAAGCAGGCAGGTAGGGTGTTTTGATTGTAATTGTAAGCTGCAGGGTTTTGAGCGATATTACAGGTTGTCCCGACCCACCCGGAGTTGCAAATGCAGGTAAAACTGGCAAAACCGTCTTCGCAAGTTCCGTTGCCATTGCATCGGTCGCCGTTATCGCAGGCGCCCACTACCACCAAGGTAGAGGTGGCCGTGCCGGTGCTGTAACTGCCGTTTGCCGCCTCAATGGCGGTTATGGTCGAAGTCCCCGTTGTACCGGTAATGGTTGCCGTGCTGCCGCTGACAGTCGCTACGCTGGTGTTACTGCTGGTAAAGCTAAAGCTGCCGCTGCTGTTGGAAGTTGGCGACAGGGTAATTGATCCCACATCGGACGTGGTGGTAGCTAAACTAAAATTGATGGTAGGCACGGTCAGGTTACAATTAGTTCCCCCGTAGCCGCTGTTGCAGGTACATTCATAACTGTTAAGCGGAGGATTAGAGCCCCCAAGTGTGCTGGTGCGGGTGCAGGTGCCACCATTTTGGCAAGGGTTGTCAGCACATTCATCGACGGCAACGCTACAAGTTGTGCCGGTAAGGCCGGATGGGCAGGAGCAGGTAAAGCTGCCGGTACCCTGGCCGTCAAAGCCCCCGCCGCAAGTGCCGCCGTACTGGCAAGGATTGGGACTGCAGTCATCCGGGTTGATGACTGTTATAGTGGTCGAGGCGGTAACGGCTGTTGAATCGTGGGTGGCCCCCAGGCCAATTGTTAAGGTATAGCTTGGGCTGATGCTGGCATCTAAGTTTTGTAAAGCGGAGATAAGACCGTTAACCGAATTAACTGAGAACAGAATCGGGTTTCCGGATGCTAAATAAAAAGCTGGATAATCGTCGCCGCTTTCTGGAAAATTCTCAATATTTGGGATACTACCAATTGTTAGCGGAAACGGGTCGCCGCTTTCGACTTCGGCTACCGTCAAAAAATCCACAGCATGATTGCCATAGATCAAAGATGGTACTTCTTTATTGACCGTCAAGGTAGCGCTGGCCGAGCCGCTGGTAAAATTGCCGCTTGCACTCTGAATGGCGGTGATGGTAGTGGTGCCGACCCCGACTATGGTGACCATATTGCCGCTGATGGTGGCTACGGTTGGATCGCTAGAGGTAAAGGTAAAAGATCCAGAGCTGTTAGAGGTGGGACTAAAAGAAAAATTAGCGTCCCCGTAACTTGCGGTCAAATCATTGAAGGTGATAGTCGGGGAAATTGAAGAGGGGTTAACATTGGCTCCGCCGCCGGAACTTACTTCACCCCAGCCTCCATAGCTAAAATAATTAGGAGTAAAGTTGGCTTGGGTAGAAGAGCTGCTATTTAAGGGGGAAGAGCTACTAAAGGATGGGGGTAGTCCGCTAAAATTGAGCTGTGGTGGAGTTGTTGAAGACTGGCTGATTAGTGACTTAATAAAGTTTCTTGTGGCCGCACCAAATATACCGGTGCCTTTGCTCAGCCCTAGCGGCTTTAATATTTGGTTTGCATAAAATTCCTGAAACTTAATGAGGGCAAATGTGGTCAGCTTGCCGAAGTAGTCGGTTTCGTTGCCTAAAGAACCTGGCCCAGATAGGGCAATAGGGAAACCATGGGTATTGAGGAATTGCTGCAAGGCTTTAACTTCGCTGTTATGGGAACCTTGAGAAAGATTGCTGGAAAATGTTTGGGCTTTAACAGTAAACGTATTAAAACCTACGAGCACTATTAACACGGACACAATAAGCCCGAAAATTTTTAAAGACTTCAATTTGTTATTTGATTTTATTTGCAGTGACATTGAAAACTTAAAGTTTTTCAGTGAGTTTGTATAAAAATATTATACAATGGCTAGTCATTTTTATAAAGGTATAAAAAATTACTTTGAAGCTCCAGGAGCTGTAACTAAGTTCGAACCCTAGATGGGGTAGGCAATGACCCACTTAGGATGAGAACTGAAAATCTGTTTTATTTATGACGCACTTCGGTCACTCGATAAAAAGTTTTGATGGCTGGGGTGCCAGGATTCGGACCTGGGATCAGCGGTTCAGAGCCGCTTGCCTTACCGCTTGGCTACACCCCAACGATAATCATATTTTCGTACTTTACATATTATACAATATCACAAAAATACCGTCGAGCGGCGGTATTCTTATGGTTTTTTTAGGCCAATGCCTTTTTATTGAGTTTTAATTGGGCTACGTCGGTTTCGACTTTAGTTATCCGGCTGTCATAAGGTTTAATCCAATCCTTAAATTCTTCCTGCACCCAGATTTCGTGGGCAGTAAAACCGTCAATGACAAATTTGTGAACATCTTTTGTGGCCGCTTCCAGGCCCATTTTTAAGTCTTCCTTTGTAGCAAAACCCTTTAAGTCTTCCTTTGTAGCAAAATTCTTCAAGTCTTCCTTTGTCGCCATTTGGCTTTTTATGGACTCAATTTTGGCATCCAAGGATGATCCCATTCTTCCCATATTTTGGCCAATTTCCAATAAAAGCGTGTTGAATTTCCTATCAACACCCTTATTCACCTCATCAAATTTTTTGTCTAAATATTCCTGTGTAATTTCCATAGGATTTTGGTTAATGATATTCAGCCCAATGTAGGTTGCGGCTTCGACTTGCCTTTAATTCTATGGCGGAGGCCTTAAATTTACAATATCATTATTTATTTAAATTATCAATATCCGTTTGATAGCTGGCTGCCTGCGCCACCACGCTGTCGCCGTAAAAGGAATATTTGGGGTTGGTGCCGCCGCTAAAGTAGCGCATGGCCGCGTCCCATTCGCCGCTTTGCGAAGTCGCGCCACCGGCGGCCAGCTTTAGGCCGGCGGCCAAAAAGGCGTCGTTAATATCCCAGGGGTCGGACGGCTTGCCGGTAATGGCGGAAACTTTGCTTTCGTAACCAACCCAGGTGGAGGGAATAAATTGCGCCGGGCCCATGGCTCCGCCCCAGCCTTCCTGCCTGCCGCTACTGGTATGCATGGGGCAGGAAATGGGCGTGGTGTCGGGATCTCTCCCTAAACTTTGCGTAATCTCCAAAAACGGCGGGATGTCGCGCGTGGGGTTCATTACCACTTTGTAGCTTTTGCTGGGCGGGTCGCCGGCGCGATTGCAGGTGCCCACATTTTTGCCTAAATTAGATTCCTGCGTCAGTATGGCCAGTAAAAAGGCCGGCCGTACTCCGGTTTCGGATGAAACCGTGGTGGCTATCTGCAAAGCCTGGCCAAACGTCACCTGGGTATTAACTCCCAATAGTTGGTACAGCCGGCTGCGGATGGCCTCGGCCTGCTTTTGCGTGTCGTTTAGGGTAATCTGGTAATCATTTTCTTTGCCGTTGGTTTGCTGGAGCAGGGTGGCCTGCGCGCTCACGGAGTCGCTTAATTGCTGCTGCTGCAAAGTTTGGATGTCCAAAAAATTGTTGGTGTCGCTTTGCTGCTGGGCCAGCGCGGCCTGCTGGGCGTTGAGCTGGTTTTTGGTTTGGGTGGCCTGGGTTAGCAAGCTGCTCAAGCTGTCCGAAACCTGGGTGTAACTTTCTATGGCATCCAGGGCATGTGATAAATCCGTTTGCGTGACAAGGGTGTATATAAATGGGAAGCTATCTTGTTGGTTAATGTCCTGGATGACGCCGCCCAGCTCCTGGTCCAGCTGTTGTTCCTTAACCGTCTGTTGGTCAATTAATGTTTGGGTTTCACTTTGTTGACTCTCTAAATTGGAAATTTGCAAATTGCTGGCCTGGATTTGCAATTGTAAAGTCGCCTGCTGTTTTTGCAGCTGGCTGATTTTATTCTGCAAGGTATTTTTTTGCCCCTGGATGGTTTTTAGTTGGGCCTGGAACTGGGAAATTTGGTCTTCAATGGCCTGCAGCTGCAGCTGCAGGGCCTGGGTTTCCGCGGTGGTGGTGGCCGTGGGGTTTTGCGACATTGTCAGCTGGGCTGAAGCATTAGCGGCAATAACCAGCATGAGAATCGCTAAAACAACGGCAATTTTTTTTCGTGAAAAATGGGTAATCATCTGTTGGTAATTATAACATATTTGTATGTTATAATATAGAAACTTATGATTAACTTTAAACACCAAATTATAGTTGTTCACGGCGGGGACGCTTTTGATAGTTATCAGGACTATCTTAAGTTTTTAAATCAGTGGCAAATAGATTTTAACAAATTTAAGGCTGATACTAAGGAGTGGAAAAAAAGTTTGACAATAGATTTAGGGGTAAACTACGAAGTGATTTTGCCGGAGATGCCCAATAAAAGGAATGCCAAATATAATGAGTGGAAAATTTGGTTCGAAAAGTTTATTCCATTTTTAGACCTCGAAATCGTGTTGGTTGGTCATTCCCTGGGAGGAACATTTTTAGCCAAATATCTGGCGGAAAATAAATTTCCTAAAACTATAAAAGCTTTATTTTTAGTAGCGCCCATGTATAATGCCGAAGGCACGGATGAATCCATGGGGGATTTTGTGATTCCTGATAGCTTGGCGAATCTGGGGAGTCGGACAAACAGAATTTTTATTTATCACAGCCAGGACGACCCGGTGGTGCCGTTTAAGAATCTGTCTAAATTTGAAAAGCAATTGCCCAAAGCCACCATAAGGATATTTACCGACCGCGGACATTTTAACCAGGAACATTTGCCGGAACTGGCGGAAGACATTAAAGCCTTATTTTAACAATGCGGACATTGTGGAAAATTATCAAAGCAGTTTTTTGGGTTTGCGTCACCGTAGTGGCTATTGACGTTTTAACAGTGGTCTTTTTTAGCGTTTACCGTCCGGCCATCCCCAAAACCGATGCCATAATTATTTTGGGTGCGGCCATTAATACGCCGTCTTTAAATAACCGCAGTTTGGAAGGCTTAAAATTATATGAGGAAGGGGATGCCGGCGTCGTGGTGGCTTCGGGCGGACGCATCAGCGACGCGGATATTTCCGAAGCCGCCTATATGCAAAAAATCATCAAAAAAAATGAAACCGAAAATGTGCCGGTAATTTTGGAAGATAAGTCCGTTGATACCTACCAAAATATTAAATTTTCCAAGGCTGAAATTCCCAATGCCCAAAGCGTAATTATAGTCAGCGACAGCTTCCATTTGGCACGCGGTTCGCTTATGGCCATGCGTGAGGGTTTTGCCCACGTTTACTGGGCCTCCCCCAATCCGGACTATTACACTAAAAGCGAACTGGCTTTTTATTACTTCCGGGAAATGGTGGCCATGATAGACTATATTCCTAAGTTTATTAAGGGTTGACGGATTTTAGCGGTTCTGGTATAATCCAAGTAATTGAATATCCCATGACAGTTGGCGATTGCAAGATCTTAATTGTAGCCATGAACCACTCATCCCATAAATGGGATTCGGGTACACGGCACGGCCCACCGAGGAACATTTAGATCAATCTTATTGGTTTAATTTTTCTACTCGGTAAAGCCCGAGTTTTTTATTCACTAAAATTAATTTTTTAGAGAATAATCCGCCGAAGCTTCATGCGAAGGCGGAGTTAGGATATTTAGGGAAAGGTCGAACACTATTAGCAAACTAAATATATTTTATGGCTAAAGCAAAATTGCAAAAAGATAAAGATCTGCAGGAATTAACTGAAAAGTTGAAAACCGCCAAGTCCGTAGTTTTTACCGACTATCGCGGCACAACCGTGAAGGACATGGATAAATTCCGCAATAGCCTGCGCAAGGAAAGGGTTTTTTCCAAAGTCTATAAAATGACTTTAATCAGAAAAGCTATGGAAGCTAACGGTTTAAATGCCAATTCCGTAAATTACAAAGCTCCGGTTATTCTTTCGCTTTCAGAAGAAGACGAGAGCACGCCGGCCCGCGTGGTTAAAAATTTGATGAGGGAACTTAAGACTATTTCCATTTTGGAAGGCATTGTGGAAGGCCAGATTTTTAGCAAGGCCCAGGTGGAAGCTTTAGGTGACCTGCCCAGCAAAGCCCAGCTGCGTTCCCAGTTTATGGCTACGTTGCTTGCCCCGGTTGCGGCTTTTGCCCGCGTCCTGGATGGTTATGGCAAAAAATTGGCAGAGCAAACCCCTGTCGTTCAATAATTAATTAACTTATATATTTATATGTCCGAAGAAGAGAAAAAAGAAGTGGAAGTTCCGGCCAAGTTCAAGACTTTGGTGGAACAGGTGGAAAAGCTCTCTATTATGGAATTGGCTGAATTGGTAAAAGTGCTGGAAGGCAAATTCGGCGTCAGCGCCGCCGCTCCCATGATGATGGGCGGAGCCGCTCCCGCTGCTGCCGCTGCCGAAGAAAAAACTGACTTCAACGTGGAATTAACCGAAGCCGGCGCCAGCAAGATTAATGTTATTAAAGTGGTGCGCGAAGTTACCGGTTTGGGCTTAAAGGAAGCCAAGGACATTGTGGACGCCGCGCCCAAGATGGTCAAGGAAAACGCCCCCAAGGCCGAAGCCGAAGAGTTAAAGAAAAAATTGGAAGAAGCCGGCGCCAAAGTAACGCTGAAATAAGAAGAAAGAAGAATTATACAAAAATACCTCCCTTTTGTGGGAGGTATTTTTGTGAGTCTCAAATCTTGGGATTTTGCTCAACCTTGACAGTTATATTTATATAAGTTGAGTAAAATTTATTTGTCAAATTGGTGGCCCTGAGGGGAGTCGAACCCCCGAGCTCAGCTGTCGAGGTTGAGCCAATCACCTTGATCCAGGCCCACGCAATATAATTGTGGCATAGGCAGGATAACAAAAGGTTAAC
>CAIVSE010000068.1 GCA_903908535.1 Candidatus Doudnabacteria bacterium
AAAGCCGAAAGAACAAATATCGGATAGGTCATGGCGCTTTAAACTTTGCCTTTAAGCTCATAATCTTTTTCCATCTGGTCGGCCAAATAACCCAAAGATTTATCCAAAGAGCCCGAGGCCTCTCCGGACATAACCAAATTTACGTAAACATTTCCAAAAACATTTTGGTATTTAGCCAGGGCATTGCTAAGGCTGTCGCCGTTTTCCACCGCGGAAATTAAATCGTTAATAATGCTTACCAAATATTTGCCGGTAATTTGATCCTGTAAAATCCTTAAAGCCTGGATAATCGGCACCCGCGCGGAAATAAGGGTGGACAGCTGGCGGGAAAATAAAACCAGCTCTTTATTTTTTACCTTTTTGCCGAATGGGTTGAATTTTTCCAGAATGTCGGTTTCTTGTTTTTCCAAAGAAATAATTACCAGGCCGTTCTCGCCCAGCAGGCTTTCGGCCTTGTTACTATCCACCGCGACCACCTCTCCGCTTTGGATTTTGCCGTCTTTATTTTTGGCTTTGTAGTTGAATTTCATATGCTGTAGAAGCGAATATATACGCGAACCTGCGGGCGAAATTAAACGCGAATTCGCGCTTTCTTTCGCGTTGCAGCCTTCGCGACAACTTCGCTTCTATTTTAAGAAATTAACGAGAGAAAGTACTCATTATCCGTCACAAAATTTTGCGCCACTTCAAACTCCACCTGCCCCTGCTTAACCAACAGCGCCAGAGTTTTATCCAACGGCACCATGCCCTCTTCCAAACTGGTGTGGATAATATTGGAAATTTCGTAAATTTTGTTGTCCCGAATAACGTTTCGTACAGCGTGATTGACCATCATAATTTCGTAAGCAGGAACCCGGCCGCCGCCGACTTTGGGAAGCAAACGCAAACTAACCACGCCCACAAGCACCGAGGCCAGCTGACTGCGGATTTGCGGCTGTTGGCCGGCCGGAAAAACATCCACCATACGGTCAATGCTCTGGGCGGCGTCGTTGGTATGCAGAGTGCCGAATACTAAATGCCCTGTTTCGGCAACCGTCAACGCGGCGGCTATGGAATCCAAATCGCGCATTTCGCCGACAAGCACAACATTAATATCTTCCCTTAAAGCCGAGCGCAAAGCTCCGTCAAACGTAGGCGTGTCCAAATACAGTTCCCTTTGGGATATTATGGATTTGTTCGGGGTAAAAACAAACTCTATGGGATCTTCAATGGTTAAAATATGTTCGGCCCGGGTTAAATTAATTTCATTAATCAGCGCCGCCAACGCCGTAGATTTGCCGTGGCCGGTCGGACCGACCATTAACACCAGCCCCTGCTTTCTCTCTATAAATTTTCTGAACGTGGAAGGCAAATTTAATTCTTCAATGGTTTTAATATGGCTGGGAATAACTCTTAAAGCAATACCCAAAACCCCTTTTTGCCTGTATGCGTTAACGCGGAAACGGACATTGTCTTTAAAAGAATAGGAAAAATCTATTTGCAAATTTTTATCAAACGTCTCCTTTTGCCTGGGGGACAAAAGCACATTCAGTAAATCGTTGATATTGTCATTGCTTAAAACCTGATAATTATCCAGGCGGATAAGCTGGGTGTCCACGCGAATAACCGGCGGCTCCCCGACCATTAAATGCAAATCGGAAGAATCGCGCTCCAAAACTATGGAGAGCAGTTTATTTAATTCAAGTTCGCTGGCTTTGTACATATTTGTTTAGAACTATTAACAATTAACGATTGACAATTAACCATAAACCATGAGCTGCCGGCTGTTTATCCGCGTTAATTGTTAATTGTTAATGGTCAATTGTTTTGCAGTACTGTTTTCACTAATACCGAAATATCCTGCGGCCGGCTCAACTGGCGGTTTAAATGGCTGACAACGCCGGCATCCATTAATTCCCTGATGCCCTGATGATTTATACCGCGCGCCGTGGTAATTAAACGCAAATCCGGAAACCTCCTGCTTAAGGCTAAAATCCGGCCGCC
>CAIVSE010000069.1 GCA_903908535.1 Candidatus Doudnabacteria bacterium
CCTGCGCCGCCGGCCGCGGCTCCGGGCCGCCCCGCTCCGGCCAATGTGCCGCTGACGCATATTGTTAATTTGCCTAAGCCCGTTGTTCCCAAACCGGCCAAGACATTTTCCAAATTCGCCGAGCATTTAAACCAAATTTTAGGAGAAAAAGACCTGCCTGCTTCGGACCAAAAGGCGCCTTTGGATTTGCCAAAAGGAGAGATGAAGCCTCCGGCGGCGCCAAAACCCACACCCCAGCCGCCCGCCGCCGCGGAAGCGCCGCAGCCGAAATCGTCCATTTATGACATTATGCCCGTGGTGGTGGAACAGCCCATCTATTTAAAAAAATCTTTGCCGCCTAAAGCCATGCCGGCCGCGCCCGAGGACTCCGATAGTTTTGTGCAGTCGCCGGAAGTTTCGGGCAAAATCATCAATAAAATTTTAGACAGCGAACATCGCGCGCCGGCTCCTTTGAACGAACCCGAACCGCAAATGGCCGACCTCTCGGACATAGAATCCTTAAGAATTAAGCCTAAAACGGAATCGGTGCACGCGGGTTTGCAGAACCACAGCCGGCTGATGAACACCGCCGTGTTGCAGCCTCAAGGCTATGTCCCAACCGCGGCCGAAACCGGCCAGAAGGCGGAATTAAGCAAAGCGGTAAAACTGGATGACCCGGCTGATGCCGCGGGCTTAAGCCTGTCCCAGTGGCAGCAGGAAAGCCCCCTGGCCATAACCAGCCGCCTCAAAAAAATTGTGGCCAAGCGCGGTTATTACGACGTCATTTTTAACCTGCAAAAAAGCCCGCTGTATTCCGCGTACATAGACAGCGGCTTAAAGTCCCTGGCCGCCGCGGCCGGCAAAAATTTTGAAGGCCTGGGCGAAAATTACATGAGCAAGCAGCAGTTTGAGGATTTTACGGATTTACTAAGGGAACTACAGGTGTGAGTATGCTTTAAAAATGTTATAATAGTATTCGAGCCGACGAATTTACTTCGCGGCGAGAATATCAATGGAAAAGTGAGGCAGTCCCGATGAAATCGGGACGTTGGAGAGGAAAACCCTCTCCGGGTTGTCCTCTCTAAAATTCTTATGCAATATCCCGTCCCACAATTTACCGACGTGGAAGATAAAATTATCGGTACGCTGACCATCCGCCAGTTCGGCATAATTTTTGGCGCCGGCACACTGGTCTTTTTGGTGTTTATGGCCACCAAGAGCATAGCGGCCATAATTATCGCGGCCGTCATTATCGGCATTCCGGCCCTGGGCGTGGCCTTTGCCCGCGTGAACGGCCGGCCCATGTACAAAATGTTCCCGTTTGTCTATAAATTTTTTACTTCGCCCAAACTGCTGATTTTCCACAAGGAAGCGCGGAATTTTTCCGGGGCCGAAAAAGTCAGGAACGTGGAAATAGCCGCGCCGGCGGAGAAAACGGTTGTTAAGCAAACACCCAGGCAGCGGATAAATAAAGTTAACGAATTGTTAAAGAAAAAACAGGAAGAAGAAGAACGGCTCATCAAACAGTTAAAAGTCTAAACCTGCCCTTATGGCCGACATGCAGAATAAAAATAAATCCGCAGTTTCCACCACCCAGGGCTTTTTGCGCATCGCGGAAATAAAAAACGATACCGTAGTTCTCGACGATGGGACCCTTCGGGCGGTTTTGGCCATTTCCAGCACCAATTTTGACTTAAAAAGCCAGGAGGAACAAAACGGCATTATTTTTGGCTTCCAGCGGTTTTTAAACGCCCTGGAATTTCCCATCCAAATTTTGATGCAGAGCCGCAAAATGGAAATCGGCAACTACATAGAAAAATTAAAGCACATTGCCGAAAAGCAGACCAACGAACTGCTCCGCGTGCAGACCACGGAATATATAGATTTTATCAACCGACTGGTGGAAAACGCCTCCGTCATGAACAAGAATTTTTATATGGTTGTGCCGCTTGGAATCAGCATTTTGCCTTCGGCCGGCGGATTTTTTAGCAACCTGTTCGGCGGCAAAAGCAAACAGGCCGTGCAGAGGGTGGAAAATTTTGAAAAAGAAAAGGAAGATCTGGACAACCGCGTCAGCAGCGTAATGGGCAACATCGCCGGCCTCGGCGTGCGCGCGGCGCGCCTGAAAACGGAAGAACTCATCCAGCTGTATTATAATTCTTATAATTTTGAATCCGGGCCGGTTATAGACCCGGCGCAATTGGGCTACATTAAAGTAGTCAAGAATTAAGTATGTCTTTATTCGGGCCAAAACCAGATGATATTGATAAGGCTTTTGATGAGGGGTCGGCAGAGGCCCCTCTGAATTTTGACGAGCCCGCCACGTCGGTCGTGACCGACGCGGTTAGCGCGCCAATGATTAAACCGGAACCGGTGGCGGCAATGGAGCCTAAAATTGCCGAAAAAATTTCGCCGGCGCCGGTAATTGAACCGGAACCGGTGGCGGAGAAGCCTGCGCCTATAGAACCGGCGTCGGAACCGAAGCCAATGTTTGAACCGGAACCGGAGCCTCAACCGGGACCCAAACCTGAACCTGTCATAGAACAACCCGTGGCCAGGGTAGCTATCCAAAAAGCCCCGGTGGCAGTTAAGCTGCAACCCCAGCCACAACCCCAGCCGGCGCCCATAAAAACCTCCATTTTAAATACGGCCGCTATGGTGGATGAATTGCCGGAGCAGGTTTCTCCTGTCACGCCGCCAGCGACCGACGTGGCCAGTCTCCAGCCCCAGCCCCAACCCCGGGCGCAGCCCATGCCGGTTCAATCCCAGCCGGTTGCCAGGAGCCAACCGGGCAAGGCTGCCAAGCGGCCGTCCATGCTGGCTTCCATTTTCGCGCCGCAAAGCGAAGCTGATATTGCCAAAAAAAAGGCCCGCATCGGCGAGCTGGAAAAAGAAAAACAAATTTCCCGCAGCGCCGGCGATTTGGACAAAACCTACCGCGAAGGCTTAACCACCCTGCGCGACCTTTTGGCTCCGGCCAGCCTGAAGTTTGAAAGTTCCTATTTTGAACTTAACGGCAAGTTCGGGCGCAGCTTCTTTGTTTTGGCCTATCCCAGATTTTTATCCAGCAACTGGCTGTCGTTTATTATCCAGGCCGAAGGCGCCCTGGACCTTTCCATGTTCATTTACCCCATAGACAGCGAAACCATCTTAAAAAAATTAAAAAGCAAGGTCGGGGAAATTGGCAGCCAAATGGCCATTAACCAGGAAAAAGGTTTGGTGCGCGACCCTATGCTGGAAACCGCTTACAGCGATGTGGAAGGCCTGCGTGACGCGCTGATTCAGGGCACGGAGCGTTATTTCCGTTTTGCCCTGTACTTTACTTTGTATGCCAACGACTTAAAAGAGCTGGACAAAAATTCTTCCACTTTGGAAAGCGCTTTGGGCGCCAAATTAATTGTCACCAAGCGGGCGCTGCTGCAGACCCAGGACGGTTTGAATTCTACTTTACCGCTGGGACTTGATCAACTTGATGTGGCCAATAACATGAACACCGGCCCGCTTTCTACGGCCTATCCGTTTGTGTCATCGGATTTAACCGGCAACGACGGTATTTTATACGGCATCAACCGCCATAATAACAGCTTAATTTTATTTGACAGGTTCGCCATGGAAAACGCCAACTCCGTGGTCTTTGCCAAATCCGGCGCCGGAAAATCTTACGCCGTCAAGCTGGAGATTCTGCGGAGCCTAATGGTGGGCGTGGAAGTTATTGTGGTGGACCCGGAAAATGAATACAAACATTTGGCCGACGCCGTGGGCGGCACCTATTTAAGCGTGTCTTTAAATTCCCCGTCCAGGATCAATCCGTTTGATTTGCCCGTGGCCATTGAAGGCGAAGAGCCGGCTGATGTTTTGCGCAGTTCAGTGGTCAACTTAATTGGGCTGTTTAGTTTGATGCTGGGCAAGTTGAGCCCCATGGAAGAAGCCTTTATGGACAAAGCCATTTGGCAGACTTACGCCAAAAAAGACATCACCGAAACCACGGACTTTAAAACCGCGGAGTACCCGACCATGAACGACCTGGTGGAGATACTCCAGGGCATAGTGGGAGCCGAGGGCCTGGGCCAGCGCCTGACCAAGTTTACGGAAGGGACTTTTGCCGGTTTGTTTAACCAGCAGACCAACGTCTTTTTGAATAACCAGCTGGTGGTGTTCTCCATCCGCGACCTGGAAGATGAATTGCGGCCCATCGCCATGTATATAGTTTTGGGTTACATTTGGAATGTGGTCCGCAGCGAACTGAAAAAGCGCATTTTGGTTTTGGATGAAGCCTGGATAATGATGCAGCACGAAGACAGCGCCAGGTTTGTGTTCGGTATGGCCAAGCGCGCCCGCAAATATTACCTTGGGCTTTCCACCATCACACAGGATGTGGCCGACTTTATGGCCTCGCCTTACGGCAAGCCCATTGTCACCAACTCGTCCATCCAGCTGCTGTTAAAACAAAGCCCGGCCGCCATCAATATAATTGCCGAAACTTTTTTCCTGACCGAGGGCGAAAAATATTTGCTGCTGGAAAGCGAAGTCGGCGAGGGCATATTTTTTGCCGGCCTCAAGCACGCGGCCATTAAAATTTACGCCTCTTATGTGGAAGACCAGATAATCACCACTGACCCCAAACAATTGCTGGAGCAGGAAGAAAACAGGGAAGAAGAGAAATAATTTTCAATTTACAATTTTCAGTTTTCAATCCCGGTCAAGTTGTTTGAAAATTGCTAAATGAAAATTGAAAATTTTTTGTTTATGGCTGATACCCCTCAAATTTTAAAAATCCCCATTGGACGGTATTTTTCCGCGCTCCTGAACGGGCCGGCTGATGCGGCCATTACCGTTGTGACAGCCGGCGGCAAGCCGGCTTTTCCCGGGGTGCCGCTGCGCGTGACTCCCAATATGCGCCTGGTTATCCAGGGGCGGAATTTGCCGGGCTACAACCGCGCGCTTATAACCACTTCCACCAACAAGACGTACACGGTTATTCCCAAATTCAGCCGCGACGCGCAGTTTACTTATGTGGCCTTTGATGTCCCGGATTACGGGGATGAAAATTTTATTTTCCGTTTGCGCCTGGAGAGCAGCCGGCCGGATGTGGCCGCGGTGGAAATAGACAGGAAATTTGATTACGCGCAGGAGACCGAAGAAGAAAAACAGGATCGCGAAAAAAAAGCCGCCGAAGCGGCCGCGGCGCAGGAAAAAGCCGAGCAGGAACAAAAAAATATTAAGCGCGACGAGTTTGAAAAAAACCGGGCGGCGGGATTAACCGCAGTGGGGAATATTGGGGCAGTTGCAGGAGGGGTTTTGGGCGCCGCAGCAGAAGGACTTGCGGCCGCGGCATTGGCGGTAGACAAAGCCGCGCCGCCGGTTGTCCACAAATGGCAGGGAACAGCGGACAAAGGCCACGAAAGTGCCGTGAATCCTTCAGAGCAGGTCCAAACGTCCGCATCAGGTACTGCCATACCTACAGGACCTGCGGCGCAGCCGGCGCCTGCCGGTGTTTCCGATATTACCGGCCAGGCGGCGGTTATCCGCCGCGCGCCGGCGCAGGAAGCCGGCGGCGTGCCGCAACAGAGAGTTCCCCGGCAAAGCGCCGCTCAACAGAGTTATCCTGCCGCCGCGTCCAGAGGTGGTCAGGTACAAATGCAATCTTCATCTTCAATATCCGGATCCGGGGGAGGGGTCGGTTCCAAAGCTGTAACCTCAAAAATTACGGGAAGCGGGAACGAGCCGGTAATCGGCACGGCAGTGGCTCGCGGGGTTTCCGGTACCATTGGCGTTCCTGCAAGCGGGAGCGTAAGTCAAACCGTAGGAACTTCGGCCTCTTTAGAGGGGAAAGCCGCTTCAACATCAAAGGCGTCTGTATCCGGCAGTTTATCCGCGGAAGACAATCTTACCGTGGAGCAGAGGGCCAGTTTGCACGAGTCGGTTGAGGGTAAACAGACAATTACTGCCGGGGTTGTCATAGCGGAACCGCCGGCGGTGCCGGTACCGACAGGTGGGGAAAAAAGTGGGGGAGCAATTTCTATTGAAGAAAAATCTCCAAAATCACCACAAACTCCAAGCAGGCCCAATCCGGCCAAGCCATTTGAAGATCGCAAGACTTTAAAATTAAAAGCGGAATACGATGCCAAATTTAAGGCCTTCCGCCCTCGCGTCTTCGACGTTAAATTAAAACGGCCGGAAACCATAACTCCCGGCGCGCCGGTTTCCGCGGACAGAATCCGCAGAGGAGGGGATTCAACGGGGGGGGTTCCAACTGCTCCGGAGATGGTAAACGGGCAAAATACAGAACCGGCGGAGAATGGACCGGAAGTTAGCGGGCAGGAAGATGATGAAAATGAGGAACCAACAGTTCCTAACATCCCTGAAGAATTAACCGGGGAGAACGCTCCGGCTGAACTGGAGGCGCCGCAATTGCCGGCGGATTTACAGACCCGGGGCGCCGCGGCTGAAGTTTCCAAAACGGCAACCGCGGAAGCTGGCGGTGCGGCGGCCGGTGGAGGAGCTGTTGCCGGCGCGGAAGCCGGTGGAGCGATGGCAGGCGCGGCTGAAGGTGCCATGGTGCTAGCGCCAGAAGTAGCGCTACCCGTAGCTGCTGCGGGCATGATGGCAACAAAAGATGGTAGGGATAAAGCCATAAAGGCGGCCGCCGATGTTATTGCCGGCCCGGAAGCCGGTATTGCCATTTCCTTTTTTAAAAAACACTGGAAATTAATTGTTGGTTTACTGACGGCCGTAGTGGTGGCGGTTTTGGGATTAGTATTGGTATTTTTATTAACCCTTACCCAATGGATGTGTACCCATTGGGAAACTTACGGCCTTATCTATTTGTCTGGATATAAAAATGTTTGCACCGCAATCCAAAATGCCGGTGCCGGCAATATTTTACCTGCCGGCGCCACCGTTGGCCAGCTGAACACCAATCCCGGTAACGGCCAGTGCACGCCGGTGGTTTCCGGCCCGGCCAGCGTGGCCAGTTTGCAGTCAACCTGTTTTGGCGGCGATGCCCAGCAGGCCTCATCCATTTCCGAAGCGGAAAGCGGCGGCCAAGCCACCGAGGTAAGCAGGA
Source organism: Candidatus Doudnabacteria bacterium (assembly GCA_903908535.1). Taxonomy (GTDB): domain Bacteria; phylum Patescibacteriota; class Doudnabacteria; order UBA920; family UBA920; genus CAIVSE01. Next base: position 7,046 of record CAIVSE010000069.1, read on the forward strand.
CTGATATTTGCGCGGACGGCAATTCCGTCTCCATTGGCTTATTCCAAATTAATCTTACTAATCATCCCATTAACGGACTTAATTGTCCCGCGGCATTTAGCAGCGAGTATTCTGCCTCCAATAAAACATGTATTGTGGTTAATCAGGCGTTATATCAATCCTGCGTCACTGCTGCCGAGAATCCTGCTTATAATATAGCTGAGGCCTGCGTTATTTCAAACAATGGCGCCAGTTGGACGCAATGGGGTTCGCATACCAAATGCGGCCTCTGATTATTAATTAAATTTTATGTCCGGTAAAAAGCTTTTATATTTTTTTGGGATACTAATCATCATTATTTTGTTGGTTTTTAGTTTTTATCTGGCCAACAAGCCGTCACCGTCCGCGCCATCCACAACGCCCACTTCTACCGCCTCAACTTTGGCTATTCCTATTCCTGGCGGCAACCTGCCGGTCAATAACATTACCCAAAATCCTGTTCAAACCGAAACCGATACCGTGGTGTTTGCACAAACCGGCCAGTACAGCATTATTTACTACCCCAATGAGCAGACATTTAGCATTACAATTAACGCCCAGCCGGTCCAGGCGGCACGCGATGCGGCCGAAGCGGCTTTACTGCAAAAATTAGGGATTAGCCAAACCCAGGCCTGTAGTTTAACGGTTTCCACCTATGTGCCCTTTGATGTGGACCAAAATTTGGCCGGCCAGGACTACGGTTTAAGCTTTTGCAGCAACGGCAAAGCCTTTGGTAATTGACCTTTGATATTTTAGTGTTATAATATAGAAGTAAACCTCTGAAAAATACAAACAAACTATGAACAAAAAAGCCATTGCCATTTTGGGTGCCATTTTTTTGCTTATTATTGCCGTTTTAGGGTTTTTGATTTACCAGAAGTATTCCACTAAAACTACGGCAGCGCCGGCGGCTAAAACCGCCACAACCACAGCAATCAGCCAAACTCCGGCCACCATAACGCCAACCGTGGCACCGTCAGGCCCGGGCAGCTTAACACAATTAACCACCAGCCCGGTAGTTTCGCCCACGCTATTTTTTAACGGCAGCGGTATTACCTACTTTTCGCCCAATGGTAATTTATACCAAGCCGGTTTGATTGGCGCTACCGGCTCGCCCCTGCAGCTGGCCAGTTCCACCAACCTAAGCATTACGCAAAAATCCGGCATTACAAAAATTTTGTGGCCCCCGGCCGGCAATAACTTTATGGCCGAGGTTAACACCGGCACCGGTACCGTCTTTAGCTATTTTAACAGCCAAACCGGTGTTTATACCGATCTGGCGCCGCAAATTACCGCCCTGGACTTTTTGCCATCCGGCGACCAAATTATGTACATTTGGCTGCAAAACGGGCAGGCCACTTTGAATATTTCCAATCCCGACAGCAGTAACTGGAAAAAAGTTTCTGATATGTGGGAAACCGACGACCAGATTAGCATTTCGCCGGACGGCAGCAATATTTTGTATTATGAAACCCAAAATGCCAGCAGCACCAACCCTATTTATCTGACCACGCCGGACGGTAAAACGTGGAAGACCTTGGTGCCTACCGGGTATAATTTGGGCGTATTGTGGAGCCCTGACGGCCAAAAGTTTTTGTTCGGCCAAAAAAATTCCTCCACCGGCAATTATCAATTATGGCTTTATAATATGCTGACCGGTTCGGCCGCGCCACTAAACATTAGCAGTTCCGCGGACCGGGCCGTATGGGGCCCGGACAGCAGTACGGTTTACGCCGCGGTGCCGGGCAACAGCGGCAGCGACACATTTGTAAAAATTAATATTGCCACCTTAACCCCGACTAATTACAGCGGTTTCACCCAAACCGTGAACGCGCAGGATCTATTTTTAAGCCAGGACGGCACCAAATTGTTCTTTTGGAACCAGGCCGACGGCAATTTGTATTATTTGGATGTCAGCCAGTAAAGTATTTTTAATTTCATGCCTAAATCTACCACCCAATTTGTCTGCTCGGGCTGCGGCTATAAAACTGCCAAGTGGCAGGGCAAATGCGGCAATTGCGGAGAATGGAACACGTTGCAAGAGCAGCGTGTTCTTGTAAGTGGCCATAAAACCGGCGGGGGCATTGCGGCCGCGCCCGTGGCTTTGGGCGCGGTGGAAACTGCCGGCCACCAGCGGTTGCAAACCGGCATTGGGGAGTTTGATGACGTCGTCGGCGGCGGCATTGTGCCGGGCAGTTTGGTGTTATTGGGCGGCGACCCGGGCATAGGCAAATCCACTTTGGCCCTCCAGCTTTCCATGCAGGTGCCGAGTGTGGTCTTATATGTTTCCGGCGAAGAGTCGGTCCAGCAGATAAAATACCGCGCCAATAGGATTAGCCCCAAACATAATTTATCAGTTTTGGCGGAAACAGATTTGGAAGCTATTTTAGCCACGGTAGAAGGTTCCCATCCGCAATTGGTAATTATAGATTCCATCCAGACCATGTATTGCGAGGCGGCCAGCGGCGTGGCCGGCGGAGTGGCCCAGGTCACGTACGCGGTCCAGCGGATAATGCGGGTGGCCAAAACTTACCATATGTCCTTTATTATTATCGGCCACGTCACCAAGGAAGGCTATTTGGCCGGGCCTAAAACTTTGGAGCATATGGTGGATACCGTGCTGTATTTGGAAGGGGAACGCTTTGCCAGTTTTAGGATATTAAGGTGCGTCAAAAACCGTTTTGGCGCCACCAACGAGGTTGGGGTATTTGAGATGCAGGGCGGGGGATTGCAGGAGGTTAAAAACCCCTCGCAGTTGTTTTTGGGGGATGCCGGCATTAAGGCTACCGGCAATGTCATTACCTCCATTGTGGAAGGCAGCCGGGCTTTACTGCTGGAAATCCAGGCGCTGACATCCGTAACCAACTTTGGCTATCCTAAACGCACCACCGCCGGTTTTGATGCCAACCGTTTGCAGTTATTGACTGCAATACTTGCCAAGCGCGCCAATTTAAATGTTAATAACCAGGACATCTACGTTAATGTGGTCGGCGGCATTAAAATTACCGAGCCCGGCGCGGACCTGGCCGTGGCCCTGGCCATAGTTTCCAGCATGAAGGACATAGTGGTTGAGGATACAATTGTTATTGGAGAATTAGGATTGTCCGGCGAAGTCCGGTTTGTTTCCAATTTGGAAAAACGGGTTAAGGAGGCGGAAAAACTGGGCTTTAAAAAAATTATCTGCCCAAAAATATCGCAATTAAAAACCCCGGCCAAAAGTAAGGCCGAGATAATTGGGGTGCGTACTTTGGCCGAAGCCATAGCGCATCTGTAGAAAAAAAACGGGAGTAAGATGTGTATGGACACACCCAATACTCCCGTCCGCTGCCGCGAGCAAACTGCGCCAGCGAATCTTTGATGGTGTCTGCAAGTTCTCCATAGTCCCCAAAGACTAACGGGAACAGTGCTTGCGGACCCCACTATTCATTTTCTTTTGGTTCTCTGCTGCTCACGCAACAAGTAGTAGGACTCCGCAGGGTACACACCGCCGCGGTAAATGTTTTGGCACGCAATCCGGTGGAAGACATCGTCCGGTTCCGGCCGGGGCGGCGGCGCCTGCTGGGGCAAATTTGTAACGGAGCCGTTCCTGACCCCGTTAGTTGGTTGGCTTTGCAGGGTATGCAGGCTGCCGAACAAAAATAGGCCCGAAATACAGCGTTGCCCTTCTTTTTGCTCGGCGCAGGCCGTACAGTAAAGGGTCCAAGGGACCGAATACAGGCGTTTGTCGGAGATTGGCTCTTCGCATTCTTGGCATATGCCAAATTCATCTCTATCCAGCCTGGCCAGCGCCTGGATAATCATCCTGAGCAGGTTTACGTCTGCTCCGAGGTTCCTGACCGCCAGGTCTCTGTCGGCGGTGTTAGTGACATTCTCCATCTCGTCGGCAACTTGTTCGATGAAGATGCTGTCCCGACGGAGAATCCGAGGTGACAACTCCTCCTGTTTTGCAAGCAACGCCTGCCTGCACTTTAATAGAACTGCCTGTTTCATTTTACTGTTCCTTTGTTCGCGATTTCTAACTGCAAAAGAAAATTTATCCCCCGTATTATTTGCTTAAATATAGTATATTTTTGGGGTTTTGTCAATTGTTTATTCAAAATGCACAATTTTATCTTTAATCTGCAGGGCTAAAAGGGGATAGTTAGTAAGGTTTAGGTCGGCTTTTAGCAGCTTTAAGGCCTCTTCCTTAGCCGGCGCGATTAAGGCCACATAGGAAGGGTTAAAGAATTTAAAGTTCCAGCCGCTTTGTTTGCCGCCAATGAGCTGCCCAAAGCCGCGCTGCTTTAAATCCAGTTCGGCCAAGGCAAAACCGTCAAAAGTTTTGCTAAAAGCCGTTAGCCGTTCTAAAATTGCCGGATCTTCCTTTTGCGTAAAAAGTAAGCAGTAGCTTTGGTGCTCAGCCCGGCCAACGCGGCCGCGGAACTGGTGCAGTTGCGCCAAGCCAAAGCGTTCCGCGCCCTCAATCATCATGACGCTGGCATTGGGCACGTCCACGCCCACTTCCACCACGGAAGTGGCAACCAGAATGTCAATCTTGCGGCCAAGAAACTGGGACATAACCCATTCTTTTTCCGCGCTTTTGAGTTTCCCGTGCAGTAAACCAACAGTCCTTTTGGGAAACAGTTTTTTTAAATTTTCAAATTCTGTTTTGGCGGCTTTGGTTTCCAGGGTTTCCGATTCTTCTATCAGCGGCGTGATTACAAAAATTTGTCGGCCATCGCCAATTTGACGGTTAATAAATTCATAAGCTTTCTGCCGGTCTTGCGGATTAACCAATCTGGTAAAAATGGTCTTGCGTCCGGCTGGCCGCGATTTAATTTGGCTGATGGCCAGCTCGCCATAATAAGCCAATTGCAGGGTGCGCGGAATGGGCGTAGCCGTCAGCGATAGCAAATGCGGGACTTTTTTGGCTTTGGTAAAAAGCTGCGCCCTTTGCTCCACGCCAAAACGGTGCTGCTCATCTATAATTATTAAGGCTAGTTTTTTAAATTTTACTTTTTGGGCCAGCAGGGCGTGCGTGCCAATAAATATTCCCGGCATCCCCCCGGTAATCAATTTTTGCAGTTTTTCTTTGGTTTCTGCTCCGTTATCCAGTTCAGAATAAGCGTTAGTCAGCAGTCCAAAATGTATCTTTTGGCTGATAAAATATTTTTTGGCTGTCTCAAAATGCTGTTTGGCTAAAATTTCCGTGGGCGAAAGTAAAGAAACTTGATAGCCTTCCGCCGCGGCCTGCAAAGCCGCCATTAAGGCCACCACGGTTTTGCCGCTGCCGACGTCGGCTTCCAAGAGACGGTTCATGGGCAAAGGTTTTTCCAGGTCCTGTAAAATTTCCCAGGCCGCTTTTTTTTGCCCGGGAGTCAGCTGGAACGGCAGGGTTTTTACAAAGCTGCCAATGAGTTTTTGGCCAAACTTTATTTTAAAACTTTGTTTTTGCTCCAGCTCCAGCCTGTGTTTTTGCGCGGCCAGCTGGTTGATAAAAATTTCTTCAAAGGCCAGGCGCGTTTGGGCTTTTTTAATCTGCCCTTCATCTTCCGGAAAATGGGAAAATTGGATGGTTTCCGGCAGGGTCAGTAAGTTTTGGTTGTGGATAATGCCGGCAGGCAGGATTTCTGTAACCTGGGCACATAGATGCATTACAGTGGCAATAAGGTTGCGTAAAGTTTTAGGGTAAAGCCCGGCGGTTAAGTGGTAAACCGGCACCAGACGCGAGGTGTGGACGGGAAAATCCGAAGCCTTTTCGTAAATCGGATTGGCCAGCTGCAGGCCTTGGTTATAATATTCCGGCATGCCGGCCAAAAATAGGTCATCGCCTTTTTTTAAAGATTTGGCCAAATAGGGCTGGTTAAACCACACTACTTTGATGGAACCGGTGTCGTCGCTAATCACGGCCTCGGCCAAAGACATCCGGCCATGGAAGGAAAAACGGCTGCCAATGGTTTTTATTTTACCGCGCAGGCTGACGTTTCCGCCGGCCTGTAAATCTTTAATAGTGGAAATTTTGCTGAAATCCAAGTAGCGGTAGGGGAAATAAAACAGCAAATCCCGCGCCGTAAACAGCCCGAGTTTTTTTAAAGCCGCGACTTGCGGCTTTTGGAGGCTGGAAAAGGCTTCAATTTTAGAATTAATGTCCATAATGGGGTCCCCAAATTTTATTTCGATGGTTTTTCGTGGAAAATTTGGGGAAAGGGACAATACCCTGAACGTAATGAAGTCCCGATTTATTGGGACATAATGGAGTGAAGGGTAATTGACCCGTGGTGTCCTCAGCGGGAGTCGGACCCACAACCTCAGCCTTCGGAGGGCTGCGCTCTATCCAGTTGAGCTATGAGGACAAGTCAGAATTTCAGTTTGTGGCTGACTTTTTGGGCAAAGGTTTCGCGGGTTTGGTGGTGCTCCTGCAGGTGGCGCAAAAGGAATTTCCGAATTTGCTCTTCGTTCTCGTTCAGCAGCTCTATAATTAAGGTGTGGTTGATGACGGTGGAAGCTTCCAAATTCAGGGTACGATGATTGTCCGTGTTAACTATCCAAAAATATTTCAGCTGTTTGTATGGGAAATGGATATTGCCGAAGTTGACGCCGCTGTCGGTTAAAACTATATTGACTTCGCGCGGTTTTTGCAATGAGAACAGTCCCACCAGCACGCCTAAAATGCCCATGCTCACGGCGGCAAAAACATCTTTTTCAAAAACAAAGAACACAATAAGCAGCAGGGTAATGGCCACCAGCGAAACGTACCAGCCCAGGGTTTTTTCGTAATACCTAAACTCGGGCGCGGTCCAGGAAATTACAGTTTGGTTTTCGTCAGACATATTTTTATTTATTAATGGCTCTTTGGCGGAAGCGAGAGGATTCGAACCTCTGAGGGGCTTGCACCCCTAGCAGTTTTCAAGACTGCCCCGTTCGACCACTCCGGCACGCTTCCAAACTTACTGCTGGCAGTATTATACCATTTTTATAGATAAAACAAAAACGGCCCAGTCTCTAGAAAAGGGCCGTTTTAACTGTTTGTTTCAAAGCTTCCGTGGACTGTCATCCTGATCCCAGAGAAAGAAGAATCATTCGCTGGGTCAAGAAAACAATTAATTGGGTTGGATGTATTGTGGCGCCGGATCCCCCGGAATAAATGTGCCTACAGCCTGGCTGGGCGCGGGCAGGGGAATGTTGGTGTTATCCTCGGCGCTGCCGGTTCCATTTACTGTAGTAGTTGTAGAGCTGGAAGATGTGGCGGAAACGTTAATTTCAGGCAAAGTTGAACTGGCCGTGGAGGTCGCGGCGGAAACGACCGAAGACTGAGTGGAAGTTGGGGTGCCGGTAGCCGCGGCTTGGACCAAGCTGCCGCCCTGGTTTAAGTAAATTAACGCGGCCTGCTCGCTGGCTGTGGCAGCCATTAAAGTGGCCACGGCTTGCGTGGGTGCCGAAGTGGCGGAAGAATCCTGGTTGCCGGAAGTAATGCTTTGGATTAAGGCCTGTTGCTGGCTGGAAATATTGTTTAGCGAAGCCACCAGGGGAGCTTTATTTTGGTTATTCACGGTGGCGGTTTGCACAGTTTGCACCGCGGCTCCGGTTTGGCTGGCCAGTTCGTTTAAGGCCGCGGCCTGCTGCTGGGAACTGGAGCCCGGGCTGCTAAAAACTTCGCGGACGTCAGCCAGGCGTTCCCGGGTAATTTTTAGCTGGATATTGGCGCGAGCTACATCATTGGACGCAAAATCCAGCTGGATTTGTTCGGCTACTTTTCTTAAAGGGAATAGAGCTTCGCCCGGTAGGCTGCGGGCCGCGCCATAAGCCGTAGTGGCAAAACCGGCTATTAACAGCATGGCACCCATACTGATGCTCACGTACTTGGACAGATGCACCCAGGCAAACCAGGCCTGGCTTTTTACCGGCATGCGCAGGTATTTGCGTTGCATGGCCGGAGCCGGAATTTGGTTTTTGGGCAAAGCGGAAAACATTTCCGCTACGGTTAAAAATTCAGCCAGCTGCTGTTTGTATTGCGGCCACTTGGAAAATATCGCTTCTTTGGAAGCGCCAGCTTTTAGCTCTGTAAGAGCTTTATCTAAAATGTCTTCAAATTTTTCCATATCCACGTTTCGCCTACGGCGATATTTTTTTTATTAACTCTTTCAGCTTGGCAACCGCCCGATACTGAATTACCCTTATGGCGCCTTCCTTTTTTTTCATAACCCGCGCGATTTGCCCGTTTTCCAAATTTTCCAAAAACTTCATCTTAATGACCATTTGCTGGTCCGCTCCCAGCTCTTTGAGCAGTTCCAGGAAGATTTTTTGGTTTTCCTTAAGCTCCAGGACATCTATAATATTATTTTCGTAAATTAAGGTGTTTTCCACTTCTTCCAGGTCCACCAGCTGTTTTTTGTCGCGGTAGTAATCTATAACCTTATTGCGGGCAATTTGGTACAGCCAGCCTTCAAAGGAGTCATTATCCTGGACAGAAGACAGTTTGGAAAAGGCCTTTAAAAATACGTCTTCGGCTAAATCTTCCGCAATTTCCTTGTGGCTGACGCGGTAATAAATAAAGCGATAGATTTTTTCGAAGTATAAATTGTAAATGCTGCCAAAAGCTTGCTCCTGGCCCAATTTGGCTTTTGCCACTAAATTAGGCAACAGGTCGCTATTTTGGTCAATATTCATCGAACTAAAACCATAGACGGAGTTCATATGTATTTGTTACAGTTTCAGGCCCGTTTTTGTAACCTTTGTTGTTCAATTTCGTCCAGCCTGTCCAGCAGTTGGGTTTGCATGGTTCTGCCGGTGCGCAAAAAGCTTTTTATGTCCAGCTTTTTGGCAATTTTTAGATTTTTCTTAAGTTTTTCCAGGGATTCCAAACATCGCCTCAAACTGGTCAGGGCCAAGGCATAGCCCACGCGGTCCGCCTGCCACTGGTAGCTCCCGCTGACATCAAAAAATATGTCCGGCTCCTGGGCAAAGGCAATTTTGCCGGCCACAATGTAGCAGTTAGCCAAAATCCTGAACAGTTTGATGTCGCCGAACTGTTCGTACAGCGGCCCAATTTGTTTGCTTAAATTATGGGCCCACTTTTCGGCGTCTTGGTAAAGCTGGTCTGCAATGTCCGGCTCATCCATCTCTATATCTATTCCAGGGCCGTCACCGCTATCCTGTTCCGCCATCATCCGTTCCAGCTCTTGCCGCATTTCCACAGGCGCGTATTCGGGCTGAAGTTCGCCGGCCAAAACTTCTTCTATAATAGTTTGTTCCTTCATGTACCGGGCGAATTCCGGATCTTCCAGCATGTGCCGGCTAATGTCGCTTTCCGCGCCGGTAAAGGCCTGGTTAATTTTGTTTTCCCAGGACTGTTCGTCGAACAGGCTGTGGAAATAGCCCTCAAAGTCGTTGCCCCACAGGCGGCGGAAACCGGGGTCGTACATAAACAAATCGTACTCCAGTTCGCGGAGCACTTTAACTTCTTCTTCGGTATGGTCATGGTCAGAGTGCCACATAATATAATACTACCATAATTTTTTTTCATCAGCCATACAAAAGAAAAAACATCATAAATATGATGTCTTTTCCAGGGGAAAATGGACACTATCGCGTAAGGCGCAGTGGCCGAATTATATTCGGACACGGAGCCTGAAGCGATAAGTGGCCCGTGGCGGAGAGGGGGGGATTCGAACCCCCGATCCCGATGTAATCGGGATACCGGTTTAGCAAACCAGCGCACTAGGCCTCTATGCGACCTCTCCAGACAATGAAATTACTTATTTTACTTACCTATTTTAGCAATAATTAGGCCTATTGGTCAACTTGCAACAGTGCGATATAATAAGGTTATGCATAATACCGAAATTGAAGTCCGGTTTTTGGAAATTAATAAAGGTGAGCTAATCGCGAAACTAAAGGGTTTGGGCGCGGAAGACCACGGCGAAGAGCTTCTGGAAGAAATTATTTTTGATGATGCTAATTTAGGCTGGCTAAAAGCCAATGAATTTGTGCGTTTGCGCCAAAGCAACAACGGCATTTTTTTAACCTATAAAAACCATAAAGCTGCCACGGCCACCGGCACGGAAGAAATAGAATTTAAGGTGGGGGATATGCAAAAGGCGCAAGACTTTTTGGAACGGCTGGGACTGATAGCGTATAGGCGCCAGCAAAAATATCGCCACTCCCTGCAGCTTGGGGAAGTTGTTTTTGACATCGATACCTGGCCGAAAATTCCCACATATGTGGAGTTGGAAGGGCCGTCTGAACAAGCCTTAAAAGACGCGGCCCAAAAGGTCAATTTGGATTGGAAAAATGTGGTCTTTGAAAACGCGCGCATTGTGATAGAGCAAAAATATCATATCCCGGTTGGGACCATGAAATGGTTTACGTTTGATAGGTTTGAATGACACAACAAAAAACCCCGACTTGCGTCGGGGTTTAATTTTAAAAAGCCAATTAAGCTCTTTGGACGTTCACCGCGTTGGGGCCCTTGGGGGACTGTTCGACTTCAAAGGAAACTTCGTCGCCTTCGTTGAGTTCGTCAAACGTCACGCCAACCAGGGACTTGCTGTGGAAAAACAAATCTTTTTCCTGGCCCTGAACGGTAATAAAGCCAAAACCTTTATCGGTTTTCTTTTTGATTACACCTGTCATGGTATGTGTGTTAAATTAAGTGATTAATGCTTAACTATGTTGGTAAAATTCGACTAGGTTTATATCATAGTTCTTACAGGGGTAGTATAGCACAAAGGAAAGCTTTTGTATATGGCCGGGGGCCACGGCTATCCGCGTGGCTGTTAGGGGTTTAGAATGGCTGCTTGGCCTGCAGGCCGCGCCCAAAAGCAAAACAACAGGATAATTAAGAATATTTTTTCATTAAACTTTTTTCTTTGCCAATCATCCATAAGTGTCTATATAGCTTGGTGCTGAATTGAATCGCTTCGTGATAAAGCCGCGCAGCATAAATTAGAATTAAAGCGCCGACAATATCTACGGTGACGCTGTATAGATTCAGGCCAATAACATCCCGATTAGCCGAAATGCTAAG
>CAIVSE010000070.1 GCA_903908535.1 Candidatus Doudnabacteria bacterium
GTGCTTTTAGAAGACATAATCGGCGCGTTGCCCGTGCCGTCAAAACGAATGCCGCCGTTGGAAAAAAATTGTCCGCTAACGCTTTCGTCCGAGCCAATCCAAATATCGCCGTTGGTTAAAAAAGCATACTTAGCCAAACTTGGAATACCGTAAAGTACCGTTACTGTCCGCACTTCTTTGGAATCCCCCACGGCCGTTCCGCTAGACGAAACCGTGACAATGGTGGAACCGGTCGCGGGCGGAGTAATTTTTAAACTGAACTTCCCCAAAACCAGTCCGGTGTCGGTATCAACATAGCTATGCACGTAAGGCCCGGGTGTTGTGCTGGCATTCCCGTCCCAAAAATCCGTGGGGAAATTCGCCAAATGCCATTCGTAATAATTGGCTCCCGCTTCCGCTATCTGAAAAGCCTGCTGATCGTAAACCGCGCTTTCTGTAACCCTAATCTGCATTGTGGCATAACTCAAAACCCCAAGCATCACCAGGCTGAAAACAAAAATAATGATGACGGTGAAAATTAGGATACTGCCACGATCGGAATTAAAATTTTGGATTTTTAGTTTTTGGCTTAACATAAGAAATTTAAAAAATTATTGACAACATTTAGGACTTACGCACTTGGCCGCTTTTCCCCTCCCTTGACGGGAGGGGCTAGGGGAGGGTGATAAAAAAGGACAAATATTTAGCATCTTTAACCCCCTCCCTAACCCTCCCCGCAAGGGGGAGGGAACCAAACACGTAGATCCTAATAATTGACAAAAACGGTAAACTTTATTTTTAATTTATAGCTACCGTCCCGATCCCGATTTATCGGGAGAGGGATCCCTCACTTCGTTCGGGACGGCAGTAGACTGCCGTTTTGTCAATTGCCAAGGTTTGTCTTTAAATTGCGTATTGCCGCGCCTGCCGTTACCGTATAAGTGTTGGTGTTTTTAACCCCGGCTTTATTATAAATTTGGAGGTTAACTTTAACAAATTTTACCTGCGTCACGTTTACCGGCACAGCCAGCGAGGCCTGGGTGGAGGAGCCAATGTAAGTGCCGTCGTAATAATAAAATACCGGGTTTGAGCCGTTGGCCAAATCTTTTTGCACAACATAAATTTGTTCCGTGCCGGTGTTGTAAACGCCGCCGCTGTATTGCGTAATGCCTTTCCAAAGCTGGCCGTTTTGGACAAAATAGCGGACTCTTTCCACGGCGGGATCGTTATCGGCAACGGGAGAATAAAAAATAATCGTACTCGTGGCCGCCGTGTCCAAAACATAAGCGCCGTTGCCGCCGGTCTGCGCGTTGCGAAGCTCGGAGGCAATTTGAAAAGCCAAGTTTCTGGCCTGATCGGTATCGCCCAATAAATTCCTTTGCTGGCTGGAAAATAAAAAAATATTGGCCGACAGGGTTATCAATCCCCAAACTATCAAACTAAAGCCTAAAATTACCACCATCAATTCAACCAGGGTAAATCCTTTTTGAGAAACAATTTCCGCCGGAGGCGGATCCGCCTCCGGCGGAAACAATTCACGATTAACAATTAACGATTCCGGTTGCCCCTTAATTTTTGTCATTTTTTTAATTTTTGTCATTTTTGTCAATTGCCCTATGGGCTCATTAATACCTGAAACGGCTGATTGCCGTTAACGCCCACGGAAACGTTGCTCTGAGTTTTATAACCCGGCATTGAGACCGTAAGAAAATAATTTTTGGCGGACAATCCGGTGAAAATTACCTGCCCGGGAGTAAAACAACCGGTCACAAAATTAACGTTAACCGATGTCAGCGTGGGGGTTTTGGCGGTATTTGTCGTGGATAAAAAAGCTTTGTAGCGGAAAAATTCGTTGTTGTCCAAAATACTGCCCATATCCTGGCCCGGGGTTGTAAAATAAGTCGCGGATGTGCCGTCCGGACCAACATAATTCCAGGTCGCGTCGTCGTTGTTGGCCGCCACCTGGAAAGCCGCGGTGGTGGAAGCGGTTTGGGAAACCGGCGCCCATGACAAAATAGTGTAGTTGGTCGCGTTGGTACCGGTATCAAAAGCCGAACTTTCCAAAGTCCCGGTCGCGTTGGTATA
>CAIVSE010000071.1 GCA_903908535.1 Candidatus Doudnabacteria bacterium
CTTGGGTTTTATCAAGAAATTCAATTATTTACACTTACGCTCGGCCGAGCGTAAGTGTAAATAAAGTAATAAAAGTAAAAAATAACCGGTTTTTGGAAAAGCCGGTTTTTGTGTTATAATATATGTACTTAATTGCCGCTAATTTATAAGCGGCGACTGTTAAATTTAGCATTATGGAAATTCAAGAACAAAATCAGCCGATTTTAAATCCAAATCCGGAAAATCAAAAAAAATCCGTCGGCAAAACGGTAAAAATGTTAATTTTGGCCGTTATTTTGAGTTTAATTTTTGGAAGTTTAGGCGGAGGGCTGGCAACTTTACTGGTTTTGCGCTCTCCTAAAGCCCAAAAGTTACTTAACGGGATACCTTTGAACCAGAATGTCACTTTAAACGAAGACTCTTCCACGGTCAACGTGGTAAAACAGGATGGTCCGGCCGTGGTCTCCATAATTATTTCGCAGGACTTAAGCGAGCTACCCGGTTACGGAATGAACCCGGACAGCCAGGATCCGTTTTTTAATTATTTTTTTAACAATGGGCAGTCGCCGCAGGACAACGGCAATTCGTCGGGCGGTAATTCATCGTCCGGCAACGGGTCATCATCGGATAACGGGAATACATCAAGCGGTCTTCAGGAAGTCGGAGCCGGCAGTGGGTTTTTTATTTCCGCTGACGGATTAATTTTAACCAACAAGCACGTGGTATCCGATACCACGGCCAGCTACACAGTTATAACATCGGACGGTAAAAAATATGACGCCAAAGTTTTGGCGCAGGATCCGACCAACGATTTGGCATTGGTAAAAATTAGCATTCAAAACGCGCCGTTTTTGAAGCTCGCGGATTCATCGCAGTTGCAGGTTGGCGAGCACGTTATTGCCATCGGCAACTCTTTGGGACAATATCAAAATACGGTAACCAGCGGAATAATTTCCGGCATCGGGCGGAGCATAACAGCCGGCGACGATACCGGCAGCAGCGAAGATTTATCGGGAGTCATTCAAACCGACGCGGCCATTAACCCGGGCAACAGCGGCGGGCCGTTGTTAAATATAGAGGGGCAGGTTGTGGGCATTAATACGGCTATAGACCAGCAAGGTCAACTAGTCGGCTTTGCCATTCCGGCAAATGAAATTGCCAGAGCGCTGGCCAGCTACCAAAAAAACGGTAAAATTACCAGCGCGTTTTTAGGGGTTCGCTATATTATTATTACCGACGATATAGCGACACAGCAAAATTTGCCTCGCAATTACGGCGCGTTAATCGTCCGCGGCCAAAACATCACCGATTTTGCCGTGCTCCCCGGAAGCCCCGCGGACAAAGCGGGCTTAATGGAGAATGATATTATTTTGGAAGTTAACGGCACGAAGATTGACGAAAACAACACTTTAGCATCGCTTATAGCCAACTACAACCCGGGCGACACCGTTACAATGCGCGTCTACCACAAAGGGAATGAGGAAGATGTAAAGGTGGTGCTGGGAGAGTCCAAGTGATAACGCGGAACATCGCGGAATTTTAAGCGCAGTCTCTCCTCCTTTTCTAAGGAGGAGTACCCCGCGAAGCGGGGGGAGGTGGTGAATTAAATGGATTATCAGATAATAAAAAACATTCCGGCGAGTTTAGAATTTAGAAAACAATTAAGAAATCATTCGTCACCGGCTGAAATTAAGCTTTGGCTGGAGTTAAAATTAAAGAAGCTTAAAGGGAAAAAATTCCGCAGGCAATATGGGATTGAGCAGTTTATTTTGGATTTTTACTGTCCTGAATGCAAGTTAGGAATAGAACTGGATGGCGCGACCCACGATAATCCCAATAGCTTTGATAGATC
>CAIVSE010000072.1 GCA_903908535.1 Candidatus Doudnabacteria bacterium
AAACAGCGGCATAACTAAAAAATTCATAATCAGGGAAAAAGCCTGCATATCGTCCAAAAACGAGCCGATAATAGTGCCGATGGAGGAAAAAATCAGGGCCACCAAAAACATTATAAAGATGGCCGGAATTACGGAAAACCAGCTAATTGGCCTGAAACCAAACAGGGTGGAAATAAACAAAACAATAATGCCCTGGATGGTGGCTACGGTGGCGCCGCCAATGGTCCGGCCAATCATGACGTCGGTGCGCGGCATTGGCGCCACCAGGGTTTCCTTTAAAAAACCGAACTGGCGGTCCCAAATAACTTCTATGCCGGTAAAAATAGCGGTAAAGATAATGCTCATGCCAATAATGCCGGGAGCCAGGTAATCCAAATAGTTGCCGCCGCCCCCGCCAAAGGCGTTGCCAAAGCCATAACCGAACATAATCAAAAAAATAATCGGCTGAGCCAAAGTTCCAATCATGCGCGCCCGCGAGCGAATATATTTTTTTATTTGCCTAAGCCACAAATAGTAAATCTTCTTCATAAATTTTATCTTCTCCCCCAGGCGCGGCCAACAGTCCTGGCCTTGTCAGTTGACCCCGCGCCCTCGTCGCGGATGATCTTGCCGGTGAGCGCCAAAAAGGCGTCTTCCAAAAATTCGGTTTTGGTTTGTTTTTTCAACTCATCCGGCGTGCCGGTGGCAATAATTTTACCTTCGTCCATAATGGCAATGCGCTGGGCCATGCGGTCGGCCTCTTCCATATAATGCGTGGTCAAAAAAATGGTCATGCCTTTGGCTTTGTTCAGCTCCTGCAGTCGGTCCCACATTAAATTCCTGGTCTGGGGATCCAGGCCGGTGGTGGGCTCGTCCAAAAATAAAATTTTCGGCTCATGCAGCAGGGACCGGCCAATTTCCAGCCGGCGTTTCATGCCGCCGGAAAATTCCTTCACCAAACTGTCCTTGCGGTCATACAGATCCACGAATTTCAACAACTCTTCGCATTTTTGTTTGCGGATGTCATCCGGCACATCATAGAGCACGCCGTGCAAATCCATGTTCTCCCAGGCGGTTAAGTCGTCATCCACGCTGGGATCCTGGAAGACAATGCCAAACTGCCGCCGCGCCAGCTCCGGCTGTTCCACCGGGTTGATGTCATCCAAAATAACATCGCCCGATGTCGGGTGCAGCAGCGTGGTTAGCATTTTTACCGTGGTGGTCTTGCCCGCGCCGTTGGGACCCAAAAAGGCAAAGACCTCGCCGTCGTTGACTTCAAACGAAACATTATTTACAGCAATAAACTCGCCATACTTTTTGGTCAGGTTTTTAACTTTAATCATACAACTGAATTATAGCAGAATTTCCGGGAAATAAAAAAAGCAGGCGGGCAGAGTTATCTGCCGCGCCCGCAACGCTTCCGCGTCAGGGTTAGGTGTTGTTTTGTTTGCGTCGCCGGCGGAAGACACCGAGACCGAGTAGCCCAATGCCGCCGCCGAGCATGCCAAGCGTGCCGGGCTCGGGCGTGGTATTTTGTCCTTCCAGGGTTTGCGCGCCAAGTGCCGCGTATCCCGTATAGTTGCCGTCGCTGAAGGTAACCTCATAGGCATCCGTCAAGGTACTGGATGTACACACGGGTTGACTGGAACACCCGGTAAACCCATAAACGTCCACCGTAAATGACTTGCCTGCGCCGAGTATATCCAGGGTTTCATTCAGGTAGTTGTTGAGTGTCCCGAACTCTACCGCGTATTGCGGGTTGATGACAGCCGTGTTCCAGCCGCTATTCAAATTGGAAAACCCCGTACCATACGTTGCCCCGCCGGCCTGTATGAAGGCCTCCAAAACGGTGATGCCCGTGGCCGAGTTATTGAACAAATACGGTGGCGCTTCCGGCGGGATGGTATACGCCGTGTCCGCCATCGCAGGTATCGCAGTGGCGAAGAAGACAACAGCAAAAAACGCAAAAACAGCGATTTTTTTCAACATTAACTTTTTCCTCTTTTTTCCTTTTCAAAATTACCCGCAAAAAGCGAGCGATTTTATTGTACTCTAATCTGGCTTATCTGTCAATGCTATTTCCAAACCCTTAAACTTAAAGCCCCAAAACCTTTTGTGGGTCCAGCCAGCCGGAAAGCTGGCTCTTATTGGGAACATAACCTAAAATATTTATGGCCGTGCCAATATGAATGCCCAAATGCAGGTGCTTGCGTTCGCCGTCTGTTTCCGCGGAATATCCCGTACCCAATACTGCCAAATGGTCGCCGGCCGAAAGCTGCTGCCCCACTGCCGGCTGGATGCTGGATTGTCTTAAATGGCCGTAAACCACGGTCACAGCTTCGCCGTCAATTACGCAGGCCTGGACGGCATACCCGCCGTAGCCAGAGGCATAACCTTTTACCAAAAGTTTGCCCGCGCAAATAACGTTTATTGGCACATCGGTAGTTTGTTCGTCAGGGAAGGTTTCAAAGTCCAACCCCGTGTGGTAGCCGGTAAAACGCTCCGGCTGGACCGGGGAATTCTGGGGCGTCACATAGGTGCCAAAGAATATTTTGGTAATGCGCGCCTTGGGATTACTAATGGGAGCAACCACGCCGGAGGCGGTGGCAATGGAAGTGGATGCCGAAGAAGCCGCGACAGCCGGTGGTGTGGATGTGGAAGCCGCGCCGCTGTTTGGCGGTACGGCATGGCCGCAGCCGGCAGCCAACAACGCGATGGAAATAAATAAAATTGTCTTTTTCATAAAATACGGCAGTAAAAGCGGCTAATTGGGGTACCATTGTGTCTCCTTGGAAGTGGAAACTTATACTATTATAGCATGGCATATAGCATGGCGTGGCTGATTTGCTTTAAATACTTAATGGCTATAGACTAACTTTAGGTAGAATTATAGGGAAACGAGGATTACCCTTGTACTACAACCCTTATTTTGCCGAAAGGCACAAAAATATGCATTACGATTTTGATAACTTCTTAAATTCCATAAAATACCTGGACCGGGCGGACGTCCTTGTTTTAGTCCAGAACCACGGCCAGTCCCTGGAAAAAGCTTCGACCAGATACGATAAACAAGAGCGGCTGGAACTGCAAAAAAATACCGCGGACCTGCTGTTTTGGATGGAGCACCAAAAACGGCCGCTTCATATGAATGAACTGGAATTTGCCAAGTTCAAACCCCTGTGTGAAAACTTCATCAAAAAGCACCAGCTGGCAAGCCGGGCCATGGAGCTGTTTAGCCGCATCCCCGCCTAACAACATAAAGGTTCATCCGTCTAAACCTTTATGGACACCCAACAAGAAAAACAACTGCAGGCGGACTTGGCCATGGCGCACCATGACTACCAAAAGATGCTTAACTCCCACGCTTTTTTTAAGGTGGGTAGCCGCGCGGCCGGCGAAGACCTGGTCCAAGCTACCTTTATGAAAACCTGGGTTTACCTGGTTAAAGGGGGGAAAATTGACATCATGAAAGCCTTTCTTTACCACACCCTCAACCAATTGATAATTGACGGCTACCGGAAGCATCAAGCATATTCACTTGATGCCCTGCTGGAAAAAGGGTTTGAACCCAGCGTCAGTGATTCCGGACGGCTGGTCAATATTTTAGACGGGGAAACGGCGATGTCGCTCATCAGTCTCCTACCCGGGAGATACCAAAAAATAATGGGCATGCGGTACAAACAGGAGCTGTCTCTAAAGGAGATATCCGGCCTGACCGGACAAACAAAAAATGCCATTGCCGTGCAGGCGCACCGGGGGCTGATGAAACTTAAACTTTTATTTAAAAACGGCATAAAAAATAACCTGGCTTACAACTAGCCAGGTTATTTAGTCAGAAGCCTGGTGCCTCTGTTTGTAATTTTCATGGTAGCTTACTACCGCGGGAATACTCGCCGCTACTGGCAGAGCCAAAAATGCCCCTAACATTCCAAACAAACTGGCTCCCACCAGAACGGCCAGGAATCCCAGGGCTGGGTAGAGGTTGAGGGCTTTATTGTAAATAGCCGGACAAATAATGGCGTTCTCCACTTGCTGATAGGCCAGATGCAGAATAAGCACTAAAAATCCCAGTAAGGGCGATATATTAAAAGCCACCAACAAAGCCGGGATCGCGCCCAAAGCGGAGCCCACCAAGGGAAGCAGGTCCATAATTCCCGCAAACAGGGCAAGAGGCAGCGCAAACGGGACTTTAAGAATTAAAAGCCCGGTAAAAATTACAAAAGTGGTAATACAAGAAATAATTACGTTGCCGCGAATGTATTGCCCCGTAACTTTTTCCACCTCCTTAACTAAGCCTTTTAATTTTGTTTTTTCGCGATACGGAAAAACGCTTAAAAATAAATTTAGCAAGCGCTCATAATCATACACAAAATAAAAGGTCAGGATGAGCGTGGCTATGACGGAAAAAATTGTCAGTATAATATTCCCCGAGGAAGCCAAAATATCGCCTGAATGGGATTGAATATAGCTGACAAGGCTGAAATTGTTGAACAAATGCCCAATCACCGGCAACTGGCTAACGGTAGAATCAATGCGCGATAATAACTGGGGTAGCTGGCTGATAAAATTCGGCACTACAGTAAAACCAATTATTACAAACGGAATAATTAACAATAGAAAAATTATCAGTGTACAAAGCAGCGCCGGCAGCTTGGTTTTTGTGTGGAGAGAATTGACCAACGGCTGTAATGAGGCGGCCAACACTAAAGCGATAACGATATCGACAACAGCCCCAAGCGCTTTCCAAACCAAAAGCAGCCCTATACCCATAAGGACAATCCTGCTTAATGCCTCCCAGCTGAACGTGTGATCACGTGGCTCCATAAGGGGTATTCGTTTGTAAAGGTTAAGGGAGCGTTGGACCTGCGGTATAGCCCGAAATATCGGCCGAGACTGCGTTAGCCAGGTTGTAGCCCCAGCTGGTCAGGGAGGCGGAAGAAGCAAACGGCAACGCTAAACCGTCGGAAATAATATAGTAGGCGCCGCCGTCCTGAACCAAGGTACCGTCGCGTAATTTTACCAACGGACCAAGCGATAAAGCCATATCCGCGGCATTGGCCGGGACTATGCGTCCGGAAGCAAAGTTATAAGTATTAAAGACGGCCATAGATCCAAAACCGTCTCTCTGGCCGCCCAAAATCCACCACGCCGTGCCGGTACTATCCAAGACCAAAGAACCTTCAATGTGGGCGGCCGCGGCCGAGGTAATGGCAGCGCCCACCGGATAATCGGACAAATTTATTACCGGCAGTCCGGCAAACGAATAACCCAAAGCTTTAAAAATTTTAGCCGAAGCAAAACCATATTTTATGGAATTGGCGCCAATAATATAGACGGTGCGCTTATCCGAACTGTCCAAAACCACTGTTCCGCTCATAGCCTTCAGCACACCGCCAAAGGGCAGTAGTCTGTCGGCGTCGTTTGCCGGTACGGCTTGCGAAAAGTTATAACCGTAAGAAAAATATTCGGCTCTGTTGCGGAAGCCATAGAGTTCCTGGTTTTGAATCAGGTAAATGGTCCGGTTGTCTACAATCAAGGTGCCGTCGGGATGGGCGGCGGTAGTGCTTATGCCCAAAACCTGGCCCTGGATGTTATTGCCAAAATTTAAGTTACTGGCAATGGTTGAGGTGGAGCTTAAAGTTACGGCAAAGCCGTGATTATTTTGATTCGTGGGCGGTTCGGTCTGTCCCCATCCCGCCTGCGGTACTTCACGGACTGTATAATTACCAAAGGCTAAATTGCCAAAGTAATAATCGCCGTTGCTGGCGCTGGTGGTGCTGGCGTCGCCCGGACCCACAAGATAGATAACCCAGTTGGATAGCGGCGTATCCGTGGGAGGGTCGTAAACGCCGTTGGCATTAGTGTCGGAATAAATTAAGCCGGAAATACTGCCGGTGGTTGGAGCTGTATAACTTCCCCCGCCACCGCCACCCCCGCCGCCTGTAACAATAGCGGGGGCAACAAGGGTTGATGAGGGGATGATGGTATAAACAAAGCCGGCTACGGTAGACGCGGCCCCGTTACTATAACAGGATAAGGCGTTAATGGTCATGGTTGACGGCACCGTAATGGCACCGTTATACACCAAGCCGGTCGTGCAGGTTGGGGTAGTGCCATCAACAGTATAGTTGATGCTGGTAGAACCGGTTGCGGCCAAGGCCACACTTTGGCTGCCGGTATACGGGCCGGCAGCCGGGCTGGGCACAGGAGGGGCTACAACTACGCCATTGACCGTAGTCCCAACTGTGATATTAAGCCCCGTGGATAAATCTCCCGTCACTTGGTCCGCCAGCGCTAAATGGCTGAACATAAACAATGAGAATAAGACTGCGGGAAATATTGATATTTTTAGTAAGTTTTTGTTCATAAAGCTTATTGGTTAGTCTCTGGTTACAATAATTGTATATGTGCCTGTGGTAACTCCATTTTGGGCAGTAACCACTGTAAGCACGGTGTTGCCACCAACATTCAATAGTATTGGATCAGATGCTAGACCGCTGGCAACGGCAACTCCATTAATTGTGATTGTCGCGCCGTTTTGATTAACTGTCGGGGTAACAGTTATGCTGGTAACACTGTCATCAACGCTGGCGGTATACGAAGTTGTGCCTGGTAAGAATGGTTGGTCCAGGGTGCCGGGGTTGATAGTAAGATTGGTTAGCGTGGCATCGCCGGAAGTCGCCCTGGTTATAGTAATTGTGTATGTGTTCGTTGTCCCGTCTTGGGCAGTAACCACAACAGAAATAACGGTAGAACCAATACTCAATGATATTGGATTGGACGGTAAACCGCTGGCAAGAGCAATTCCATTAATTGTAATTTTTGCCCCATTTTGATTAACTGTCGGAGTAACCGTTACGGTGTTGACGCTGTTATCCACGCTGGCGGTATAAGAAGTTGTGCTTGCCGCGAATGTCGGGCTCAAAGTGCCGGAGCTAATAACAAGGTTGCTTAAAGTTGCATCGGTGCTTGGGATTGGCGCATTAGCTGCAAAGTTGGCGGTAACAGTTATGTTTGCCATTACGTTAGTGTCGGTTCTCGGACTGGACGTTGAGTTGTCGCTCCAATTGACGAAAGAATAACCGGCATTAGGAACGGCAGTTACGGCTGTGCCGCTGCCGCCGGAATTTACAATCTGCGAGCTGGTGCCGGTAATTGTGCCGTTAGCACCGGCTATATAAGTCAGGGTATAGGTTTGGTGAGCTATAATCGGCGAGAAGCTCACGGCAATAGTGTGGTTAGTGGTAACATCGGAGAAAGTATAAGTAGTGGTTATCGCGATAGGAGAGCCATCTACCACGAGAGCAAGAACCTGGTAGCCGTCATTAGGTGTAATAGTATAAGTCTGGTTATTGCCATTATTCACGATCGTGGCGCCGAGAGGAGAAATTGTACCGTTTGCCGGACTCTTGAAAGAAGCCCTAACGACAGAAGAGGTAATAGTGGAAGTAGCGGTAACTGAGGCCGTGGTAAAATTCAGAATTGCTCCCGGATACCATGTGCCGTCGACATTAGACCAAGCTACATAGTAGTACTCTGTATTCTGTGTCACCGCAGGGAGACCGTTAGCATCCGTAAGAGAAGCGGAAAATTGAGTGCTTGAAGAAATGGGACCCAAGTCGGCCGTAGAATAGACGCCGGTCGGGATGTTCGAAGTTGAGACATCAAACGATGGAGATAGTGAAACCCAGAATGAATGGCCTATAGCATCAGCTGGCCCATTGGTGCCATTTAGTGTTGCATCTGTTGAAGTTATAGAGGTTGCAGGATTGGTTGTTACAAAGGTACCAGTTACCGTAACTGTTCCTGTGGCTGTCGCCACAACCGCAGAGTTAGTAACATCTACCAAATTAACCGTTAAGGGATAGGAACCTGCCTGATCGGATATCGCGTAGACATTGGTAGTCGCATTGTATCCCGCCGGCACCGCGAAGCCCGTGATGGGACCCCAACCGGTAAGATTAATGTCGAACCAATTACCATTTGAATCTTCTGCCCAAAGTTGAAGGTGTCCCGAAGTGTCGCCTATCGGATTAATACGAACATTATCAGAGGAAGTGGCATTGCCGGTATTTTGGAGTGTCACCAGGATTGGAGTAAGGCCAGAGACGGCAGCAGTAACCGCACTATTGCCGCCGGTAGGTACGCCGCTCGTTTCAGGGACCAAGACAGACGGGATAATGGTTGCGGATGCGGGAACAGAAAGGACCAAGTTGGCTGTTGTCACAATTACTTTTACGCTGGCTGTTAGAGAAGTAGGATTTGTAACGCCATCAGGTAAAGTCAATGTGCCGATGAAAGGATAGACACCGGTGACAGCGTCGTTATAAGTTGGAGTGCCGCTGGTCCAGGTGACCGGATAAGTTGGAGTAGTGGCGTCGCTCAATGTAACGCCGACCGTGGAGGGCAAGCTTGGGGAAGGAATGCCTTCGCCGATCGTAATATTACTGATGGAAGCCACGGAAGTGACAGTCACCAGTGGCGTTACCGTCAAGGTCAGGTTAATTTTGGTAACTGTACCAGCCGCGTCCTGCACTGTTGATGTGAGAATCCATGTACCCGCCGTCTCAAAAGTCTGCGGATTCGACGGTGTCAACGTCCAGGCACCATCGATATAAGCCAGGGTGCCGTATTGTTCACCATCGGTCACATAAGTTCCACTTACAAATGTTACCGGGTAAGTTAGGGTGGTATTCGCCCCGGTCATGGCTAGGGTGGCAGATGTCATAATGTAATTGGCTGAACCAATTGTCGTTGCCGTGTCCTGGGGTACAGTGACTGTCCAGTCTGCCCCGGAACCAGTAGCGCTAATTGCGCTGTCAGCCGGCGGGTTGGTGCCAGCCATGTTCAAAGTGATGCCGGAAATCGAAACTGTAGCTGTCGGCGCCACCGTCAGGGTGAGATTAACATTGGTAACTGTGCCCGCCGCGTCCTGCACTGGTGCCGTAAGAATGTATGTCCCCACTGTCTCAAAGGTCTGTGATTGTGTCGGTGTCAGCGTCCATGCGCCGCTGGCATAAACCAGGGTGCCGTAGGCATCATTAGCATATACAGGAGAATCAGCAGCAAACGTGACCGGATAAGTTAGGGTGGTATTCGCCCCGGTCATGGCCAGGGTGGCAGATGCCATAGTGTAATTGGCTGAACCAATTGTCGTTGCCGTGTCCTGAGGTACAGTGACTGTCCAGGCGGTGTCGGTCGGAGGCGTAACTTCAGTAGCAGCGTATGTGCTCGGCGCAGTGCCAGCCATGTTCAGCGTGATACCGGTGATTGATACTGGAAGTGGTGTAACTGCAATTTGTTCTGTGCCGGTAATACCAGAACCATCGGTGGCTGTTGCGGTCACGGTCACAGTTCCTACGCCAGTAGCTGTAAGCACACCTGTTGAAGAATCAATTGTTGACGATCCTGTGTCGCCTGTTGCACCCGTTGACCAAATCACGGTTTTATTTGTGGCATTGGTTGGCAATATGGCCACGCTCATCTGGTCTGTACCTCCATTAACAACGGTGCCTGAATCCGCGTCTGTTACTGTTATGCCGGTTACTGGAATTGGATTGGTCGGAATCGGCGAGAAGCTCACAACAATAGTATGGTTAATAGTAACGTCGGAGAAAGTATAGGTAGTGGTTGCCGTGACGGGAGAACCGTCCACCATGAGCGTATTAATTTGATAGCCGAAATTGGGCGTAATGGTGTAGGTGCGGCTGGAACCATTATTCACAAAGACTGAACCATTGGGACTGATAGTCCCGTTTTTTGGACCAAAGACAGATGAACCAACAACAGAGGAGGTGATGATGTAAGGAGGCGTACTTACAGGAATCGAAACAGTATTGGCATCAAGCACAACTTGAGTTTGGGCCAGTGCCCTGCCGTTTAATACCGCACCGGTTTCGATGATAATTTGTTTGGCGCTTAATATGGTTCCATTAAATGTGGAGTACGTTCCGAGAGTTGCGCCGGTAGGA
>CAIVSE010000073.1 GCA_903908535.1 Candidatus Doudnabacteria bacterium
CGGTTATTTCTGAACAAAATACATCATTCATCGCGGCGGCGGTTATTGGGCTGGAGCCGATGTTCCCGGTGATTGCAGAGGCATGTCCTTCTGTATCCGTTATTCCTGTTTCTGACAGGATGGTAAAATTACCCGATGACAAAAGATTAACTGTAGAAATTGGCCCGGTGGTAAAACTCTGGATTGCTCCCGGATACCATACATCATTGACATTAGACCATGCTACATAGTAGTAAGTCGTACTCGGAGTTATCGCAGGAAGATTTCCCGGAATACCGCTTGTGGTAACCAATGAAAGAAGGTCTGAGAACGTCCCGCTTGAAGCAATATTAGTCAAGACAGGTGTAGAGTAAACGCCGGCCGGAATTGTTGGGCTTGCAGTGCTGAACGTAGATGTTGAAACCCAAAACGATGTCTGGCTGGCATCAGCTGGCCCATTGGTGCCATTTAGTGTAGCATCTGTTGAAGTTATAGAGGTTGCCGGGTTGGTTGTAACAAAAGGGGTAGTGGTGCTAGTAGTAGTGGCAAAGTTAGCTGTAACATTTACATTTGCCGTTACGTCAGTGTCGGTTCTCGGACTGGACGTTGAGTTGTCGCTCCAATTGATGAAGGAATAACCGTCATTCGGAACGGCAGTTACGGCTGTGCCGTTGCCGCCGGAGGTTACCGTCTGCGAGCTGGTTCCTGTAATCGTGCCATTAGGACCAGCGGTATAAGTCAGGGTGTAGGTCGTCACCGCAGGAACATTAACTGTGATAACTGACGGAGCGGTGCTGGTTACCGAGCCGCTTGTTGCGGTGATGTTGGCTGTCCCGTTTCCGACCGCGGTAACTAAACCGCTGGCAGGGTCAACTGTGGCAACACCGGGATTATCCGATGACCATAAAACTGTCGCGACTATAGGATTGTCGTTTTGGTCAAGAGTCGTAGCTGTTAATGGCTGGGTCGCACCAACAGAAGTTAAAGTTGCCGCTAATGGGATAATATTGATGGTTGTCAGGAACGGGGCCAGGGTATCGGGATTGGTCTGTATCCCATAACTGGTTGAATAAGAACCGCCGGGTGTACCGCTAGGAATAGCCGCTTCAACTGTTATTTGAATCTGTCTGCCTCCCAAGTTTACATTGAGGTCTTCATTTGGATTAAGATACATCGGGGCGCTATATGTGTCAGCCGCAGTTATAGTAATAGCGCTGGTTGAGGCAAATGCGTTCGTGGACTGGCTGGAAAAGAAGCGCATGTCATTTGCCGCCGGAAAGGTGCTTGAACCGTTGGTCCAGTCCGCAAATTTCATATTTAAAACTGTTTCGTTGTTTGGAACAGTAACATCAAAAACCCAGCTCCAACCGTCCGCGTATGTTCCGTCCGCCGTTGCATATGTCTGGACTGCGGTAATTTGGGTGACGCCCAAAACGGCGGAGCCCGGGGAGTCTGCCGACCAATTGGAATAATTTACCGCTCCAACAACCGGAGAGCCGCTGCCCGCGTTCGTAGCCGGCGTACTGCCGTCCCCCGAAACCGGATCGCTTGGACCGCTCGCATTCCCCCACCAGTTGCCGGTGGCATTTAATTGGGTATCATTCGGATTAGCATTATATACTCCGGTCGCATCATTAGAAAACAAATTCCCATTTATAGCGATTTCCGACAAATTACTAACGCCGCCGTTAACGCTACTGTCAGTCGGCCGGACGGCAACTCCTATAGTATTATTAGAAAATGTATTACCGGTTATTGTAACCGAATTGGTAAGTTCCGGATTCCAGAAGCGGACGCCCGCACCATATGAAGGTACCGATGTACCACCAAAATTTGTGATATTCTCAAAAGTATTACCGGATATCGTAAGCGGACTTGAGTTGTCAGCAACCAAAATGCCGTACCCCCCTAAATTTGAAAAAGTATTTCCGCTAACTGTACCTGTTATACCACTTGCGTTTATTCCGCTTTGATCTGGCGAATTTTCCCAAACATTACCGGTAATGGTTACCGGCATTAATGCCCCTGGGGCATCGCCATACCAGTTACTGTTAAGTCTCATACCGTCGCCCGAGCTTGGATCCAAATTACTAAGCAGATTATTCTCAAACGTTAAGCTTGTTGAATTGGTAAAAACAACCGAGGCGGTAGAGGCCGAGGCGGTATTCTCTATTATATTATTCTCAACTGTCGGCGTGTTTCCTTTGGTATACGAGGCTATGGCTGTTCCAGTGCCGTTGAAAGTGAACCCATTTATAATTACCGGCTCAGTGGTACCGATGCTGATTGCCGGATTCCCGGTATTTATAACAGCCTCTGCGACGCGCGTACCGGTGCTAGGATTAATGCCGGCATTTGGACCGTTAAGAATCACACCCTGGGTAATACTTACACCGCCAGCATAAGTTCCTGCCTCAACATTAATTGTGTCGCCTGAAGCGGCAGTAGTGACAGCCGCCTGGATGGTTGTGCAGTATGGGTCGACTGTTGTACAAGCGTGGCCAGTATTAGTAGCAGAGACGTCCCATGCTGTCGCGGCAAACGCCCGCGGAGCTGCCGCGAGCAAACTTCCCGAAGCCATTAAGGCGGCGAGGGCGAAAGATAGGAAAATCTTTCCCTTCATTGTGTTAAAAATTGTTTTCATATATTTTTCCCTTGCGTAACTTTTTACGCTTTAATTAAATTATTCTTTACGTTAAAAATCCCTAAAAAGGCCATCCTTTTTACGGGCTATTATTAATTGATTCCGTCATTAATATATTTTGCAAAATTCGTTTTGGCATAATTCCCATGATTTTATTTATTCTGGCTTTCCAGCTTTACCGCGGCTTCCGGAGTGGAAACAGTTTTGCCCATCAAAAAAAGCTTAATAATAGCTAAGGCAATCAGCCAATAAACCAGCATGGCAAGCACAGTCGTCCATTCAAAGACGCTGCCGTTGACATTGGAAATTCTAAAAACATTTAAGAAAGGTGCGGCAAACGGCTGGGTAATCCCATAGATAAAATTGGTAAATCCGGCCGCCGGATTTGCGCCGAACAGCTTAAGCAGAAAACGAAATGCCAGCAGGGCTTCCAAAAGCCCGGCAATATACCAGACAATCTGCGTTCCGCGATACAGCGGTTTGGTGCTGGGTGAGTTATAGGAATCCATAGATTTTGGTCTTAAAAATTAAGGTTCTTTAGGGCCTCCAATTATAGAGCCGTTTTAAGGGCAAAAGGATTACAGCCGGTTTTTATGAACTTTTTGTCTGTCGGGCAAGCTGTTCGGCAACAGCCACCATTTCCGTAATATCCTCCATAGCCAGGAGGATGATGGGCTGGAATGGGACCGTTTTGGCCTCTTCTTTAAAGTGAATCTGGCGCGCGTTTAAAAGAATAACTTTGCGCCCGATAACAGGGAACTCATGAATAACCTCAAAACCTTTAAAAAAAGTGTGCTTAGGCAAAATATCCTGCAAAAGTTTTTGCAGGGCCGGGATATTCCACTGGCCGTTGCCCAGTTTGTAGACAAGTTTGCCCTCGGTATCTTTTGGTTCAACCCGGAAGGTCTGGTAAAAAGGTTTATTGGCCGCTAAGACATGGAATTCCTTATCCAAAATTAAAACCGGTTCCCGTGCGGCATCCACCACGGTTTTAATGTAGGTCCAGCTCCCTTCCCATAAGGGCCCGAAAAAAATATTTGTGTCCATGCTAATACAGCCGCCAGGGGGGCCAAATTATTACAACCGACAGGATTTATTTTATTTCGGCAATCACCACATAGCGTTCCAGGGCCGTACCAACGGGCCATGACGTCTGCAGAGTTAAAACTTTTTTGGAATCATCCTGCTGTAAATATTTTAATTCTGTCGGCAGGGCAATGGCTGTTGACTGGACTATGTAGATATAAGGCTGGCCCTGGCTGTCGCTGATTGTAATCTCATCGCCAATCTTAATATGCGGCAACAGCGCAAACACGGTTTTATAATGCCCCTTGCTCCAAATAAAATCGGATGAGTGGCCGAAAATATAACAGTTGCCGAACTGGCCAGGGTCAGCCGTACCCGGATAGTGGGCCACGCCATTAAGCAAGGCTGCCTGAAATGATGTTTCATCTGGTTCCCGGGCATAGACGATTGGCGCTAAAATGCCCAAAGAAGGAATGGACAGCAGGTTAGGCTGCATTTGAAGCTGGGCGGCTGCTGAAGCAGGTTGCGCCGCTGTTTTTACGCCGGCTATATCATAATTAACATTCTTCCAGAAGTAGCCAAGATTTGCTAAAACCAACAGCACTGCAAAAATTAGCAGGGTCAATCCGGCGATTTTTAACATGTTGTAGATGTGGCGCTTGGCCATAATGTCATAGAAATTGAGTTTTCTTTTTTCGCAAAATGTAAATGCTGGCCGCCCCGCTTATAGCCAACAAGGCTAATATTTCATCTAGCGGCACGCCGGTTCTGGGCAAAGTCGTATTGGTTCCCAAAACACTACCGGGATATTGCAGTCCATTAGAAGGAATGCCAATAGAGGCGCCTAATACTGATCCTAAAGGCGTTGTGGTACCAATTGTTCCGCCGCCATTGCTGCTGGCATAAGAGCTGCCGCCGCCACTACTGCCGCCGCCGCCAGATGATCCGCCGCAATTAGAAGTACAACCGCCGCCGCCATTAGCCACAGTACCCGAGAGAGTGCCGGTGGTGGAGCTGGCTACAGTACCCGTAAGAGTGCCTGTGGTGGAGCCAGATACAGTACCCGAGAGACCGCCGCTGACAGTTGCAACTAGTGTTACAGTATTGGCATCAAGCACAACTTGAGTTTGGGCCAGTGCCCTGCCGTTTAATACCGCACCGGTTTCGATGATAATTTGTTTGGCGCTTAATATGGTTCCATTAAATGTGGAGTACGTTCCGAGAGTTGCGCCGGTAGGA
>CAIVSE010000074.1 GCA_903908535.1 Candidatus Doudnabacteria bacterium
GCGACCCGCTTGTAACCTTACTGACCCAATATTTAAATACCAACGGCTCCCCGTTAAGCCCGTACGCCAGCCAAATTGTCCAGCTTCCCAACTGGAAGAAGGACTTGGCCATAAGCTACGTGGAAAGCCATATGGGCGTCTATTGTTTCAACAACAACTGTAGCGGTATGGGCGGCGCTCCGGGTACACCTACCTGGAGAGAGTACCCGACCAAAATGGACTGGTTAGTTGACCTGGATAATTTAATGAGTAAGCCGCTGTACAGCCAGCAGTACAATACCTGCCAAAAAATGAAAGGGGTATACGTGCAGCCTGGCAGCGCTTCGTGGGTTTACGGTTGCGAAAAAGTTTATTCTGATTTGACGAATTTGGAAGAGCAGGCCTCGGCGCAACGGTTAGCCAGCACGGTTAACTCAAGTCCCCTGGCTTTAGCCACCGCCAACTAAGTACGCAAAACCCCCTAGTGAAAACCAGGGGGTTTTGTTATAATATATAGGACTTTGGTGCAGTGGTGAAGTGGTAACACGGCGGTCTGCAAAACCGCAATGCATGGGTTCGATTCCCATCTGCACCTCCACGGGCCTTTTATCGCTCACTCAATTTCGTTCCGATTAAAATTGGCACTCCATACCGTTCGCGATAAAGTCCCTTTTCCCCAAAAATCAAGATTTTCGGGGATCCCATATAATTTGCCTAGGTGGCGGAACTGGTATACGCTACGGACTTAAAATCCGTCGCCCGCAAGGGATTGAGGGTTCGATTCCCTCCCTAGGCACCAAAAAACACTCATCAATTTGATGAGTGTTTTTTTATAGTCTATTCAGCCTTAACTTCCTTGGTTTTTTCTTCGACCTTAACTTCCTCAACCACCTCTTCCTTTTTATCTTCCACTTTCGGATCTTCCTTAACTGCTGGCGCCGGTTCACCCTCCGTAGTCCCGACTTCTGTCGGGACGGAGGAAGGCTCCAAAGCCTTCAGCGACAGACCCAACCGGTGCTCGGCCGGTTCAATGGAAATAATCTTAAAGTCCTTTTCGTCCCCGGATTTAATAAAACTTTCCGGGTTTTTTATGGTTTCGTGCGACAATTCCATCATGTGCACCAGGCCCTGAATGTTTTCATCCAACTCCACAAACACGCCATAAGGCATAACCTTGGCCACCTTGCCCTTTACCACCTGGCCGATTTGGTACTTCTTGACCGCGTCCAGCCAGGGGTCGGTCTGCAACTGCTTTATAGACAGCGACACGCGGCCTTTATCTATAGAAATAACTTTGGCCGTAACTTTTTGGCCGACTTTGACAATGTCGCGGGGGTTTTCTATTCTCTGCCAGGCCAGTTCGCTAATGTGGACCAGGCCTTCCAGTTCGCCGAACTTCACAAAAGCGCCAAAATCCACCACGCCGGTAATGGTGCCTTCCACAATTTGGCCAATCTTCAAGGTGCCCAAACGGTTTTCCATTTCTTTTTCAAACACGGCCTTTTCGGAAACCACCAGCTTTTCTTCGCCGGAGTCGGCGGTAATAATTTGCACGTCAAACAGCTGGCCCACGTAACCGTGCAAAACCGAAAGGATTTTGCTCTTATCGCCGTCTTCCACGCGCGGATAGTGCTCCAGGGACAGTTGTGAGACCGGCAAAAAGCCCATGACGTTGTTAATTTCCACCATGAGGCCGCCTTTGTTGGCTTCCAAAATTTTGGTGCGGATAACTTCCTTACTGTCCAGTTTTTCCTTTAAGGCCTGCCAGACGCGTTCCTGGCCGGCCTGGCGCAGGGACAGTTCGGCAATGCCGTCTTTGTTTTCCGGTTCAATGACCGAGACAAAAATTTTATCGCCCGGCTTTTGGCTGGCCAAAGTGGCTTCGTCGTCGTAAAGCTCGCGGCCGCGGACCACGCCCACGCCATAACCTTCCAGGTCCACATAGACTTCGTTCTTGCCCACGGAAATTAAGGTACCCTCTACCATGTCACCGACTTTTAAGACTTTAATCTCCACGCCGGCGGAAAGCAGGTCCTCCATGGTGGACGCGATCTGCGCGGCAGGCGAAAGGTTAGTTTGGGCGGTAGTGGTAATTTTTTCTTCTGTTGTTTCTTCTGACATATATTTAAATTTTCTTCCACTTAAGAAAAATCAACGAATTTAAATCGTTGAGTAATTTAAAAAGCATTAAGTTGGTTAATTGTTAAAAAGTGCCGTTACTTAGACTTATTTGGGGTTAATAATTAATTTTGGGCACTTATGCAAATAAGTAATGGTATTATAGCCCAAACGGCTGGACTTGTCTAGTGGCAATATTATGCTATACTTATAATGAAATGGTTGGTAACTCCAGTTTATTGAAAATAAATGAAGTCCTTATGCTGGAAAAAACCCAACAATTACTGGCCTATATCATCCAACGCCACAACAAAGCTTCGGTCACGGTACTGATGAAGCTGTCTTATTTAATTGACTTAGTCAGCCTAAAAAAAGGTGGAAAACAGATTACCCATTATAATTACGTGCGTTACAATTATGGACCTTTTGATAACGTAATTTATGCCGACCTGCAGGCCCTTATAAATGCCAAGGTCGTTCAACCGCACCCGGATTATGTACCTTCAGGCGAGGAATACATCGTTTATTCCTATAACGAAGATTCGACTTTGGATTTTTCAGCTTTAAGTGATGAAGATCGCGCCATCGCTGACGAGGTCCTGGAAAATGTTAAAGGTTACGGGGCCCGCACCCTCACTGAAATTGCTTATAAGACCAAGCCGATGCAGAAATTCGAGGCTACGCTTGGCGGCACCGAACATCTTGGAGAAACTTTGGATCTGGGAGCCGCGCGCACCGCATAATTATGTTTTTACCGGACAAACTTCTTCTCTCAAAAATTCAAACTCAAAATGTCTATTGCGATAAGGATTCTCTAGAGAAAACTACCAGCGTAATAAAACACAAATATAAAATAGCGGGAAACATTTTATCCCCGCTTAATATTTACGCTTTTTTTATTACCACAACCAACAAGGATGCCTGCCAAAAATCGTTGACGGTTACTATCGAGTCAAAGCATTGGGAAAGCAGACTAGCGGGATATTTAAACGAGGCGTATACCTATGTGGATATTAGAAAAATTGAACTGCTGACGGACCTGGAGTTACTCAAGAAAATGAGAGATAGCACAAATGGTTTTCCATGTGTGGCCCGCCTGTGCGATATCAAATATCGGGATATGCAAAACCTGCGCAATCATGCTCACACGAGCAAATCATATCTCCCATTAGAAAAAACAACACTGATTAAAATGGCGCTGGATGAAATTGTGGACACTTCTCATATAGCGGATGACATTTTAAAAAAACTAGGTTCTATATAAAGAAAAGACTAGTTATGGCAAAGCTTAAGGAAATCCCTAAATTTAAAAATGAAGATGAAGAGGCCGAATTTTGGGATACCCATGACTCGACCGAGTATTTGGATTGGTCAAAAGCCAAGCGCGTGAGATTCCCCAATCTTAAACCGTCAATCCCACAAAGTAAAACATAAAAAAAACGCCCCATACCAATAACATGGCATAGGGCGCTATACGAATAATACTAAGTTCTTGGAAAGCTGCTAAGGATATCCCACCGCACATCACCTATAACTTCAACCAACTTACCGGGCCGGAGAGTCAGGGATATAACACGGCCTAAATCCGGAAGAAGACGCCGCACGCCGCCCAAAGGCGCGTTTGTGTGCAAAAAATCATCTAGACTATCTTCGACCACACCGTCTTCTGAATTTGCCGCGTGAATAACTGTATTTTGTCCTGTCCGCAGTCCAACATGACCAACCTTGTCACTGGGGTCAGTCCAGAATTTCCCGAAGCGTCCCTGAACAAAAATCAGGTCCCCAGGATGCTCTTCTTCCAAAGGAACCGGCAGCCCAAGCTCGCGCTGTTCAATGCTAAACCTGGGAAGCCACAGTCCTAACTCACCATACAGCCAACGTACAAAAGTAGCGCAATCCACAATGTCAGGAGATTCATCAGGATGACAGGCAGACCTATAGACAGAGACCCCTACGCGACTTCGGGCGAGAGACACGATATCAATTTGCTTTACCACATAACCCTTAGCGAACAAAATTGCCAAAGCCTCTTGTTCACTAACCGGGAGCTCCAAAGCCTTAAGGTCTACCGCGCAACAATTATTGCCAATCCTATAAAGGCAAACTTTCTCAAGCACTTATTATCCTCCTTCCAGAAAGTTTATCTTATCCCCTTTTCCCCCTAAAAGTCAAGCCTTTTCCCTTAAAAACCTCTTCCATTTTCCCTAAAAAAAGTGTATAATTAAGTATATGCAAATACAATATTTCGGCCTATCTTCCTTTAAAATCACCACCAAAGAGGCTGTAACAATTACTGACCCTTTCCACAAGGATTCTGGCCTGGTGGCCCCCCGCGGCGCGGCAGACATTTTGGTTTTAGCCGACCGCCAAAACAGCCTTTACAGCGCCGCCTCCGGCATCTCCGGCAACCCCTTTTTAATGGATACCCCGGGCGAATACGACGTTAAAGGCGTCACGGTAACCGGCATCCCCTTAAAGCAGGAAGAAAAATATGTTACGGTTTTTTTAATAGAAAGCGAAGACATCCGCATCCTTAACCTCACCCACATAAAAGACTGGAATATGAAGGAAGCGGAACTGGAAGAACTGGGCGAAATAGATATTCTAATATTGCCGGTTGGCGGTAATACAGTACTGTCTGCTTCCAGCGCCGCTAAAGTTGTCAACGAAATAGAACCAAAGATAGTTATACCCTCCCATTACAAAACCAAAGATTTAATTTTAGATTTAGACCCGCTGGAAAAATTCCTCAAAGAAATGGGCGGCAAGAGCGAGCCCATGGAAAAATTAACGGTAAAGAAAAAAGATTTACAGGAAGAAGGCACCAAGGTTGTAGTTTTGGAACCATTAAGATAATTTATGTCTTTTATAGAGAACCTCCAAAACAAGCCGCGGGCGGAAAAAGTCCGCATTATCTGGGTAACGGTCATCGTAGTGGCCCTGGTCCTGGGCGTGGTCTGGGTGTTTACCAGCCGCATTGGCCAAAGCATTCCCAAAGACACCACTCTTTTTAAAACTTTTGGCGCCGGACTAAAAGATATTCGCGCCCAATACAATAACAAGTAAATTTCATATGCCCAAAGATTCATCACAAGCTTTAAGCGATAACATTGGCCTGCTCAAAAGCCGGGCCCTGGAAGACGAAATGCAGGAATCGTATCTGGATTACGCCATGAGCGTCATTGTTATGCGCGCCCTGCCCGACGTCCGCGACGGCTTAAAACCGGTGCATCGCCGCATTCTTTATGTCATGCACGAAAACGGCCTGCGCCACAATGTTAAATTCAAAAAGTCCGCGGATACCGTAGGTTCGGTTTTGGGACGCTACCATCCGCACGGCGACATGTCGGTTTACGACGCCATGGTCCACATGGCCCAGGATTTTAGCATGCGCTACCCGTTAATAGACGGCCAGGGCAACTTTGGCTCCATGGACGGCGACGGCGCCGCGGCTTACCGCTATACCGAAGCCCGCATGAGCGCCCTGGCCGAAGAACTGCTGCTGGATTTGGACAAAGACACCGTGGACTGGCGCGACAACTTTGACGCCAGCCGGCAGGAACCTTCCGTACTGCCGGGTAAACTCCCCAATCTTTTATTAAACGGCACCCTGGGTATTGCCGTGGGTATGGCTACGGACATCCCGCCGCACAACCTCACCGAAATCTGTAACGCCATTATTAAACTTATTGACGACCCGGAAGCCACCACCGAAGATTTACTGGAATTTATTCAGGGCCCGGACTTCCCCACCGGCGGCATTATTTACGACATCAACGCCATCAAAAACGCTTATGCCACGGGCAAGGGCAGTATTGTTATGCGCGCCAAAACCGAAATTTTAGAGACCAAGACCGGCGCCTACCAAATTATCATCAACGAAATCCCCTACCGCGTCAACAAGGCCACACTGCTGGAAAAAATCGCCGAACTAGTAAGGGATAAAAAGATAGAAGGCATCCGCGACGTGCGCGATGAAAGCGACAAAGACGGCGTGCGCGTGGTGGTGGATTTAAAAAAAGAATCCCTGCCCAACAAAATTTTAAACCAGCTGTTCAGCTTTACGCAATTGCAGGAAACCTTCCACATGAACATGCTGGCTTTGGTGGACGGCATAGAGCCGCACGTTTTAAATTTAAAAACGGTTTTGGAAAAATATTTGGAACACCGGCAGATAGTTATTAAGCGCCGCACCGAATACGAACTGCGCAAAACCAGAGAACGCGAACACATTTTAGAGGGCTTAAAAAAGGCGCTGGACCACATAGATGAAATCATCAAGACCATAAAAAAGAGCGCGGATAGGCCCGAAGCCCACGTTAATTTAATTAAAAAGTTCAGCTTTACCGAAATCCAAAGCAATGCCATTTTAGACATGCGCCTGCAGACCTTGGCGGGCCTGGAAAGCAAAAAAATAGAAGATGAGCTTAAGGAAAAAAAGGCCCTGATTGCGGATTTGGAAGGCATATTGCAGTCCAAAAAACGCATTTTGGGCATCATTAAAAAAGAAGTGGAAGACATGAAAGCCCGTTTTGGCGACGAACGCCGCACCCAGGTGGTGAAAAGCGCAGTGGGCACATTTTCCGCCGAGGACTTAATTCCCGAAGAAAACGTCATTATTACCATTACCAAGTCCGGCTATGTTAAGCGCCTGGCGCCGGACACCTATAAGTCCCAGTCGCGCGGCGGCAAGGGCGTTATTGGCCAAACCCTGAAAGAAGAAGACGCGGTGGATAAATTAATTTCATCCAACACCCACGACGATATTTTATTCTTTACCAACAAGGGCCGCGTCTTCCTAACCAAGGTTTACGAACTGCCCGAAGGCTCGCGCGTTTCCAAGGGCCAGGCCCTGGTCAATTTCCTGCAACTCGGCCAGGGTGAATATACCACTTCCGTTTTAACCTTCTCCAAAAAAGATGAGGCTAAGTTCTTAATTATGTCCACCAAAAACGGACTAATCAAAAAAGTGGCCAAGGAAGAATTCACCAAAGTCCGCAGGAGCGGCATGATTGCAATAGGACTTAAAGGCGAAGATGAACTCAAATGGGTGGAAGTTTCCACCGGCTTAGACCAAATTATGCTGTCTACGGAAAACGGCCAGGCCATCCGCTTTAACGAAAAGGATGTCCGCCCCATGGGCCGCAATGCCGCTGGCGTTACCGGCATGAGGCTGAAAAAGGATGATAAGATAATCAGCATGGATGTGATTAAAAAGTCCGTCAACGAAAAAGATTTGGCCGTGCTGATAATAACCGAAAACGGTTCGGGCAAAAAAACCGAACTTGGCTATTACAAAGTCCAAAAACGCGGCGGCAGCGGCATTAAAACCTTAAAGGTTACGCCCAAAACCGGCAAAATTGTGACTATGTACATTTTAAACAACGCGGAAGAGCACGACATCGTCATAATTTCCAAAGCCGGCCAGACCATCCGCACTCCCCTGGCCAATGTCTCCATGCTCGGCCGCGCCACGCAGGGCGTGCGCGTAATGAGGCTGGATGCCGGAGATAAAGTGGCGGGAGCGACGATCATCTAAACTGAACAATGAAAACCATTGTTTTTGATTTTGGCGGAGTGTTGGTTAAGGACACCACCAAACCGCTGGAACAATATTACCATTACAATAAATTAAGCCTCGTCCAAAAACAAAAGTATGACAAGAACTAAAAATTTATTTGAATAAGCTTGGGGTAAAATAAAACTCCCGAATGGGAGTTTTTATTTGTCTAAAACTTCGCGTATAACTTTTTGCACCCCCTCATCCGGTATCCACTCTGCGTTAAACCTGTCGCGCAATAGACTTTCCACATTAACGTAATTATTTTTTAAAAACCTAAGCGCGGCAATTAAGCCTTGACGGTCTTTATGTATGCTTCTCTGATAGGCGCGCAAAAGGTCATAAATCACGTGAGCCTCACATAAAGGCTTGCTATTACCGGACGGAGTGCCAATATACGCACTAACAGTTTTCCGATTGTCCCTAATCGCCGCAACCACACGATGCATACCATCCAAAACTTTTAGTTTTCCGTCATCAACGCGCACCAAAATGGGAACTTCGTCAAAAACTAAATTAGAAAGCATAGTCTTAACCGCCGAATCCTCCGCCATTAACCGTTTTAATTTTTCCGGCGAACGCTGGGCTCTATCTATTATAATTTTGTTCCATTCCGGATTGGTGCCGGTTAAATACAAATCTGCCACATTTATTTCACGCTTTTCCCACGCCACGCTCTCATCCAAAACAAAATCCGCAATCCAGTTCAACGACGCGCCGGAAAGCATTAACAGCAAATCTTCCGGCTTATTGGTTTGCCTGGTCTTGCGTATTAAGTGGTCTATAAGGATTTCGGTATACTCTCTGTCGGGAAATGGCATATTTTGGTGACCTCGGCAAGATTCGAACTTGCTGCCTCCTGGTTCGAAGCCAGGCGCTCTATCCAAATGAGCTACGAGGTCATATCTCAGGTATTATAGCCAAAATTCAGAGTTTTGCACAACCAAAAATTGACCGCGAAAAACTTTAATGATATTGTAAAAAGACAGATATTTCGTGATTAAATTTTTAGAATTAACGGCCGGGTCGGGCCATATATAAGGGTAATCAAAATATCAGGGGAAATTGCAAATAATCATTAATTACCACCATTATATATGGAAATAACAATCGTCGAATTTGAAGAAGTTTTGGACAGAAGGTTCACTAAATTTGAACAACATATAGATAAAAAGTTTGCCACAAAGGAAGATTTAAAATCTTTTGCCACAAAGGAAGATTTAAAATCTTTTGCCACAAAGGACGATTTAAAGGGCTTTGTTACCGAGGAATTTTTAAAAACCGAGCTTGAAAAACAAACCAAAGAACTCAAAGCTTACACTGACGAGCAAACTGACACTCTGGCTGCTTATATTGCTGAAACAATAGCTATTCCTCTTGAAGACCTTAAAACAGACTTCAAAGAACATATCTCGGAACAGGGGCAAAAAGTCACCTTCCCTGCCAGGTAAATATATAGTATATAGTCTTCAGGATTATCTCCACATCAAACAAAAATGAGCGGTGCTTAATATAGTACAAATCGTACTGGAGTTTTAGCTTGGTCTCTTCCAGGGTGCCGGCGTAAATATTCAGCTGTGCCCAGCCGGTAATGCCGGGCTTGACCAAATGCCGCTCGTCGTAAAATGGGATTTGCTGTTTGAGCTCCTCCACCAAATGCGGCTGTTCCGGCCGCGGGCCGACCAGGCTCATACTGCCGTTTAACAAATTAATGAACTGCGGCCATTCGTCTATGCGGGTCTTGCGCAAAATTTTGCCGACTTTGGTAATGCGCGGGTCGTTAACCTGCGTCCAGGTGTTGGTTTTTCCCCCGCTCATGGTCCGGTACTTATAAACCTTAAAAATTTGTCCGCCTTTGCCCACGCGCTCCTGCACAAACAGCGCCGGACCCCTGGAATTCAGCTTAATGGCCAGGGCGCAAAATGGCCAGCTGATAACGAAAACAAGGAACCCAAACAGGCCCAGCAAAATATCCACCACCCTTTTAACCAAATTATAAAGGCGCTTTTCCTTATAATTAATATTTTCCAAAAACCACAATTCGTTTAAGTCGGAAAGGTAAACGCGGCGCAGTAAAAATTCGTAAAAATCCTTGTGGTTGTAAAAGGTCACGCCCTGGGTGCGCAGCTGGTAAAGCGCTTCGCTGACTTTGGGGCTGGAATGCAGGTTATCCGGCAAAATCACCGAAGAGTTTTTTTCCAGTCTGGCCTGCGGCAATGACTGTTCGTTTAATTTTCCCAAAACTTTGTAACCCAAATAACTGTAAGCCGCGATTTCCCGTTCCAAACCGTCCAGTTCGCCGTTAAAGGAAAAAATATAGGCTCCCTCCACCAGCCGGTTCTTTAAGACATATTTGACTATGAGGTACCAGGCTAAAATAAGGACAAAAGTCACGGCCACATCTATGAGCAAAAACCGCCTGGGGGTTAAAATCAGGTTGGGCTGAAAATAAAAATAAATGACGGCCAGCAGGGTGTTGACCAGCATGGCCGAAACCAAATTCACTACCAGCGTGGTGTAGCGCCGAAACACCCCGGCCTCAAACAGGCCGTGGATAAAAAACACCGCCAGCCAAAACACAAACAGCAGGCTAAAAGTCCGCACCACGGCGCCGGATCCCTGGAAACCGACATTGCCATGGTAGCGGATAACCATAGCCAGCCACAGGCCCAGGTAAAATAAAATGGCGTCAGGGACGGCAGTAAGCCAAAAGCTAGAAGTGGAGCGGGACATAGATTAAGTTAAAAGTATCCTAATTCTTAATATAATAACAGTAACCCAATAAAAAGGATAATCGTTTTTATTGCGCTTTATCAGACTTAACTGCTTTTGTAAAAATAGCCGGAACCTGTCCTTAGTATACACGGGAGCGCGGTAAGCCGTAAATACCCCCTTAAAATTGGCCATTTGGCCCAGTTTACCCAGGCGCAGCCATAAATCGTAGTCTTCAGCCGCGCCAATTCCGTCGTCTATAAACCCGCCGGCTAAAAGCGCCGCCGCTTTTTTAAACATCACGGTTGAGGTAAAAAAATTATTACGCAGGAGCATGGTTTGGCGGATTTGCGCGTCGGTTTCCGCCCGCCTGATAACACGTGAACCGGTCTTAAATGATAAATGATAAATGTCATATTGCACGGCACTTCCCACAAGCACACCGTCTGGATTTTGTTTAAACCAATCTATCTGTTTCTGTAATTTATCCTTATCCAGCCACTCGTCGTCATCGTCCAGCAGGGCAATATATTTCCCCCGGCTGGCCCTCAGGGCTTCCTGCCGGCTATTAATAATTCCTCTGGACGCCTGGTGCATAATCACAATCAGCGGCATTTTTTTTGCATATTCATCCAAAATCGCGGCGGTGTTATCGCCGGACCCATCGTTAACCACAATAACCTCGTAATCTTTAAAGGTTTGCGCCAAAACGCTGTCCAAAGCTTTTTTTAAAAGCCCGGAACGGTCTTTGGTTAAAATGTTGATGCTGACTTGAGACATGAATATTGTATCCGGACAGGCCGTTATTTTTTTGGTCTGCGGAACAAATAAGGCCTGTCCGGATTTTAGCTTCATTTTTTCTCCACAGACGGAGCCAATGTCCTTTTGTCCAGACCATCACAGAGGCAGAAAAGCTTGGTCTTTTTATGTAATAAAAAGTTTTCTGACTCTGTGTTGAGTGAGGTTTTCCGCAGGAGAAAACCGAACGTGTCTGGCAAAAGGACTTGGCGCCGGACTAAGAAAAAATGAAGGCTACATTTCTGCGTTTTTTAATAATGGATGCAACTTATCTTTTTCCGAAACAATGGGGTTTTGGAGCGGCCAGGGAATATTTAAGTCCGGATCATTATACAATATCCCCCGTTCAAACTCCGGCGCGTACTCGCTGTGGCTCATTTTATAGAGCACGCGCGTATCATCTTCCAAAGCCATAAACCCGTGGGCAAACCCGGGGGGAATATAAACCGCACAATGGTTCCCATTGTTCAATTCCAGCGCCACCCATTTGCCGAACGTGGGGGAATTTTTACGGATATCCACGGCCACGTCGTAAATGGCGCCCTTGATAACCGTAACCAATTTGCCCTGGGCGCGCGGCTCCAGCTGGTAGTGCAGGCCGCGGATAACACCTTTATGAGACAGCGGGAAATTATCCTGGACAAAATTGACATTTATCCCGTTAACCTTAAATTCCGAGGCTTGGTAAATTTCGCTGAACTCCCCCCGGCTGTCGGGGAAGGCCGCGGACTGGATTTTTATGACATCGGGGATTTCGGTTGGGGTAAAAGTAAATGGCATAAAATAATTTTCAATTTCTAATTTAAACTTTTAGTAAATACAAAGCAGCCGCAGGCATACCAGGCCTGTTCGTAATCTTCCGGCTTGGCAGGTTCCACAAAATGCCCGGCGTCGTTTATGGCGGTAAAACTTTCCAGTTTGAGGCCGGAAAAATAACCAAGGATAGTTGATGGGCTGTGCACGCGGTGGGCATTAAAGTAAGTGGCATTCTTGCCAACCGGGCCGGCAAAGTAGAGTTTGCCGCCGGGAGCCAAGACCCGTTGCAATTCCGCGCAGGCTTTTTTGGTGCCCAGCGGGTCCAGCGGGTCGGCATAACGCCCCAGGCCAATATGCTCGGCCACGTGCAGGCAGGAAAGCGACTCCAGCGAGTTGTCCGCGAAAGGCATTTTTAAAATACTGCCTTCCACAACATCAAAACTATCAAAATCCGGCTTCACCGGGCGGATATCCACAAAAGTGGTTTGGGTTATGGCTGATGCCATGGACAGGAAACGAATAGATGAACCAACATCAATATGTCTGGCCGGCCGGAATTTTAACAGTTCCTTAAAGGCCCAGCGGTCCATATAAACATAATGCTTGTCAAAAGTGTGAGAAGCCGGATCGCGGTCAAAAATTAAAGGGACATAGTACATTTTGGCAGTCACGCCGTCTTTACCCATCAGCCCCCTGTACTTAACCAAGTCGCCCAAATACCAAAACGGGCCAGTGACCACGGCTTTAACATTGCGCCACAATCTTTTAAAAGCTTTTTGGATGAGCATATTTATAAAATTCCCTGGATATTCTTTTTTTCGGCATAGGTTTTTTCCATATAAACGCCGTTTAAATAAGTATCAGCAACTTTAATATAGCCCTGGGCCGCCAAATAGGCATTGAATTTTTCGTGGACGCGCACGGCCCGGTCTTTGCGGTATTCGGCGGTTTCCACAACAATTAATTTTGGCCGGCAGTCCTGCCAGTTGTTGCTTTGCAGAATTTCAAAATCAAAACCTTCCGTGTCCACGGAAAGCAGGTCCACCGCCCGCTTGTCCCCATATTGGCGGTAGAGTTCGGCCAGAGGCATAACCTTAACTTTTCTTTTTTCCATCAGTTTATGCCCCAACTTGCCGACTTCTTCGGCTTCGGTAGCGGAAAAAGTAGAAAGCGTGTCCGGATAAAATTCGTAATAATCCATTTCGCCGTCCTTGCCGGCTATACCGGTACTTACCACTTGGTCGCCCGGCCGCACGCGACCAAAAACTTTGGCCCTCGCGGCATTGGGCTCCACACAAATTCCCCGCCAGCCCCGTTTGTAAAAAAAATAAGTGTTGTTTAAATAGATGGGGTCATTGGCGCCAATATCTATATAAAAACCATTTTTGGTGTCTTCCAAAAAAAAGTTGGCAATTACGTCCTCGCCGGTCTGACTGTAGGTAGTATGATGGCGGTTAATCCAGCGATAGACGGTTTTTAAATATTCTGCGGGTTTCATTATAATTGGCTGATAATTTCCAGGTATTGCTTGGCGCTGGCCTCGTCGGTAAAGTGGTCAAGCGAATATTGGCGCGAATGGAAATTTTGGTAGTTGGCCAAAAAAGTATTAAGCTTGGCCGGAAATTCCCCTGCGTCCTTAAAGAACATGCCGCAATCGTCAACCATTAACGGCGCGGCAATTTTTTGGTCATCCCAGCGGAAGTCGTCATGAGTTAGGTAGCCGCGGTTCCAGACTAGGCTAGGCACGTCGCGCATCCAGGCTTCCTGCAGCGCCAGGCCCTGACTTTCCGACTCGTTGAGGTAAACCACAAATTTGGTACCTGTTAGCAGCTTAAAATATTCGCCTTGGCCATACTGCCCATACCGAATAATCTTGTAATTCACACCCTGTTTAGCCAGTTCGTCCTTTACACTTTGCAACAGACTGTCCGAAGCTTTTTTCTGGAAAATCAGCGCATAACCGTTTTTATCGCCCAATTGGCCAATATCTTCCACGCCGGCCGGCCACAACTTAATTCTATCATAAAAACCGGGGCTTAGGCTGCCCCACCAATTCTTGACCCACTGTGATGGTACCACGAAAGCGTCCACTTCCGGCGCGGTAATTATTCCGTCATTTTGGGACGGAATAACGGAAATTATCGGCCCGGCCAGAATTTTTTTAATTTTGCCGCGCCGCTTCATCTTAATTAAATAACGCAAAGTCCCGGCGCCGGAAAGCACACAGGCCGTATCTATGGGCAAAGTAATTTTTTGGTTCAAAACAAAATCCTGCCCAAGTTTTTTTAGGCCGCGCATTAAGCTGTTTTCCACGGCCTGCGGCCCGCGTATGGGCCGCCCAAGCAAAATTTTAACAGCTGTTTTAAACCTCGGCCATTG
Source organism: Candidatus Doudnabacteria bacterium (assembly GCA_903908535.1). Lineage (GTDB taxonomy): Bacteria > Patescibacteriota > Doudnabacteria > UBA920 > UBA920 > CAIVSE01. Next base: position 14,303 of record CAIVSE010000074.1, read on the forward strand.
GCAAAAATTTTCCGTATAAATATAGATCATGAGAACAAATTATATTTGACAATGCACCACAGCGCGGAAAAACCGTCTTTCCAGCCAATATGTTTACCCTCTTTGTAAGTGCGGCCGTAATAGGAAATGCCGACTTCGTAAATGCGGTAGCGCTTCACCCGCGCCGTAATTTCCGGTTCAATGCCAAAACGTTTGGATTCCAGGCGATTCTTTATGTCATCCACCACTTTTTTATTAAATGCCTTGTAACAGGTTTCCATATCGGAAAGGTTCAGGTTGGTAAACATATTAGAGAGCCAAGTCAGGAGATTGTTCCCAACCGAGTGCCAATAATAGAGTACGCGATGCGACTCGCCGCCCAAAAACCTAGACCCATAGACTACATCAGCCACGCCGTCCAAAAGCGGTTTTAAAATTTTGCCGTACTCGCCGGGGTCGTATTCCAAGTCCGCGTCCTGGATAATACAAAAATTGCCGCTGGCTTCCTTTAGCCCGCGTGTTACCGCTGCGCCTTTACCCCGGTTTTGCGGCTGATAAATAATTTTATGGCGGCTTTCATAGGGCCTTAAAATTTCACGCGTGCCGTCAATGGAGCCGTCATCAACTATTAAAATTTCTTTTTCCAGGCCGTCGGGCAACAGCGCTGTTTCCACCCTGGATAAAATTTCCTTAATGGTTTTTTGTTCGTTGTAAACCGGAATTATAATAGATAGCTTTCCGCCGAAGGCGGATCCCGCTCCGCGGGACATGTTCATTGTCATATTTGGTTTTCAAATTTAGCCTTTAAAACAAATTTTCTTAAAAATGCTGCGCTCCAAAAAATAATTACGAACCCGATGGGTAAAATATACCGGGCAAAATCCCCCAAAATCGCCGCGGTTATTAAGGCATAACAGGCCGCGCTTACCGTAACTATAGCATATTTGGTCCATTTTTTCCGCCACAGCACCCAAAACAACCCGGCAAAAAACAGCAGCCCGGGCAGGGTGTAAAAAGCCAAAATTAGCGCGCCGGCCGCCCCCCTCGCAATCAGGGAAGTATTTGACCTAATAACATTGAACAAAAAGTATTCGTTGTTAAAAACCTGGGCGACTTCGCGGACATAAGTCTTGGCGGCTAAAACAGGGCGGGATAACAGCAGGCTAAAAGTATCGGAAGTAATTTGTTTGTCTATTTTACTTTCCGCGTAATAAGGCGAAACCTGCCGGCTCAAGCTCTCAAACAATTCCTGCCTGTACTGGACGGAATTCCAGCGGGCGTATTGGTTGGCCGCATCCTGGAAGGGCACCATCTTTTTGATGTAATTTTGCTGCAGCTGCAGGCCGACAAACGGGGTAAAGGTAAAATAGCCGGAAAGTTTATGGTTCCGGTACGACCAGGCCGCAAAGACTAAAAGTATGGCCAGTAAACCGACACCAAACCGCAGCCAGGCGGCTTTGGAAAACCGGTGGTAAATAATCATCAGGGCCAAAAAGGGAACTAAAAAAAACAAAATGTTGCCGCGGGTAAATACGGTGGCCGCGGAAAACAGGGCTGCCCACAGAATATTCCACCGCCCCGGTGAAAAGGCAAAATAGACCGCGCCGGCCAGCAAAGTGGCGCTTAAAAAATCGGTGTTAATGCCACTGCCATAAAGTAAAAACGGCAGGTATAACACTACCAGCCAGTACCAATTTTTATTAACGTGGTTTTTAAATAAATCCCGCTCAAAAATAGAGATGATAAAAAAGGCGTTACAGAAAACTAAAATAAAGTCGGCCAACCAAATGCCCCAGGCGTTGGGAGTTTTAGCGCCGGTTGCCACCCTGACCCCGGCCAAAAATAAAGGATACCCGGGCAGACGCTGCATAGCCTCGGTATAACTGTTAACCATATCCAAAAAATCAAAACCAAAACCGGGGCTGCTCAAAAATTTATGGAAACTAATTAAGTTGGTTGATAAATCCCAATAAGTGCCGCTATCGCTGCCGTAACCGTAAACCGGATCGCGCTGGGAAAACTTTATGGGAACAACCGCAGTAACCAGGGCAAAAACAGCGGAAACCAGGACAGCAATGAGGGCGTACTTTACTGCCGGCCGGTGCCATACGGAAGAAAAAAAGTATATCATATTTAATTATTTAAAACTTCAGTTAAGATTTGTTCAAACCGACCGATATTATTTTGTATTAAAAATAGCTTTTCAGCTTTCTGCTTGGCAAGTTGACCCATTTGTTTCCGATCGGCAGCAGGCAAATTAATAAAATATTCCATATATTCCGCATACTGCGCCACATTATCCACCCCTGCCACCCGGCTGAAACTGTCATCTAAATACTCCAAATGCGCGTTCCAAAAATGGGATTTGTGGGAAAGGATGGGCTTCCCGCAAAGCATACTTTCGGCAATGTTCAAACCAAACGATTCCCCATCCTTGCGGAAATGGCCCAGCACGTCCACGGCCTGATGAAAAGCCCAGATATCTTTTTCCTGCCCGCTGGGCGGCAAAAAATGCACATTGGGAATATCCTCGTGCCCGACGATTTTTTCCAAAACCGGCGGCGGAGACATAATTAAATAATGGGCCTGCGGATATTTTTTGACCACTATTTGAAAGGCCTTAATACCAATCGGGTCAAAAATACTATCCACGCCGCGGCCAATGCGGCCAAACACAAGGTCGGAATCCGCCAGTCCCAGACGCCTTCTTAAATCCCGGCCGTCATCCAAGGAACCTGCGGGTGGCGGTTCGGAAGGGATATAAAAAATCTCAATTTTTTGCCGGTCCACAACCGGGGCGATCTGGTCCGCCACCTCGCGGGAAATGCACAAATTTTTTACAATATTGTGCTGAACCGCCGGCGAACCAAAAATATTAAAATTGAGGATAGGTAAATCCGTAACCAGATTAAAAGGAAACTCGGCATAACCGGAACTGGTAGTAACCAGCAAATCAATATTTTCCCGCTTTATTACTTCCAAAAAGGATGGGCACATATCTCTGATGACAAAAGGATAAACGGGGTCGATGGAACCATAAGTATGTTCAATCAAATGCACCGGCGAATTTTCCAAATAAAATTTCCGTGTATCATCAGCCTGGTTATTCCCGTTAATGTCCCGCGGCTTGGCCGAATACATAAAAAAAACTTCGTATCTGACAAAGTCCAGGTGCTTGGCAAAAATCTGCATCATTTTACTGCATCCGCCATAGCTTAAACCAGAAACAAAGTAAAACAAAATCCGGGGCTTGGAATTTTTTAGGCGCGAAGAAAAACTTACGGCCGTTTGCCTGGTTTGTTTAAAGGCCCAGGCCCGCCAATAGTCTTCATATTGCCTTAAAACCATTTGTTTTACCGGCCTAGGCAATAAAGCATAAATTTTTTTGACTGGTGCATTCATATTTTCAGGCGGATTCCGCCTCTGCCACTAATTTTTGTTTTTCCACTGCATAAGCCGCCTCTATAGTTTCCAGGTTTAAATTATTTTCCAGTTCAAACATCCTTACCGCCACTAAAAGCTTAAAGTAAGCATAGAGCAAGCCCACTAAAACGCCACGCATACCGCTTTTAAGTCCGCCGTAAAATAAGTAAAAGTAATATCCCATGCTTCCAAACAGCCGCGGGTAAGTGATGCGCCGGCCGGCGTCAAAGTTTTGCTGGGCTTCGGTCATCACATAGCGGGCGTGCGAGGGAATAAATTTATTCAAATCATATAAACTAAAATGCCGCATTGCATATTCCATTTTCATGGGCAATCTTAAAACCTGGTCCGGGGTACCAATAAACTTTCCCAAATTATGAATACGGGTGTTGCGCATATCCATAAAACCCTTGCGAAAAAAGGAAGGGTAAGCGGCCTTAACATAAATATTTTTGATATCGCCCCACAAATAAGTATAAATGGGAATGTAAACAATTTTATATTTATTCTGGTGCGACATTTCCACCAATTTAAGCAGTAAGGTTTTGGGCATTAAATAATCCACGTTGCTCCAAAACAGCCAGTCGTGGCTGGCCGCGGCCGTCATTTCATCCAGGAGCTCTTGGGTCTCTATAAATGGCTTGCCCGTGGCTTTGCGGGAAATAAACTTGGCGCCCAAATGTTCGGCAATTTCTTTGCAGTTGTCCGTGCTTTCCTGGTCCGAAACTATAACTTCGCCAAACGGCCTCAAATTACGGATAGCCGCTTCCAAACGATAGCCGTCGTTATAAGTAAAAATTAGAAAAGTTATGTTGCCTTGGTGTTGGTTATTTAAATCCATAAACTAATTATTTTTTAAAACAAGTTGCACTTCTTTTGCGATTTTTTCCGGGGACAGGCCGTATTTTTCCCTTAAAAACTTTTGCGTGCCAATAACTTTTGGGTATAAATCCCGCACGCCCAAACGTTTAAATTTTACCTTTAAATTACTTTCCGCTAGAACCTCGGCAACGGAACTGCCTAAGCCGCCAATTATACTGTGTTCTTCCACCGTTAAAATAGCCTTGGTTTCCCTAGCTGCTTTTAAAATAGTCGCTTTATCTATAGGCTTAATCGTATGCATACTTAGCACCCGGCAACTAATTTTTTTCTTAGCCAAAATTTTAGCCGCTTCCACCGCATTTTCCAAAAGGTTACTGGTAGCAATTAAAGTTACATTTTTACCTTTGCAAACTTCTATAGCTTTGCCAATTTGAAATTTAATTTTCTTCTGGTGGATAATCGGTTCGCCAGCCTTGCCCAACCGAATATACATTGGACCCTTAAACTTTGTGGAAACCTTAGTGATTGCCGCCACTTCTACCGGATCCCCCGGGCAAACCACGGTCATGTTGGGCAAACTACGCATAACGCTAATATCTTCCAAACCGTAATGTGTGGCCCCGTTATAGCTGTAAGAAAATCCGGCTCCCGGGCCGACAATGGTCACCGGCAAGTTATGGTAGCAAATGTCGTCGCGGACCTGTTCAAACGGGCGCATGGTCACAAAAGGTACGATGGAATAGCAATAAACTTTTTTGCCGGTTAAAGCTAGGCCGACGGCAAAGCCCATCATATTTTGTTCGGCCACGCCAATGTTTAAAAACTGCTTGGGCAAACTGTCGCGAAATTCTTCCAAAGCCATAAAGCCCAAATCCCCGGTAATTAAAAAGATGTTTGGATTTTTCTTGGCTTCGTCCAGTAAAGTTTTAATAAAAGTTTTTCTCATATCATTTCAGCTGCTTCATGGCGCGGTTATATTTTTCTTCATCTAAATTCAAATAATGCCACTCTATAGTATCTTCCATAAAGTCCACGCCTTTTCCTTTAATAGTGTTAGCTATAATTACTGTGGGCTGGTTTTTGGCGGCCGCGGCCGCGGCAAAAGCGCCCAGAATTTCCGCAAAATTATGGCCGTCAATAATAACAACATTCCAGCCAAAAGCGCGCCATTTATCTTCAAAAGGTTCCAAGTCCATGACCTGCGCGGTTCTGCCAAAAGCCTGGTTTTTGTTGTAATCCACCACGGCCACTAAATTATCCAAACCTAAGTGTCCGGCTGACATTATAGCTTCCCAGGTGGATCCCTCGTCACACTCACCGTCACTTAACATGACCACGACGCGATTGTTTTTTTTAGCGCACCTAAAACCATAAGCCATGCCCCCGCCCACGGACAGCCCGTGCCCCAGCGAACCGGTGCTATATTCTATGCCCTTAGCCGTGCCCAAAGTTGGGTGGGCGGAAACCATGGTATTGTCTTTAAACAAATCAGCCAGGACTTTTTGGGGGAAATAACCTTTTAAAACCAAAGCCGCGTAATAACCCAAACAGCCATGGCCTTTGCTTAAAATAAAAATATCTCGCTTGTCCCAATTGGGCTTTTTAGAATTTAAATTTAAAATCTCAAAATACAACGCGGTAATTATGTCTACGGTGGACAAGGAAGATCCAATATGGCCGGCCCGGGCTTTATAGGCCATAGTCAAAAGCGACTTCCTAATGTCCCTGGCTTTGTTTTGCAAGTTAAGGATGGTTTTGTCCATATTATTTGTCAAATAACAACTTATTTTGATCAATAGTGTCCCTATGCTCAGCATACCAATTATAGAGCCCCTTTAAGGTCTCGTCAAAATCGGTAAATTCAAATCCCGGTATTTCCGCCAGCAGGGGGGAATTATCGCAGGAATATTCCTTATTGAGGCCGTCAGCCTTAATTGTGACTTGTAATTTTTGGCCGGAAAGCTGTTCAATTTTTTTGATGATATCAGTCAGGTAGATGGTTGCTCCGGATCCGACGTTATAAAATTGCTGATTAGCTTTGTGGCCGAGGAAATATTCCACCACCCGCGCCAGATCGGCAACTGAAAAATAATCAAACTTCACGTCCTGGTTAATGGTTATGGGCAGGCCAAACAAGCTGCGGCAAATGGCATTGGAAATAAAACGGGTTTCGTAATCCTCATATTTGCCGAACACGGCAAAAATTCTTAAATTAATAATATTGGGTACCCCTTCAATGATCAACGAACATAGATACTTATAAAAACCATAAGGGTCAGCCGGCACGCTTTGGTTAAACTCGCCCTCGGGAACTTTTACCAAATCTTTGCGTTTATCGTATTCTGCGCCGCTGCCAAAAAAAATCATCTGCCCGTAAAGCTTGCGACACCTGGCCAAATTGGCAAACATGTGCAGGTTCTGCACCAAAGCTTCCGGGTTGTTATTTTTCCGGCTAATGCCCACGGCCGCCGCGTGGACCACCGCGTCAAATTTATTGGCGGCCAGGTAAGTTTCCACCGCCGCTTCATCAGTTAAATCCAGCTCGCCGTGCAACGGCAAAAATAGCTGGTACTTATCAGCCAAATATTCCGTTAAGTTTTTACCCAAAAACCCGGAGGCGCCGGTAATTAAAACTTTCATAGCATCCTTTTAACCATCCTAACGGGATTGGTAACAAAATAAATTAGTTTACGGATAACTTTGTAGCGCTTGGGCTCCCGGAGCAAAGCCCGCATCAGCCGGCGCTCATAAAATTCACGCTTAGGCAAATGACCCCTTTCCGCCACGTGTTGCCTGTAAAGTTTTTGCAGGGCGGCGTCTATTTTGAATTCCGGCACAGGTTTAAAGTACCTGGACAGCTCAAAAGCCCCGGCAATAGGACCCAAACTTCCGGCGCGATAAAAAAAGTTGGAATGAAACACCGGTCTCGGCATGGCCTTGAAGCCCAGGTCCTTCATCATTTTTTTGGTAAAAAAAGTCTTGTGCACCTCGGCGTCGGTCACCAGGGACAGCAGGTCGGAAAATTCGGAGTTCTCCCTCATGGAGGCCAATAAATAATTTTTACTGTAAGCAAAAGTCTGATAAGACAGGGGCACGGAAATTAGAATCCCGGCTCCGGAATAAGAAAGGTTTTTTAGCAAGCCAATAGAATCGACCGGGTCCAAATGTTCAAAAAACTGGTTGCTGACCATAATATCGTATTGACCGACAATAGTCTTAAAGTCAAATTTTAGGATATCAGCTTCAATGACCTTGTTGTAAATTCCCTGGCGCTGCATGTCGTCCTTTTCCGGGACAAAAATATCTATACCGTCAACCAAATATGACTTATTCATTTGTCTGGCTAAAGTTCCAAACGGCCCGCGGCCGCAGGCCAAATCTAAAATCCGAACCGGATTCTTGCCGTCAAATTCGCGGTCAATTACAGAAATACAATAACCGTACAAAGCCGGGCCGCTGCCGGCTCCGGCGCTAACCACGTCCTGTTCGTATTTTTTATGGTCCAAATGCGGGTCGGAATAGTCGCCCAAATAATTGGATAACGATGAGGCCCAGGTTCTTAAACTCATAATTTCTTTTTTCCTTTTTCGGCGGAATTATTTTTTTTAAAATGCTCCACGGTAATTTTTAAACCCTGGTCCAGGTTAAATTCCGGCTGCCATTTAAAATATTTTTTTACTTTGCCGTTATTCAGGCGGGAACGAAACATCTCGCCGGCGCGATCAGGTTGGAAATCCGGTTCGGCTTCTGGACGCCCCAACAAATAACCAATTTTTTTATAAAGCTCGTAAAGGGTGGTTTCTTTACCGGTGCTTAAATTAAAAATTGGGGTAATATTCTGTGGCGCCTGGTAATAAGCGGCCATTAAATTAGCTCGCACTATATCTCCCACAAACATATAATCGCGGGTCTTTTTGCCGTCGCCATAAATTTCTGCCTGCCGTCCGGCATTAATGGAGCGGATGTAATCCGCCATGGCTCCCCCGGTTTGGCGGGGGCCGTATGTGGTGGCGTAACGGAAAATTACATAATTTAAACCGTGAACGCGTCCGTAAAATTGCACGTACTGTTCAACTGTGGACTTGGAAATAATATAGGGATTTTCCGGCCGATGCGGCTCATCTTCCGGCGTGGGCAAACGCTTGGTATTACCATATACGAAACTTGTGGATGAAAATACAACTTTTTTTATTCCATAACGTCTGGCCAAATCCAGAGTCTTAATGCTTCCGGTAAGGCTCTGGGAATCAAAAACCGGATCCTGCACTGCTTTGGGAACGTTGGTATTAAAAGCCAGCATATAGACCACCTCCGGTTTTTCTTTTTTAAAGACAGCCTCAAATTTTGGATCGTTAATGTCTAATTGATAAAACTTGACCTTTTTATTTAGGTTCCCTTTGTGGCCGGTACTTAAATTATCTATCACCACAACCTTTGCGCCCTCCTTGACTAACGCATCCACCAAATGCGAACCAATAAACCCTGCCCCACCCGTGACTAAAATTTTCTGGTTTTTAAATTTATTTGTCATGTTGAAAAACTAATTTTTAATAAAATGCTTGTAAGTCCTTTTAACCATCAAAAATGGATATCTTACCACCGCGTAAACCAGCCACCACTTACTTTCCGCATACTCGCGCCAATGTGGCGCCAACTCATCCATACTTAACCACTTGCCGCCGTCAAGAATATTATGGATATTGTACCGCTTAGCCCTTTTATAATACCAAAAATCCAGCTTATTATAAACCCCAAAACGGAGCTGGATAAACACCGCTTCTATTGGCTGTAAAGTCGCGCGGTTAGTCGACATACCCAAACCCTCATCCAGATAATACCCCAAAAAACCAGACGTTTTCTTGCCTTCCGATTCAGAAGCCAGACGCGAGGAAAAATCATAGTCCGCACCCTGCAGGCACTGCTCATCCCAATAGCCAATTTTAGCGCATAAACTTTTCCGCCACATGTAAAACGGCCCCGTGTGCATGGATTGGATGAATTCTTTTTTTTGAAATTCCGGATTAACTACTAATTTTCCTTCCTGAGACAGCCATTTATTTACAATAATATAGTCACCGTAAGTAAAACCAATATCTGGATTTTCATCCAAAGTCTTAGTCATCAGCTCCAAAGAATTGGGCGTGCGCAGGTCATCCACATTCCAAACGCAAAGATATTTCCCGGATGCGGCCTTCATGGCCCTATTGGTGGAAACAGCCAGCTTTTCCCTGGGCACTACAATATGATTGAACAAGCCGTAATGTTCATTCTGGAATTTTTTAACAATTTCCAGTTCTTCGGGCGCGGGATCATTATGCACTAACACAATCTCAATCTGGTTTTTTATGGTCTGTGCCGCCACGCTTTCCAAAAAAGCTGCCAAATATTTTTGCCCTTTGTAACACGAGACTATTGCGCTGACTTTATATTTTAAATTATCCATAAGACTTATTAAGTGAGCTCGCTTAAGTCATAAAACTTCGGCGTTTCCATGCCGGGGCGCAAACGGTAATATACACCCGCCATGCGGAGAAACCCTGGTTGCGGCTCAGCGGAAACTTCCCACTTGCGGTGAAAAAACTCCTGATTTGAGGTGGCATACTTACCGTTAAAATTTGTAGATACTTTTTTCCAGCCCGGATCGTCATTTTTCGATATAATATTATGGAGGCCTAAACAATAAATATTCGGCCTGGCGTGGGTCTTAATATCTGTTTTACCTTCGGCGAGCGCCAAGCACAAGGCATAGTCTGCATCTTCATAACCCACGCCCGGGAAACGTTCGTCAAACCAGCCGACTTTTTTTATTACGTCTTTGGAAATAAAAAAGTGACTCCAACTACGGTTAATGGTGGCTGATTTATGAAAAGGCATTTGTAATTCCAAACACCACCTAAACGGCCGCCTGATAACCACATCATCATTCAATATCAAAATTTTTTTCCTATCGGAATTCAAAATATTCTGATTCCAACATTTTGACAATGATTGGTTTTCATTGTAAGCAACAACCTTATGGGCCGAGGTAGTTGCCAAAAAGGCTTTGGCCTTTTCCAGATAATTCTTTTGGATGTCCTGGTCATAAAATCCGTTCAAAACGTAATTTTTTTCCACCTCCGGAAAATACTTCTCCAGGTTCAAAACCAACGGTTTAAAATACTGCTCAAACCTTTTTACGTAAGTAACTACCCCAATTGAATATTTAGCCATAAAGGTTATTATTTGCTATAATTATAACATTATTCCACATTAATTTACACACGAATTTTATGAAAACAAACATTTTGGTAACAGGCGGGGCCGGGTTTATAGGTTCACATATTACTGATGAATTAATTAAACTCGGCCATCAAGTTGTGGTTTTGGACGACTTGTCCGGGGGCTTCCCCGAAAATATCAACCCGCAGGCAAAATTTACACAAGGCAGCATTACCGACAGTAACTTGATAGATGAACTTTTCAAAAAACATAAGTTTACCCATGTTTACCATTTGGCAGCTTACGCGGCCGAAGGGTTAAGCCATTTTATAAGGCGTTTTAATTATGAAAATAATTTAATCGGCAGTATTAACTTGATTAACGCTTCGGTGCTCAATAAAGTTAAGTGTTTTGTATTTACATCTTCCATAGCTGTTTACGGCGCCGGCCAGGTCCCTATGGTGGAAAGCCTGCAACCCAGCCCGGAAGACCCTTACGGGATTTCAAAATACGCGGTTGAGATGGATTTAAAGGCCGCCCACGAATTGTTTGGCCTGAATTATGTTATTTTCCGGCCACATAATGTTTACGGCGCCAGGCAAAATATCGGGGACAAATACCGCAATGTTATCGGGATTTTTATGAACCAAATTATGCGGGGCCAACCCCTAACCGTATTTGGCGATGGGAACCAAAAACGGGCCTTCAGCAGCGTGAATGATATTGCTCCCATAATAACCGCCGCGGGTTTTTCCTCCAAAGCTTACGGTGAAATTTTTAACATTGGCGCCGATGAACCATATACTGTAAACCAATTAGCTAAAAGTATTATGGACGCTATGGGGAAACAGGTTCCCATCAATTATTTGCCGGCCAGGAACGAGGTTGAGGTTGCCTATTCAGACCATACAAAAGCCAAACAAATGCTAGGCTACCAAACCAGGGTCTCTTTAACTGATGGGATTAAAAGTATGGCTGAATGGGCATTCAAGGCTGGGCCACGGCAAAGTAAAAAATTTAAACATATAGAGATTGAGGAAAACCTTCCTCCTTCATGGAAAGCCTGACCACTACCCCGCTTTGTGCAAGACAGCCAAGCCGTTGCAATTGGCAAAATGCTTAATATGCCAATTTTTAAAGGTTAATTCAAAATTGTAGCTTTCGTCAAATTTTGTTTCCACCAGCTTTTCTATCGCCCTGATTACTCCCCTCTTATTGTCCCAGGCCTTCAAGTTTGTGTCGTGGAATATTACCCTGGCCTTTGGCGACAAAAATGGCAGCCAATATTTAATCTCCCTTTTTGTTTGCCTGTACTTATGGGAAGTATCAATAAATAAAAGGTCTATTTGGGAAGGCAGGCTGTTTTCGGCGCAAAATTCCGGGAACTTTTTCGCGAATTTGATATCATCGCTTTTTACAAACCGCCATTTTAGGTAATCACTCGCTGTGCCGGCATCGTCTATGTCTACGCTAATAAAATCCGCGCCATATATTTTGGCTGCCTCCGCCAGCGTCCGGGTACTCTCACCGCCCCTGGTTCCCAGTTCCACAATAAGTTTGGGTTCAACCGCTGCCGCCTCGTCAAAAATAGCAAGCAAATGCTCATTAATATCTGATTTTTTTTTAGAATAAGCCTCTACAATGTCGCGTGATGTTTGGGACATAAAATAAATTTAATAATTAAAGATTTTTTTAAAAAAGCTTTTAAACAAAAGTACATCCTCGGAGTCAAAAAATCCCAATAAATAATAAAGCAGCAAAAATAGGACAATGGAAGCCGGACCGATAACCATAAGGCCGGCGAAGCTTGTTACGGCTCCCAAAATAATGTATTTGCAAAGAAAATAAAAAATCAGGGATGTCATAAAAATTTTCCCAAACA
>CAIVSE010000075.1 GCA_903908535.1 Candidatus Doudnabacteria bacterium
AATTGACTAAATCTGCATTACCGACCAGGCCGTTGTACAAAGAACCGGAAGAAGATCTGACTACTCCGGTACCTAAGGAAGACAATGTGGTGGAACCGTTAGCTCCTACGGTTAAGTAAGAAGTTCCGGAAGAGGAGGCAACAGTCAGCAGGGGGGCGGAACTGCCGCTTTGGCCCTGAACTGTTAATACGGAAGAAGTGGCGGTTGTGCCCACAGCCAGGTGATGCAGGGCGGTATCATAAGTAAATAAAGAATCGGCCGCCAGGTTGCCATCCGGTCCGGCCAGCTGGATATTGCCTGTGGCGCCCGTGGAGGAAGCCGCGCCGCCGCCGGCCGGAGTGGCCCAGATTAAATTACCAAAACCGTCGGTCTTTAAAAAGCTTCCGGCGGACTGGGAGGCCGGCCAACTGTAAGTCAGGCCGTTTAAAGTCGTAGCACCGGACACTGACAGGGTGCTAAAGGCCGGACTGGTGCTGAAGGAAATTTGCGTGGAGGTGCCGATTAAGACATTTTGGCCGCCGGTGATACTAAGGTTGGAGCCTACGGTTAAGCTGCCTAAAGTCGAGGTGCCAATACCGCCCCGGCCAACTCCTAAAATTCCCGAGGTAATAGCCGACGCGTCTATGGCAATGTTGGTATTAGTTACTCCGGTTATCTCACCAAACTGGTTTGTGGTTAAGACGGGAATCTGGTTGGCAGAGCCATAACTACCCGCGGTACCGGTGGCGGCTAAACCAATGTTCACTGTACCGCCAAGGGCAACCAATCCCCCTCCGGTGATTCCGGTGGTAGTGCTGACTGTGACGGAAGAATTCTGCAAAGCTCCATTGGGGACAGTGCTGTTGTACAAACTGCCGCCGGAAGTTGAAAACACCGGGAGGTTTTGGTTTAAGGAAGCAACGGTGGTGGAACCGGTGACTGTCAATTGGGCAATGCTGGTGGTGGCCAGGGTGGAAGTGCCGGTAACACTTAACTCTCCGGCCACGCCAAGGTCGCCGCTGTTGTCTACAATCAGGAGGCCGGTTCCGCTAGCGGAAGCGACCTCAAACAAATTGGCGGGAGAGCCCGTGGCCTGGATGAACACTTCGGCTGACGCTTGGGTAGAACTGCCAATACCTAAATTATTTCCGGAAATAAAGATTAAGCCCTGAGGAGCCACGTCCGGGGAAGCCGCAGGGTAATAAGCCAACGCGCCCGGCGTACCTGTGGCCACGCTGCCGCTACCGCCGCTACCCGTACCTACCGGCTCCCAGGCTATGCCGTTATAAACATTGTATTCATTGGAGGTCGTGTTATAAACCATCAGGCCACTGGCGGGATTGTTAATGGCCAGCATCTGCGCGTCAGTCATCCGCGGCGCCAAAAAACCCGCGCTGGTGGAATCCAGTTCCAGCACAGCCGAAGCCTCCGGCGTGGAAGTGCCAATTGATAGCTGCGTGGTTGAGGCGTTGTAAAATAAATTGCTGTTGTCCTGGGTCAGGCCGCTGGCGCCCTGGAAAACAATACTGCCCTGGGTAAAACCCGGATTAATGTTATTGACGGTTAAGTCATTGATGCTGGCGCCGCCCTGTACGGTCAGGTTGCCAATGTTGGCTAAGGTCGCGTTTAAGGTGCTGGCGGATAAATCGGTGAAGGCGCCCACGCTGCCGGTGGTGCCATTACTGCCGCCGCCCGCCGGCTGGACATAACTTATTGGCGCGTAAGTTAAATTGCCATTTACACCATTGGCGCCGTTTTGTCCCGGAACGGCCGCCTCGCCTGCCGGTCCCTGCGGCCCGGTAAATTTTCCTTCGGCCAGATAATTATTGAGCTGTTCATCAACCAGGGAAGCCAGTTGCGAATTGTCCGGCCCCAAAACCTGGGTGATATTTTTTACTGTAGTGCCGTTTTGGACAACAACGCTCTGGCCCTGCGGCGCAGTCGAACTCGCCGTGCCGGCGCCGTTATAAACAATTTTAGTTTCGGTGTAAGGGTTGCCCTGGAGCTGGCCGAATATGGCGCTCCAGGCCACGGAGGCCAAAAAACCCAAAACCGCGATTACCGAAACCGCGGCCACAATTTTTTTGCCAACGGACGGCTGCCGCTTGAAACTTTCAAACAGCTGCGTGGCTTTGTCCGCGTTCAGCGCGGCAAAAAAATTTTTCTCCGTGGGTGCCGGCGGAATTTCTTTTTGCTCCTGTCCCAAATCCAGGCTGGGCACAAACTGTTCATGCAACGGCCGGCGGTAAGTTGTTTCTCCACCTGTTGCCGAATCCGGCAAAGTAACCGGCAGGACCACGGGTACGGCTACGGCCGCGGCAATTTGTTTCTCCTGCTCCGCGAATTTTTGTCCAATTTCTTTTTGCTGCCGCTCCATTTCGTCCCGCTGTTCGGTAAGGTCAGTTTCCATCTTACTGACCTGCTCGGAAATCTTTGCCACACCGCTGGCCACTCCGCCCACAACTTCCATCTTTAAGTCCTGCAGGCTCAACTTTTTTTCTGCCGACATCTCAGGGATAACTTTTTCCACGTGCACCTGGATTTTTTGGCCGGCTTCGTCAGTGACTTCATTAATGCCGTTCTTATAATTCTTAATAAACCGGTCAAGTTCAACCTGGGTGACCAGCCAGTTACGCCCGACTTTAAAACCGTTAAGTTTCCCGTTGCGGCAAAGGAAGCCCAAATAGTCCTGGTGGTAACCGGTCTGGCGGCTGGCTTCGGCCAGGGAAATAAAGCCGGCGCCTGCGCCTTCGGCCGCAGGAACCTGGGACGCAAAATCCCCACCCTGCAGCGAGGCGTTCGGGGCGGTATCTTGCAAACCGCTTTGGCTGTTTAATTTTGTTTCGTCGTTTGGGTTCACCTTTTTACTTAAAAATTTCTATTTTGGCTATCCGAGATACTATATATGCAAACTACGTTTTTTGTTTTATTTTTGTGTCTTTTGAGTAAATATCGGTTAGGCGATATCACATATTTATTATAACTGTTTTAAACAAATAAGGCCAAGTTTGAATCAAAAAATACAACCGTGATTACGCCACACAGTACTGGGGTTTAAACCGGCAACGAGCTCCGTCCCCGGAGCCTCATTTGGTTTCACTTTTGGTGTGGCAAAGGCAAAAAAACTGCCTAAAAATAGCACTAAATTTAGAGCACTTTTTGATTAAAATTTTTTCAATAATTTTTTATCCCTGTCGTGCAAAAAAAATGAAAAATGATTTGTCCTGTAAAACAAAAATCGGCCCATTCTTGAATTTAATGAAACATTGGGCTTGGAAGTTTTATTTAAAATTTTCAACTTGAAA
>CAIVSE010000076.1 GCA_903908535.1 Candidatus Doudnabacteria bacterium
ATTTTTCCGGTTTTATTTATTATCTTGATGCTTTATATTTTTAATAATAACATTCATTTATAACCTTTATGGCCAATACTAACATTGTTGAACAATTAAAGAATAAGATAGAAAACTTTTCCGCGGATGTAAAAGTGGAAAAAGTCGGCACCGTGATTGAAGTCGGGGACGGCGTCGCGCGCGTTTCCGGATTAACGGAATGTGCCAGCATGGAAATGTTGGAGTTTCAGATTACGCGAGGGGCATCCTCAAGCCAAATGGACACCAAGACAGAGGATGCCCCTCGGTCAGTTTACGGGGTTGCGCTCAACCTGGAAGAAAGCTTGGTTGGTTCGGTTATTCTTGGTGATTATACTAAGATTAATATTGGCGACACTGTACGCACCACTGGAAAGATTTTGTCGGTGCCAGTGGGGGAAATGCTAATTGGTCGCACTGTTAACGCTCTTGGTCAGGCTGTGGACGGTAAAGGCACCATAGTCTCTGATAAGGCTTACCCTGTGGAAAAAATTGCTCCGGGCGTAATTACCCGTTTAGGCGTAAAACAGCCGGTACAGACCGGGATTAAAGCCATAGACGCGCTAATTCCAATTGGTCGCGGCCAACGCGAGTTAATTATTGGCGACCGCCAGACCGGCAAGACTGCTATTGCTATAGACACCATCATCAACCAAAAAGGCCAGGACATGATTTGCATTTACGTGGCGATTGGACAGAAGGAATCCAAAATCGCCAAAATTGTGGATGAACTGGAAAAAACCGGCGCCATGGAATACACTATTGTAGTCGCGGCAGGAGCATCGGAGCCCGCTGCTTTGTCTTACATAGCGCCATATAGCGGCTGCGCCATGGGCGAATTCTTTATGGACCAGGGGAAAGACGTGTTAATTGTTTATGATGATTTGTCCAAGCAAGCCGTAGCTTACCGCGAAATTTCCTTATTGCTCCGCCGTCCGCCGGGACGCGAAGCTTATCCCGGTGATGTCTTTTATCTCCATTCCAGATTATTGGAGCGTGCCGCAAAATTGAATCCGGATTTCGGCGGCGGTTCTATTACCGCTCTTCCGATTATTGAAACGCAGGCCGGCGACGTTTCCGCTTACATTCCGACCAACGTGATTTCCATTACCGACGGGCAAATCTTTTTGGAAACAGACTTGTTCTATAAAGGTATTCGCCCGGCGTTGAACGTGGGTATTTCTGTGTCGCGCGTGGGATCTTCCGCCCAGACCAAAGCCATGAAGAAAGTCGCCGGGAAATTAAAACTGTCCCTTGCCCAATTCCGCGAAATGGAAGCCTTTGCGCAGTTTGGGTCGGACTTAGATGCTGAAACTCAACGTCAATTGGATTTAGGTCGCCGCATGACCGAAGTCTTAAAGCAACCACAGTATAGCCCGGTAAGTTTAGAAAAAGAAGTTGTCATTTTGTACGCGGTTAACAACGGTTACTTTAACGAAATCCCTGTAGAAAAAATGCAGGAGACCGAAGCCAAATTCTACCAGTTTATGAACACCAACGCTAAGGATGTAATGACCGGCATTAAAGAAAAGAAAGAATTGAGTGAAGAATTGGAAAATAGATTAAAAGAAAGTATTAAGCAGTTTGTAGAAAGCGTAAAATAATCTTTATGGGACAAAACATCTTAAATGGTTTGATGTTGCTAGTGATTTCCTTTGCTTTTGGATGGCCCATCGGTGGTTTTGTAGGATTGTTTCAAGGAAAAGACAGGCAGGCAGTTGGTGGGTTACCACCAGGAGCCTTATTGGGCGAGCGTAAAACTTTTACAAGCGCAACAGCTTTTAATAAAAGCTTTAAAGCAAGGTCCTCATTAATAATGGTTTATATCGTTAGCGTTCTGACTTTTTTGTTTATACTTTATATGAAAGGTACGACAAAAATTGAGAGGTTAATTATACTTATCTTAACTGTTGTCTTCGCTCTTACAAATTATTTTTATGGGAAAAGACCCACTCATTAATTTATGGCCGGAATTAGAGATCTCAAATCCAGGATCCGCAGCAACCAAAGCACGCGCAAAATTACCCGCGCCATGCAGATGGTTAGCGCGTCCAAAATGCGCAAAGCGCAGACGGCCGTAATGAACAGCCGCACCTATTCCAGTTTGGCCTGGGAGCTGATTTTAAACTTGTCATCCAAAGTTCGTACCAATGGGCCGTTAATGGTTACTTATCCCCATGCCAAAAAAGTCGGCGTGGTCTTATTAGGCAGCAACAGGGGATTAGTGGGCAGTTTGAACAGCAACCTGGCCTCAAAGTTAAAGGAGCTGGCCAACCCGGAAGTCATTAGTGAAGTGGTTATCTATGGCCGCCAGGCTAAAACTCTGGCTTTTAGGAATAACCAAAACATGGTCGCGGATTTTATTAAACAGGACAAGCATATTTCCAGCGAAGACATTTACCCCCTGGCCGAATATATTACCAAAGCTTACGCTACCGGCGGATATAAAAGTATTGTCATAGTTTATAACCATTTTGTATCTACCCTCATCCAAAAGCCTACAATTAAGCAGCTGTTCCCATTTTTGCCCATAGAGAGCGGCGTGCTGCCGGAAAAAGAAAGCGGTTTAGATGAAGAAGGGCAGGGCAGGGAGATACACACAGATTATTTATTTGAACCAACACCGTGGGAAGTTTTAGAACATTTAATCCCCAGAATTATAGAATCACAAATTTTCCAGACAGTTTTGGAAAGCGATGCCAGCGAACACAGCGCGCGTATGGTCATGATGAAGAACGCCACCGAAGCCGCGGGAGACTTGATTGATAAATTGACTTTAACTTTTAACCAATTAAGGCAGAATAAAATAACCACCGAGCTCGCGGAAATTACCGCCGGCAGGATAGCATTAGAATAGATTATTAACTAAGATATTATGAACAAAGGGAAAATTATACAAGTCATTGGTCCGGTTGTGGACGTAAAGTTTGAGAAGGCCCCGGCTATTTATAACGCTCTTGAAATCACGGTAGGAGGGGCGCCCTCTAGCCGGGCAGGAGCCACGATTGAGGGCGCCCCTCAGAAACTCGTTTTGGAAGTCCAGCAGCAGCTGCCAGGCAATGTTGTCCGCACTATTTCCATGTCATCCACCGACGGATTAAAGCGGGGTACTGAAGTTGTCGATACCGGCGCTTATATTTCTGTTCCCGTGGGCAACGAAACTCTGGGCCGGATTTTTAACGTTTTGGGACAAGCCGTGGACGGCCAGCCCACGCCCAAGTCCGAAAAATACTATCCCATTCACCGTCACGCCCCAACTTTTACCGACCAAAATACCAAAACCGAGATTCTGGAAACCGGCATTAAAGTTATTGACCTCATCTGCCCCATTTTAAAAGGCGGCAAAGTTGGTTTGTTCGGTGGCGCCGGCGTGGGTAAAACTGTGGTCATTCAGGAATTAATAAACAACATTGCCAAGGCGCACGGCGGCGTTTCCGTCTTCGCCGGCGTGGGTGAACGTACCCGTGAAGGCCATGATTTATACCACGAAATGAAGGACGCCAAAGTTATAGATAAACTGGCTATGGTCTTTGGCCAAATGAACGAACCGCCGGGAGCCCGCGCCCGCGTGGCTTTGTCCGGACTTAGCATGGCTGAGTATTTCCGTGATGAACAGCATCAGGACGTGCTGATGTTTATAGATAACATTTTCCGCTTTACGCAGGCTGGGAGTGAAGTCTCGGCTTTGCTGGGACGCATTCCTTCGGCCGTGGGTTACCAACCAACTTTAGCTACTGAAATGGGCGAACTCCAGGAACGTATTACCTCCACCAAAGACGGTTCTATTACCTCGGTACAGGCTGTATACGTGCCGGCCGACGACTTAACCGATCCGGCGCCGGCTACCACCTTTGCCCACTTGGATTCCACCGTGGTGCTGTCACGCGCGCTTTCTGAACTTGGTATTTATCCGGCAGTGGACCCCTTGGATTCTTCTTCCACAATACTCGATCCCAACATTGTGGGTAAAGAACATTACGACGTGGCCCGCGGCGTGCAAAAAGTTTTGCAGCGCTACAAAGACTTACAGGATATTATCGCCATTTTGGGTATGGAAGAATTGCCGGAAGAAGACAAAGTTATTGTTGCCCGCGCGCGTAAGATCCAAAGATTTTTGTCCCAGCCTTTCCATGTAGCTGAAGTCTTTACCGGCACCAAAGGTGAATTTGTGCCGTTAAAAGAAACCGTCAAGTCATTTAAGGAAATCTTGGAAGGCAAATACGATGATAAAAGCGAACAGGCGTTTTATATGAAAGGTTCAATTGAGCAGGTAAAATAAAGGTTCTTCGAACCTTTCTTAGCTCCTCGGCTCGCTTGTCCTTGCAAGCAAGGACAGACTCGCCTACGTCGCGAATAATGATATGAAATTTATTACTTTCCAATTAGTCACTCCGGAAAAAACCGTTCTCCAGCAGGAACTGGTCAGTTTAAATTGTCCCACCGATATGGGCCAAATTACTGTTTTGCCCGGCCACATTCCTTTGGTGGCCAACCTGGTGCCGGGGGAACTGCATGCCAAAACCGACCATGATGATTTTTATTTGTATGTGGCCGGAGGCTTTATAGAAGTTCGGAGCGGTAACCAGGTGGTAATTTTGGCGGATGATGCCCAACACCACCACGAGATAGATATTAAACAGGCGGAAGAAGCGGTTAAACGCGCCGAACAGGGGCTTAAAGAACAGCATCTTTCGGGCGAAGAATACGCGCGCGTAGCGGCGTCGCTTCATAAGAGTTTAACTCGCGCCAGTGTCGCCCGCAGACATGCTCACCGCAGAAATCCTTTGACCGGGCAAAGCACATTAAACCAGTAGATGAACCATTTAGAAAAATTTGGCAATAAAATATATTTTTTGCTTGTGGAAAACTTTCCGCAAACTTTCTTTGTTGGCGGCATGGTGCGGGACTCTTTACTTGATAGAAAAATTATAGATATTGATATTGCGACTTCAGCCATCCCAAACCAGGTGGCTGATTTGCTGTCCCGGCAGGGAATTACCTTTGACAGTTCACATAAAGAATTTGGAGTCATAGTGGCCAGGCAGGGGAGTCTTATTGTCGAGATTGCCACCCTGCGGACTGAAGTTTATGGCAGTTCACGTTACCCTAAAATAGCTTATATTAATAATCCCAAACTGGATGCCTCCCGCCGGGATTTTACAATAAATGCCCTATATATACAGCCAAACAATAACAAAATTTTGGATTATTTTGGCGGTCAAAAAGATTTAAAAAACCGTCTTCTGCGCTTTATAGGTAATCCTAAAAAGAAAATTCAGGAAGACCCTTTGCGCGTTCTCCGCGCCTTAAGATTTTGCCTGCAGATAAATTTTAAATTAGAAGCTAAGACCAGGCTGGGCATCAAAAATAATTTTTATTTGATTAATTCTTTAACCAAAGCTAAAATAAAAAAAGAAATTTTAAAACTAAAAAACCGGAAACGGGAAAATATTTTACAAAAAGTTATCAACAGCCCCAAAGCCCTTGACAAATATTTCAAATAATTATAAAATTAGGTTGTAAACATAAATTCATCACCGAAACGAAAAGCAAAGTTATCACGCAAAGCGTGGTACCGCTCCGCAGGAAAAAATTTTTATTGCTACTCGCTCCGAATAAAATCGGAAAGTAGAAAATTAAGAAGCGCAGCCAAAATCAGTTGCGTTTCAGGGAGATAAGCATATGGCTACTAAGAAAAAAGCCAAAAAGAAAAGCGCTAAGAAGCGCCTTTAGTCCTATAGGCCATCTTCGGATGGCACATAGACGCTAACAGAACCACCTCAAAACTAGGGTGGTTTTGTTTTGTTCCTCTTGCCCTTTGCGTCTATTTAATGTATAATTGTTCTGCGGGGTAGAGCAATTGGCAGCTCGCCAGGCTCAAGTAAATTATAGATCCTTAACGTTTCCGCGCATGGATTTATATTATATGGGCTGCGCCGAAGGTAACTTTGGCGTGATAACCTATCAAATTCGGGGAAGCCTCCAGCGGTGGTAATCCCGAGCCAAGCTTTGATGCAAATCAATGAAGGTGTAGAGACTTAATGGTAGGCATCCCGATTTATCGGGATGAAGAGAAAGTCCAGACTACGAATTCGTCCGCCAGCTGGCGGAACGATGCAATGAAAATTGTAGTAGTATGCATAACCTGGAGGTTCCCGGTTCGAGTCCGGGCTCCGCAACCAGCCTTCGCTAAAGCTACGGCTGGCTTACGCCACCATTGCAGGTTTAGCGAAGGCTGTCCGACGAAGTCCCGCAGAGCGGACGAAGTTGGACCATGCCCCTTACCCAAAAATTCTGTTGAATTTTCGGGGACCCCGAGGGAACAACCTATTTATGGTTGGTCCGTGGCTAGATAATCTTTCGTGACAGCTTATTTTCTGCTGCACGGCAGAATTTTTGCTTTTCAAGGGGTCCCCAAAAAATTAGGAGCGCAGCGAAACGAGCACGCGTTTTTGGGGAAGAAGGACAACGCCCGAAACATAAGTGAGCA
>CAIVSE010000077.1 GCA_903908535.1 Candidatus Doudnabacteria bacterium
CCTACTGTTTACAAAACAGTTGCTCTACCAACTGAGCTACGCTGGCAAGCGACGGCGGGTCTACCAACTGAGCTACATCGGCATTTACCGAACTTTGCTTATTTTAACATAGATATCAAAAAAAATCCAGCGGCTTGATTTTAGGCTGGATTTTGGCTAAAATTGTTTTATATGATTATTACCAACGAACCAATTGTCCCCGGCTCCCCGGTAAAATTTAAGGTTACCGGTTTTCCCGACGAAGACGCGGTTAAGGCTTCCGTGGAAAGGTTTTATGGCCTCAAGCCGGATGCCGACCGCCAGTTTTTAATTTTTAATGCTTTTGATGAGCAAATTTTTGCAGGCAAAACCAGCGATGACGGACGGATTTTGTCGCTGGAGGCCACACATAAAATCAGCAAACCTTAAATTTACCTGCCGATTCTTACGGTAAAGCTTCCCGGGCGCAACCCAAACAGCCTGAAAATTTGCATACCGTTACCGCCCGGTAAAGTAATTGTGGGTATGGTCACGGAACTCGGCCTGGGCGAGGAGCCAAGGCCATTAACGCCGTGGCCATGGCGGTGGTAGCCGTTGTCCAATCCCGGAGTGCCCGTTGGGGTTGATGTCTCGGCCGTACCGGTCCTGGTCACGCTAAAACTGGCGCCGTCGGGACCTAAAGACGAAGCATCGGCCAAATCCTGGTTATTGGAATTTAACATGCTCATAGCCTGGCCGCCGGCCTGGGCCGCGGTTAAGGTTTGGCCGTTTTCTATTGTGGTCGCATTGCTGAAATTAACCGCGCCAAAATTATCCAAAGGGATAAAGCTATTGCCGGACATTGGCATTTCCTCTATCCATTCCGCGGATGACAGCGAAGAATTATATTGCGTGCTGGCCTGGTAGCTTTGGCCGGTGGTGTTGTCCCGCAAACTAACCAGCCACTGGGCGGGACCTTGCTCGGTAATAGAGGCTATTATAGAATCCCCGGCATTAACAGTTAATGGCACGGGTTGGGAACCCTGTGGCAGGGTTTCAAACCAGGCTTGATATTGGATATTGCCGTTTTGGTCTATAGTTTGTGTGCCGGCCTGGATTAAGTCCTGGGTGTTTATGCCGCCAATGCCCACCCAAGTGGCATCTGCCGAAGGGCTTGGGGAACTGCTAATTTGCGGAATGTTCCAGGTACCGCTAACCGAGGTAAAATTACTGCCGCTAGCGGTATAACCGGCCCAGTTGTAAGATTTATTGGCGCCGGCCGGCGAGTTTTGCGCCGGTTGCTGGCCGTATTCGCTATAACCGGGTGTGCCCGGCATTTGGATGGCCAAAGCCGGCACGGCGGCTAGCATTAGTCCGCCGGAAATCGCCATGGCCAAAAGGGATTTTAAAAAACTTTTTATTGTTTGCATAATTTGTGTCCTTGGTTAAGACTGCTACTTTATAATACATTTTCCGGCCTCAAAACTTACAGGTTGACAAATTGATTTTTTGGCTTAAACTTATGGCAAGGAGGAATTCGTGCGGAAACTTTTTTTCTTTTGGCCGTACGCGGTGGTGTTTTGCTATGCCATGGTCTTCTTGACTATGAAGCCCCCGGTAAAGCCGGTAAATGTCCCAGGCGACCGACCCAGTAAAGTCGGAATCCACAAGCTGTTCCAGCGCCCGTTCCAGCCTTCGCCGGAACGGAAAAAGTATTAGTTTGTTTACGGTTATTCCAGCTCGCCTGGCATAATCGGCCGCGGTTGCTAACCGCGGTTTTTTTGTTGCAGGGACTATTTAAAAATTAAAACCCCACGACCCGAAGGTGTGAGGTTGCTTGTAATTTTCAACAAGCTAAGGTAGTACTTTAAAACTGAAAAGTCAGCTGACTTTTGCCCGCAACTCGACGAAGTTGACCTTGCGGTTGATCTCCTCATCGTGAGAGGACAAAGTCAGGTTACCCGGGAGAGGGAAAAGGTCGTTTTCCAGGACGTCGCCGAAATATTTGCGGCGATACGGCAGGAACTCGCGGAAGTTGTCGCGGTTGCGGATGATTACGCCGCCGGACATAGGGTGGCGGTGTAACGCGCCGCTAGCCCAGTGGAATATCCCTGAGCCAACGGTGCCAAGCGTGTCGGTGATGGGTGTTGGGGAGTTTCTGTCCCGTTGCCATGCGTGGTGCGCAATCTGACCTAGTCGATAAAAGTCTCGGTAGCACCAATAAAGTAAACGCTCAAGTTCACCCGGTTTGAAGTTAGGGTGCGCCCAAACACGATGTGTTGTGTCGTAACGGTCAAGGTTTTTTTCCTCCAGCAAACCTTGAGCCATAAACTCGCCGTATTGCTCGGTGCCAGGAATCGGCGTGAGTACATAAAACGAAGCGGAATTCGGGCCGACAGAGCGTAAGACCTTCATGTGTTCCTTAATGCTCTGTTCGTCCTGATCGGGAAAGCCGATGATGTTGGAGAAATGGGATGTAATTCCAAACTCCCGACAAAGCTCGACTATCCGAATGTAGGTGTCCGGCCGATTCTGACCCTTGTGTACGCCTTTGAGGTCGCGTTTATTAAAGCTCTCGACGCCGACAAAGATGTGATAACAGCCCGCCTTAGCCATGAGCTGTAACAGTTCGGGTTGACGTTCAATCTGTGTGTCGGTTTGGCACAAGAACTTCATGCCGATTTTGTCGTCGATCATGGCTTGCATGAGTTCCGGAGCTTCGGCGTACTTATTGAGGTTATCCGAGGTGAACATCACGAGCCGAACGCCGGCTTGTTTTGCTAACCTTAGCGTTTTCAGCGTTGTTTCAATCGGTTGACTGCGAACCCGCCGTCCCGCAATCTTGATGACGGAACAGAAGTTGCACAGAAACGGGCAACCACGCGCCGGGTAAATACCCATCATCGGAAAGACATACCGTCCCAGTTCGTGTTGTGTGGGCGGAATAATGACCGGTGCTTCCACTTCCGTGGCCCAGCGCCGATCTCCCCCATATACCGGTTTGAGTTCACCAACAACAGCGTCAGTGAGAATTTCACTGATGATCATCTCTGCCTCGGAAAGGGCAAAACTGATGCCGCGATTTTGGAGCATCGTGGTGTCGCAGGTCATGGGATGAGGTCCGCCTACAATCGCAAGACATCCGTGGTCGACTGCGTATGCGGCTAAATCCTGCGCTCGTTGGAACTGATGGCTTTGAACGCCGACGAACATGGCCAGCGTGGTTACGCCTTTTTCTGCATGCAGGCGATTTTGGTATTCACTTGGAACATAGACGGCTTCGTCGTAATACTCGGTTTCAACCGTCCGGCCATTCAGCCGAGGCGGAATCATACTGAGTATAAAGCGGCCGGTGCTGTTCGGAAGAAACCCCCACCTGAAACGGGCAACGTACCCGTCCGGGTTATACTTCGAGGGTTTGATAATTACTACTCTCAAAGTCTTGTTCATTCGTTCCTCCTCGGAAGAATGAAATTATTATCTCACTTTTTATAGCTTAAGTCAATGCTCGGTTTACTGCCAAAAATTTGTTTAACTTTATCCCCCATTAATTTTAGCGGCGTGCCATGAACCTGAGCGGAGCGAATGGTTCATGGTGGGCAGGATAGGATTCGAACCTATGAAGGCATAAAGCCAACTGATTTACAGTCAGTCGCGTTTGACCGCTTCGCTACCTGCCCATATTAAATTCTTAAGTAATTATACAGGAATTACCAAAAAAATCAATCGTTTTTATAATACTAATTTAACCGCCAAATGCTAAAGTTCAGGTAAGCTGCAAAGGTTACCCAAATAATATATGGAACCATCAACCAGGCGGCAGCCGGTGAAATTTTGGAGAATTCGAAAATTGTCAAAATAATAGACAGCCAAAGGAAAATAATTTCCGCAAAAGCCGCGGCCGGATTGTGCCAGCCAAAAAAGATGGCTGACCACAGGACATTTAAAACTAACTGGATAAGAAATACTATGAGGGCAATGACAACGCCTGGGCTGGCTATTCCCCGTTGCCAGACCAGCCAGGCCGCAACGGCCATCAATAAATATAAAATGGTCCAGACCGGCGCGAATACCCAATTGGGTGGGTTTAGCCTTGGGCGGTTTAAAGTTTTATACCAGCCGCGGATATTTCTAGCGGTAAAAATGGAGCCCAAAGCTCCCGCGCCTTCGGTTATAACAATAGCCAATACCAATTGTAAAATATTCATTTTTTTGTTTTTAATTTTCCCATTTTAACTATAGCACTTTTGGTTTTATTTACAACAAAAAACCCTAACATAAGTTAAGGTTGTTTGTGGAGCCCAAGTGCGGAATTGAACCGCAGACCTGCTCCTTACCATCAATAACCCCGAAGCAATTTTTGCACTTTGTGCAATAATTACAGGGAGAAAATGATTTTTTAGTTCACAAATATATACCGTTGCTAGGGCCTATTTATAACCAGTTATATTATAGACAAAGGAGTCTAAAAAAGCACTGCAACAACATATTTAATTTTTAAATGGGCTTACGGCTTAATTTTACATAATTTACTTGAATAATGCAACCCGCAGAGCGTTAAGGCCAGACTGCAAATTAGTGTCTGGCAACCATCGCAAATACACATTTATTGTTGTCCGTACGTCTTTGTGCCCCATCATAGATGATAACCGCAGCAAGTCTTTTGTGGCCACGTAAAAATTTACGGCAAAGGTGTGGCGAAACCTATGAAGATGGCATTTTAGTCCCGTCGCTTCTTCCAGTTTTTTTATGAAGTGTTTGCCCCCGTGTTCCGTAAAGTTCCTATCTTCGGAGCTGGAGACCCATAAGTATGGAGTGGTTAGGGTTTTGCGGGCTTCCAGGTAAGTTCCCAGGTGGCTCATTAAATTTTCTTCAATTGGGACATAGTGGGTAATACGGGACTTTGAGATTTCCGCCCGCACGGTTAAAATTTTATTTTTTAAATCAAGGTCATCCAGCCGTAAACCGAATAATTCTTCTTTACGAACCCCAGTCATGCTTAGGAAATAAATCATGGTGTTATTTCGGATTCGCTGCAAAAGATTCTCCCAAACAATATTGCGGCCCACGGCTAGGCAAATTTTGTCAAACTCCTCCAGTGTGAAAGCCCTTCTATCCGTGTACGAAACTTCTGGGTGCGGAATTTTGTCAAAAGGGTTAGCGGTTATATGTCCTCCAATAACCAGCCAATTAAAGAATGAGCTTAACTTCCCCCTTATTGTGGATATGCTTGAATTTTTTAATTTGCGGACTATCAGATGTTTGCCGACCTTCCTTTCCCGTGAGTTTAAGTAAGCAAAAAGATTTACCATTAGTTCGGGATTTAAATCTGCGGCCTGAATGTCTGGCTTAAATTCAGTCAACAAGCCAAAATTATCCCGATAATTTTTTACGGTTTTTGGGGACTTCCCTTCCAAGTTTTCCGCCTGATTTACAAAATCTTCAAATAATTGTTTTAAGTTTTTTTCCATTGGGAACAGGTCTTTCTTCCAGGTTCTCCAGGCCTTTTTCTACGAATTTATTTATCAGGTCTAGGACTTTCGCCTGCTCATAGGCAGCTAAAATTTTTACACGCTTGTGTAATTTAGCATCCAGCCTAACCTGTTTTGTGGGGTCGCTTCGTAATTTTGTTGACATAAGAGTTTATAACCGCTTCTATTTCCTTTCATCCCCTCCTTCGGCTCATGGAAAGCCTGCTTCTACAATCAGTCAGCATGTCCTTTACAAAACGTTTGGCAAATAAAACGGGAAAAATAGGATTTGCCACGGCTTTTGGTTATTCACGCTGAATTTTTGTCTGACTAAAAGCGGACTAAAATTACTATTGCCGAACGGGTGAAAGTCCCCCGTTGTCAAGCGGTCAGACAGAGCGGGGACAATTATCCATTCGCCAATAGTTTGCGGCTGGTTTTTTTCGGGAGACTAACCGACGACTCCCTTCCATGAGGTTGTTGCTTGGGAAAATCCAAACAAAAAAACCTAAAAACTACCCATATTCTAATTTTTAGAATACAAATAATTTTTAGGTTTCTCGGCGTTCAACTGGCCGCCCTAAAATTTTTACGCTATACACCATTGCAGCCTGTCTGCTCGGATGTTTGACGCCGTTTAGCTTCAATGATTAAAGCTCGCGGTGGAAGGTTATAGTGTCTCCACTTGGACTGTTTTTAGTCCGTCACCCGCTTTTGTGGCAGGTGTTTACCTAAAGGCTCCGATTATTCCAGGGACGAGCCTAAAAGGGTTCCAAATATCGTAAAACTTATGAAATTTTAAAAAATCTTCTACTAATAACTAAGGGTATTTTAAACCGAAGCCGAAAAACTGTCAAGAACAAATTACCAGTTTTCGTGGTATTGCCAAAATAAGCTAAAAGAGTTAATATTAAAGCACAATTTAATCAGTTTGCCTAACCCCACAGCGGTGCTATGGGCATGGCAAAAACCCACTCTCATGCAGCGACGGTCGTCTGTCTTGCTTTAGCCATGAGAGTGGTCTCTGCCCGAAAGGGCAGATGGAGCAAGCGGGCGGCCTTTTTTGATGCCCGCAGAAAGACTATTTATGAAAAAACTTCTATTGACGATTTTAGTAACAATTTTACTGGCTCCTACTTTGGCTTCGGCTGATGATTTTGAAGGCTTAAGTTCTTTGGGCAGCCAAACAACCACAACGACTCCAAGTCCTATATCTTTTTACTATGGGGATAACAACCCTTCAACAAATATTACGTTTAAAACCAACTGTAAAAAATTACCGTCGGTGTCAATTGCTGGATTGCCGGCAGGTGCTTTCACTCCTTCTGTTAGCACTAACCCACGTTCACTCGGTTCCTCCGTTTTGTTTGTAACAGTTTCATTCGGCGGCGCGTTACTTGAAGAGGGGCAATTTTCAATAAGCATAACCCTAACAGATGCCTGTAATCCAAATTTAACACAAACCACTTTATACAATGTAAAAGTTTCAAGCACCTTTGATGTAACAAGTAATTACGTTTTGCCATCTGGATATACCGGCCTTGCCTATAACGCGGCCATCAATTTCCAGTATAAAGGAATATATACCCCCTCCGTAAGTTTTACTGGATTACCTGCGGGGATGACTCTTAGCAAGGTGGTGCAAAATTCCCCCAATACCTCCGGCATTATTCCCGTGCAGTCTTACTCTGTGATTTTAAGCGGCACCCCAACACAGTCTGGTTTCTTTAACCCACAACTATTTATAACTGACCCGACAACTGATAACACGGACACATATTCTGACAATTTGTCGCTTACAATTATCCAAAGCTCTAATGCTCCCACAATCCAGGCTTCCACCACTCCAGTCACTAGCAGCCAGCCTGGAAATATAACCGACCTGGCAGGGACAAATATAAGCTCTAATGGCACGGTATATATGATTACCGCCAGCGGCCAAAAACGGCCGTATACTTCCGCTGGAGCCTTCCTGTCTTATGGTTTTAATTCCTGGGCTGACGTTGTTACAGCCAGCTCGGCCGATTTAGCTTTACCAACTGGAAATTTTATTCCACCACGGGACGGGAAGATTATCTGTTCCAACAAGGGAAGTGATACGGGCACTTGTTATTTAATTACCAACAGCGAAAAGGCCGCCTTTACCAGTTCGGCGGTATTCACAGGTTTAGGGTTTAGTTTTTCTAATTCTTTGAGCGGTGACGTTTCTTTCCTAAATTCTGCTCCCAATATAAATTCTGTAACTCAAACTCACCCAGAAGGGGTTTTGTTAAACAAAGGCGGGACGATTTACCTTGTCGGCAACAATGGCTTGCTGGGAGTTCCCGATGTAAACACTTTGACCTCTTGGGGTTACACTTCCAGCGATTCAGTGCTTGCTAATTCGGCCGACAATGCTTTGCCGCAAATAGGCGTTATGCCCGCTCATACCGCTGGGGCTTTAAATCCTTTTGGAAACTGATATCAAAAATATTTTATGAACTTCCAGGAATTACAATCAAAGTGGTGGTATAGACTTCTAAAGATTATTTTTGCCTTGGCTTTTGTGGTCGGTGTGATTTTTGCATTTGTCGCCATTAGCCAGTATTTACCATCTAAAAGCACTCCTGCCGCAAAATCTATATTGAACTTCCAACAATTTTCACAATTACACGACGATGGGTTAAGTGTTCAACAGATTGTAGATTTTAACCACGTTCTCTATCCCTCATCTTCCAGCACTCCTTCCCAGTCCTCGGTAAAGACACCTTCTTGGCTGACTTACTTTGAAATTTTAATTGGAGCTATACTGGTTGAAATAATATTTTTTTGGCTGATTCGTGGAGCGTTTTTGTATATTTTTGTTGGAAAAAAAACTTTAGCCACCAATGGCGCACTTTTTGGCGCAAAAAAAGCGACTAAAGTAGTTTTGGTGTTGGTTGGTGTTGCGCTGCTTGTTTTTGTAATTGTACGTATTTATTCCACAGTAAAAAATTACGGAGTAGTAAGTAATCCCGTTATGCCGCCTTCCCTTCAAATGCCAGTTACTGTTTTACCGACTAACGACGCTATTAACGGAAGCGGGACTTACTCCGATAAATACCCTCTAACATTTTCCGTAACGGGGAATAGCCAACTTACGAGTGAATTGGCCGCTTACGGGGTAATATATAAGGTCTGGCTGGGACTAACAGGCTGGACTGGTTCGGGCAGTATCGGGGTAGACGGTAGTAGTGTTGTAAGTTTACATCCTGTTGGCGGGGGTGCCGATTATGGAGAGAGGGTTTCCTATTCTGAAATACCCGCCTGCGCTGGATGTATGGAAGAAAACGCCGCACCTTACTTTTCAAGTGCAATGCAGACATACCAAGAATACGATGAAAAAAGTTTTGGTGTTCCTATAACCGTACCGCAAGGGCTAGAAGTTACGCCTATTTCATCCACGTTAGTAACTTACACATTGCCCGACGCTGACGGTCTGTCAACGCTCGGCGTGGTCTATTACCTTCCTGGTAGCCAAACAGTCAATGCTTATTACACAGATGCTGAATTTGTTTTGCCTGTGGGAGATACGGATTTATTAAACTTTTTGGCGCAGAATTTTATTCAGCAGGAAGGGTTAAAATAAAGTTATTGCGCCAACCTGGTTGGCAGGCCCAAGGCGTCCGGCTCGTGCTTTGACTATAACCCGACGATGGGCGGTAGTTAAATTATAATTTTATGGTAAAAAAACTATTGCTAATTATGAAGCCCAGTACAGGGGAAACAGCGGAAGAATTTGCCGCCCGTACTTGGCAAAACTTGGCAGGCCGAGGTTTAGCAAAAGACGGAAAGCTGGTTTCCCAGGGCGAAATGGGTAAAATTTTAGACAAAGAGCAAACGCTAAAAAATCAAGACGGCGTTATTCTAGGGTAGGAAGAGGCGGGCTGATTTGTATAATGGCCGAAAAGGGCTATAATATAAGCGGAAATGGATTTTAAAATGGGGGTAATTAAATATATGCCAAAACCAGTAATAATCTTGGGGGCAGGTGCTTCTTATGACTACATTCACAGAGGCGATAGTAACCTTCCGCTTAATCACGAGCCTCCTTTAGCGAATAACCTTTTTGATAAAAGGTTTGAAGGGATTATTAAGCATTTTCCGCAAGTGATGAACCTTTCAGCCAGCGTGGCCTCGGCTTCACGGCAAGGAAAAGGATTGGAAGAACTCTTTACAGAGATTCAGGCCAAAAGTTCGCAGAATCCCGAAAGACTGCAACAGCTCATAGCCTGCCAGTTCTATCTGCAAAAACTTTTTAGAGATATTACCAGCAATTATGGGAGCCAATCCCAAAATAATTACAGCGAGCTTATTAACCAGATTAGGGACAATGGCGGCCAAGCGTGTGTGGTAAATTTTAACTATGACTTGCTGTTTGAGCAGGCTACTGGGTACAAATTAGAAAATGTTGGCGATTTTGTCGCCCACCCTATCAAAATAATTAAGGTTCACGGGGCCTATAACTGGACTAAAGTTTTGCGGAACGCTTTTCGCATCCCAAGCGACGGTGACACTTACGGCTTTTTGATGAACAACCCAGAACATCTACTAAAAAATCCATCAGAAGATACAGACCCAATTTATATTCAGGACGGCTACGGTATGACGGATGGCAGTGGAGATAAATACTTCTTTTATCCCTGGATTGCAATTCCCATTGCAGATAAAAATACCTTCGTTTGCCCGCCCGACCATCTGGTCGTATTAAAGGAAGCGTTGCGGCAAACCGATAGAATTTTAATTGTGGGATGGAAGGCGGCAGACCAACACTTAGTTAAGCTAATGGGAGATGTTGTTCAGCAGGCTGTAAAAATAATTATTGTTAGCGGTTCAGGTAAAACCGCAAGGGAAATCCAAGCTAAATTATCGGGAGTAATAAACGCCACTTTTCCAAACTCGGTAGCTACGTTCAGCGATTTCGTGGGTAGTCAAATTTGCCAAGAATTTTTTCAAACCGAATAATATGCCCTACCTAAGTTTGCCCTTTGCCAGAAAGACTTGGATTGTAAACGCTACAAAGTTTTGGACCACGCTGGCCTTAATCTTCGCCCTGCTTGCTCTTGATGTAGTTTGGTTAGTTGTCAGGGCAAAGACTTTAAATTTTCGTATCTTTGTAGTCACCCCTCCCCTGAAAGCCGTAATATCTTTGCTAATAATTTTGGCCATAGTTGTTCTGTTCATTTGGTTTATGGTTAAAGTGGATGAGCGACTGGACGCCAGGATGGAAAAGTGCTTGGCCAATTATGAACACGCCCGCAAAGGTGATGACGGGGAAATCCTGGTACGTAAATATTTAAACCAATATTTGGACGAGAAACAGTACAAAATCTATCCTAATTACAAGATTCCCGCAGTAAAGGCGGATTATGACTTCGTAGTTGTCGGCCCCAAGGGCGTAATTTTAATAGAAGTTAAAACTTATGACGTCCATACAGTCTTTACCTACGATAAAGCATATGGCCAATCAGCGGATGGCAAATTATTTTCACTCTGGGATATTCGGGAAAAAGTTAAATGGCGGGCTGGGCAGTTAGAGAGGTATTTGGCCGAACACGGCTTGGATAATATCAACGTACGCAAGGTGGTCCTGTTTGTGAATCTCAAATCGGTGGAAATCCAGGGCGGCTGGAAGAATAAATATAAGGTCTATGTGGCCCAGGGTATTCCCGCATTTGCTGATTACCTTTTTCGCCAACAGCCAAGCCCCCAGTTTACGCCCGAATATGTTAAACGAGTTTGCGATGCCTTTAATATTCAAACTACACCAGCTGTATGATTAACGACATCTTGGAACAAACCGCAGAGGACTATTTTCGGCATTTGGGATATTTCACCCAGCACAACGTTAAGTATAAGCCGAACAAGAAGGGGCCTGCTTACGCCGTCCATTCCGACATAGATATAATCGGCATTAACCCCACTAAACGTGG
The DNA here is from genome assembly GCA_903908535.1 of Candidatus Doudnabacteria bacterium. Taxonomy (GTDB): domain Bacteria; phylum Patescibacteriota; class Doudnabacteria; order UBA920; family UBA920; genus CAIVSE01. The sequence goes on from CAIVSE010000077.1 coordinate 11,381, forward strand.
TATAGAGCGGGTTGTGGTGGTAAGCTGTAAGAGCTGGCACGGCGGCATACGGATAAAAGGTTCCCTAGATGCCATAAAAAGGAGTTTAAGGAGAACAAGGAAGATTTACCGTGAAGTAGCCCAGCCGTACTGGTCAAAGGCTTTAAAAGATAAAGTCTACGAGCTGACTGACCAAAAAACTTTCGTCTTCTATTTTTGTTGTACCAGGTACGATAAACGGCATAGGGAACTGTGGGAGGGTGACAAAGAGTTTCGGAAAAATCTGGCTGGCTGTAAGATTAAACTACTGGACTTTGAAGAAATGGCCACGGCCATATGGCCCGAAATGCACATTATTACACCTTCCAACAGCGAACTCGGCAGGCTGTTCCAGTTCATCCACTTTAGCGGCGGGAAATTACATTATAAGGATTTAATTAAAAAATAATTAAGCCAAAACTTTATGAAAAAAATTTATGTCAGCCTCTTCGTTCTTGTGCTTTGCTTGGCCTTCTATGCGCCCAATGCTAAAGCAGAAAATCAAGCGTTTCAAATAATAACAACATCGCCTTTGCCCAATGCTTCCCTTGCTGATTATTATTCAGCTACCATTAAATATATTTATAGCGGCATTTGTGACCCTATTGTTACTACTCAAGGACTACCGCCGGGCATCAATTTAGGAAGTGGCTCAGTAAATGCTACTGATTTAGGCTCAACCACTCTAGTGGGTGCTCCAACACAAGAGGGGGTCTATACGGTTAAGTTTTATTTAAGTGATTCTTGCGGTTCCACCTTAGAACAAGATTTTAGCCTAACAGTAGTAAGTTATGTTCAAAAAGTTACAACTACTCAGGCAGGGGGCGCAACTACTGGTTTTCCTTACAATTCTACAATTAGCTTTGACTGGTTTGGCCCCACTGTCCCCGCAACAATAGTTTCAGGTTTGCCCCCAGGAATTGCCTCAAGCATTCCAGTTATGACCCCTGTTCAACAGGCTTCGGTTAGTGGCTTTTCGGACGCCATAACTTTGACCGGCACGCCAACCCAAGCTGGTGTCTATAATGTTTTGGTTACAGTAACTGACCCTACTGCAAGTACAACTTTAGATTATCCTTTATCCATAGGCGCAAATCCATATGCGTCCAATAATCCGCAACCAGCCGCTAGTCCAACATCCGTTCCAACGCCAATAGTTTCGAATCCCGCCATAACTAATCAAACAACCCCCACAACCGTAAACCAAACATCAACCAGCGGCACAGACCCCGCCGGCACAAATGTTATCTCTAACGGTATAGTCTATGAAATAACCGCCAGCGGCCAAAAACGGCCATATACTTCGGCTGGAGCTTTCTTGTCTTACGGTTTTAACTCCTGGGCCAATGTAGTTACAGCCAGTTCCGCCGATTTAGCTTTGCCCACGGGGAATTTTATCCCGCCACGTGACGGGAAGATTATTTGCTCCAACAAAGGAAGCGATATGGGAACTTGTTACCTAATTACAGATAGCAAAAAAGCCGCCTTTACCAGTGCGGCCGTGTTTACAGGTTTAGGATTTAGTTTCTCCAATTCCTTGAGCGGTGATGTTTCCTTTTTACCATCTGCCCCAAATATCAGCTCTGCCAGCCAGTTGCATCCTGCGGGCATTTTAGTAAATAAGGGCGGCACAATTTACCTCACAGGCGATAATGGACTGCTTGGTGTGCCAGATATGGCCACACTGACCTCTTGGGGTTATTCCTTAACCGATTCTGTCCCCGCCAATGCCGCCGATTCAGCTACGGCGCAAAGCGGCGTAATGACAGCTCACACGGCTGGGGCGTTGAACCCATTTGGTAATTGATGGTTATTAAAGTTTTATAGTATGGCCGTCCTGTTTTTCCAAAATAAGTTTCATCCAAAAGTTAAGTATGGCCCGAATTTTGATTTAGAGGCCAGTTTCCTTTCTGAAAAAGGGGTGGCTTTTGAAGGGGAAGGTGGATTTTTTGCCATCAGTATGAACTTTGGAGGAGACCCTTATTTTGCACCAGTTCCAAACCCTCCCGAAATTTCTTTAAAGGATTGGGTTTTAAAAAGTTTTGGGGATGGTAATCCGACAGAGCACGGGACTGTCCCTGGTGTATGTTATAAGCGGATTTGGAGGCCTGGTATAAATAACTATTATAACCGTGGTTTTGAAAAAACAATTTCGCAGAAGGAACTTACCCAATCATCCGTTTCCTTGCAGATTTTACTGGATAAATTAGAGAGTTTGTTTGAATTTTTAGAGCCGAGCGAGCAAAATGAATCCGCATATGGTCATAGAATAAGAGAAATTATTTTGTTAGCTTCTATGGAAGTTGAATCTGCTTGGTCTGCGGTTCTCAGGGATAATGGTTATACATCGGAGCAGGATTTTAATACCAAGGATTATGTTAAACTTCTAAACCCAATGTTTTTGGATGGATATAAATTATCTCTCCAGCAATATCCCCAATTTAGCCCTTTTAGTCCTTTTGAAGGCTGGAACCCCGCTGCCCCGACCCATTCTTTAATTTGGTATGATGCCTACAACAAAATAAAACATGACAGAGAGAAAAACCTGCCTTTGGCTACATTGCAAAATGCTATTACGTCAGTTGGTGCAGCGGCGGTAATGTACAGAGCGCAATTTGGATTTAATAGACCATTTACTTGGACCCAGCAACCAAAACCGCCTTTTATAGACAGTATATTTTCGCTAGAGACGAGTGACGGATTCAAAAAATACGAAAAAGATTTTTATATATCAAAATTAGGCCTTCGCCAGTCTGGTTCCACTATTGAGCTTGACCATGGTCCCGCCCAAAACTGGACAATACTAAATTATAAATTTGATTAACGAAAAGCTACTTCCTGTAATTAGACTTATGGGAAGTCGGAGCGTATTTTGTATAAAAAAACCGTAGAACCTTTTAGAGGAACTACGGTAGGTGTTTGGCTTGATGGTCGGTGATGCCTACTTCCCGAACAGCCAGTGAAAGTCCTGTAACGTAGAAGTAATTAGGTCGTAGACGAACAACCCAAATATTATCAACATTCCAGCCAGTCGGTACAGAGCCAGCAACAAGCGTGGGGCCTTAATCTTTTCTAATGACGTTTCTATAATACGTCCACCGTCCAGCGGCAGAAATGGCAGCGTGTTCATCAATCCCAAACAAAGGGACAAAGTGCAAGCCATCATCACCCCTTTGGTAAAGTTCAGGTTGTAATGGTAAACATCGGCAGCAAGTTTTAAGTATCCGCCGTTTGACTTAAATGCTTCGGGGTGAAAAACGGAGGCGTGGGCCATAAGAGCTAATAAGCACAGCCCCAAGAGCGGAACCCCGTATCGGCAGAATTGTTTCTTTAGCGGCAGTAAAACTAAGGCCATAACTGCACAGGCTCCAGCTATTCGGTAGTCGGCCATTGTCAGTTCGCAGACAGCCAGAACCACGAGTGGATAAAAGATACTCCCCCAAACACCCGCCCCGTAAATCACGGAGGATTCGCTGTAAGGCAGCCACCGTTGTATTTTCAGGCTGTCCCTGGTTGAGTTCTTGACGTAAGCCATAAACGGCAGGATGTTGAGGTAAAACGGCGTGTTGGGTAGCAGCCAAGGAATACTAAGCCGCAGCCGAGGCCAAGATGTGATTGGTACCCCAAAGCCCCATTCTCTGACCCTGAGCCCACGTTTTAACATCTCACGGGCGTGTTCATACTCGTGGAGCAGAACAAAAATAACCGTAACCAAAATACACGTCACCAAGCCAAGCATATTTGTCCCCCTTTGACTCACAATTGTACTGCATTTATAGGGGTTCTGTCAAGCGGTTTTAGGGTGGCTTATATTATTAAAAGGAATTTTTTAAACATCCTGGTCCGCACTGTTTTTTGCTGAATAATCTGTAATGTTAATTATGAAGGGTTGACTTTCGGCGTTACCCAACTCTTGTCGTGGGCTAAACTCTTTCTTTAGTTTGCGTTCCAAATACCATTTCGCTTCGTTTGAGTTGTCCAAACTCTCCACAATTGTTTGACGGGCTTTTAAAATTGGCTGTTGCCGCAGTCCGTCAATTTTGTCGGAAAATTCGGGTTTTTCTTTCAAAAAATTATAGAAGGTATCCCTGCTGATTCCCGCAAAGGAACAGGCTTCTTCGGCCGTTGCGTCAATGGCAAAAGCCGTCTCCAGTTTTCGGACAACGGTTGCCGTCATCACCGATGGCCTGCCAACTTTTTTAGTTTTAGATTTCATTTAAAAGTTCACCCCCTGAAAGGTTGCGTAATAGCGGGGTAAGTCCGCTTTATGCTTTATATTGTCGTTGTATACCTGTAACATCTCCAGGCTTTTGTGTCTGGTGTATTGGGCAACTTCCAACAAGTCGCCTTTATAAGTTTTAATTAACATGGTAGTAAAGTAGTGCCTGAGGCCGTGGACACATTTTGTAATATTGAGTTCGCCAAGCAGGCATTTTACAATTTGTCTTAACGCCCTGGTTGTCAGCCTGTGATTTATGCTGTTGTTGCTCCTGCTGGTGAACAGCGGGCCACTGCCAACCTTATTGGCTTTAGCATAAATCTTTAAATTTTTAACCGTTTCGGGATGCAGGTTGATAATTTCCTTGTCATCTCTCCCCTTTCCCCGCACAAAGGCTACCCCACTTACAAGGTCTAAATCTTTTACGTCCAGCCTAGCAATTTCTATCTGCCGTAATCCTTGCAGGGTTAAAAGGCTAAAAATGGCCTTTAGGCGTGAGCTTTCGGGATTTTCGGGTAAAGATTGGAGTTTTTGCGAAACGCTTTGGATTTCGGCTTCTGTAAGGCCGTCTCGTTTATGCTTCTTGCTTTGGTTAAAACTTTTTACGTTTTGGGTGATGTCTGCGGGTAAAGCCCCTTGTCGGTTAAGCTCCTTTAGGAAGATTTTGGCTGCCGCCAAATATTTGTTTTTAGTCGCTGTGCTGTAATCGTTACGACCGTCCAAATACCGTTTGAACTTTAAAAAGCTGTTGCGGTCAAAGCCTTCCCTTTGGATGAAGCCCACGAACATACCAATGCGGCACTGGTAATCTTTCCGTGTGCCTTCGCTAACATCTAGGTTTTCAAAAATCCTTGCGGCTTGCTGTTCGGGGTTGCTTATGACTTGTAGAGTTTTAGTGTCCATATGATTATAAATTATTTAATGGGTGTTTGGTCATTTGCGAACGTAAATGTTCGGCACTGGCTGACAAATAAATTGTCGTGGTCTTAATGTCCGAGTGTCCCATCATTCGGGAAAGGCTGTAAATGTCGCATCCGCCTTCCAGCATCAGCGTGGCAAAAGTGTGCCGCAGCTTATGAATGGTAAACTTAATTTTTGACGCTTTAACCATAGTTAGCAAGAGTCTTTTTAAGCCGCTGTCCGTGAATCCTTTATCGTGGTTCAGGGAGATAAAAAATTCTGGGCAAGTCCTTTTTAGCCGCTTCCGCTCTTCCAGGTATTTTTGCAGACTTTCCGCCAGCTTATAGCATATCGGCAGGATTCTATCCTTACCGCCTTTCCCCTGCCGAATAAATATGGATAAATTTTCCAGGTCAACGTCGGTATACTTTAAATTTAGCAGTTCCTTTTTCCTTATGCCCGACAGGATGAAGGTGGAAAATATGGCGTGGTTCCTGTAACGCAGGAATTTATAAGAATACGGGAAATTGTACGAGACTTCCAAAATTTTCATCGCTTCCTGCCGAGTCAGTTTTGGCGGCAGTCTTTTCTCCAGCTTTGGGATTTCTATGTCGTCCGTGGGGTTAAACTGCATATAACCCTCTTTCACGCACCACCTAAAGAATACGGCTAAAGATTTGTGGTAGCAGATGAACGTGTTGGGCGTCCAACCTTGGGAAGTCCTGCCGTAGTAGAATAATTCCCGTGTATTGTCTTTGGTGACCTGCTCCAATTCCTCTATGCCCGCAAACCTCGTATAATAATTTATTACCTGTTTGTAGCGTTTTAATGTCGGTTTTGAATAGCCTTTTATGTACTGCGAATAATCGCAAAACTTTTGGGCTAATGTCGCTATTTGCATATAAAAAACACTCCAACGTTAATTGCAGTGTTTTCTACTGGAGCCCAAGTGCGGAATTGAACCGCAGACCTTCTCCTTCACTTTTACCTCAATTTCTAACTGGCTACCTGGCCGCCAGTTGTTATATAAGGGTTAGACTGTATCTTACGCTTACCGTAAAGGTTTAGCGTTCCTTGTCAGTCGTTCGGGCGATTGCTCGCCACGGTCTTGGCCATTGCGGGCTATTAACCGTAATTCGGATTTCATTAAAATGTTTCCATTTTAACGGGCAAGCCTCTTGTAAGGCCACCATGGAGATGCTCTACCAACTGAGCTACTTGGGCAAACAACGGTATAAATTTTTGTGAACTTTGACCAGCCCACGACCTGTTTAGGGCGGAACAGGGTCATCCTACTCTTCTCTTTTGGCATTTCTGCTTTTGGATTAGAGCAATTCCTTGATAACAAGCAGGGCCTGTTTATTACCATGGAGCTGCTCTACCAACTGAGCTACTTGGGCGCGTTAACGTTCCAACACATTCTACACGTTTTTTAATTTTTCCGCAATGTCCGCGTTAAACGGTTCAAACTTTTGGGCCTTGAGCAATGCGGCTTTGGCGGCCAGCCGGTTGCCGGTCTTTTGCAGAGCCCCGGCCAGGGTGGTGTAAAATTTAATGTTGCGGGGTTCCAGGACAATGGCCTGCTTAAAAGTTTCGGCCGCCTCATTCAGCTGGCCTAAAGCCTCCTGGCACACGCCTTTATTATATAGCCGATTGGGCTGGGAAGGGTCAATGGCCAGGGACTGGGCGTAATTTTCCACGGCCGGCCCGTAATCTTTTAGTTTATAGTTGGCCTGGGCCAAACGCGCGTAATATTCGGCATTAGTCATATTATGACGGACCAAATACTGGAAGATATCGCGCGCGTCGGCAGACTGGCCGCTGTCCAGATAAAATTTACCCAGTTGGTTATAAAGCTGGAGGTTTTTAGGGTCAGCTTTAATTTTTTCCAGATAATAATTATCATCAGGCTCGCCGGTTTGATTTTCGGCCTGCGCAGGGATTGGCCGGGCGGCCGGCAGCGCCGCCGCGCTTACCGCATTACGGCCAAAAATTTTTTTGACGCGGTAGCCTACTGCCGCGGATGGCCTTAGGTCCTTGGCCTCCAGAAGGAAGTGCCACAACCTTTGGCTTTGCCGCTGAAAGTAAGTCCGGAATTTGGGAATATCAAGCCAGGGCAGGCCTTTAAGCTTAATTTTTTGCGCCAAGGGGTCAGCCTGCTCCGGCTGGATTTTCGATGCCTCCGGTAAATGCCGCAGGATCATAAGCACAATCCCGAGAAAAGAAACTATAAGTAAAATATTTGGAATAATTTGGTAAGACAAGCGCAATAATTTCCAATTTTTAATTTTCAGTTTTCAATGACTTTGCGCCATTGAGTTTGAAAATTGAAAATTGTTAAATGAAAATTTTAATTTTAGTTTCCCAAAACGAAACGCGAAAAGCGGCGCACCACTACATTCTCCCCCATTTTGCCCACGGCTTGCGCTACTAGATCCTTTATTTTTGTATCCGGATTTTTTACAAACGGCTGTTCCATTAGGCAGGCTTCCTCATAGTATTTGGCCACGCGGCCCTCCACCATCTTATTTATGATATCTTCCGGCTTGCCTTTGGCTTGTTCTTTATAAATTTCCTGTTCTTTTTCCATCACGTCACCCGGCACATCCGCAATACTTACGTATAAAGGATTAGCCGCGGCAATGTGCAGGGCAATTTCTTTAACCAAAGTTTTAAAGTCGTCGGTGCGGGACACAAAGTCGGTTTCGCAATTAACTTCCACCAAAACGCCCACGCGGGAACCTGGATGGATGTAGGCTTCAACCAGGCCTTCCTTGGCCGCGCGTTCGGACTTTTTTCCGGCCTTCATGGCGCCTTTTTTGCGCAAAATTTCCATGGCTTTGTCCTTATCGTTGCCGGCTTCCGTAAGCGCTTCTTTGATATCAACAATCCCCGCTCCGGTTAATTCGCGCAGTTCTTTTAAAATATCGTTAGACATATGATTTTGTTTAGGTTAAATTAATCTACTTAACTTCTTCAGCTGACGGTTCGGCCACCGGAGCCGCTTCCTTGACTATCGCGGCCGCGCCCTTGGCTTCGTTAATGGCGTTGCTCATAGCCTGGCAGATAAGCTCTATGGCTTTGGTGGCATCGTCGTTGGCCGGAATCACATAGTTAATCCCTTCCGGGTTAACATTGGTATCTACAACGCCCACAATCTTTATGTTACTTTTTTGGGCTTCCTTTACCGCAATATCATCGTGTTTAACGTCAGTAACAAAAATGGCATCCGGCAGTTTCTTCATGTTTTTAATGCCCTCGAACAGCTTTTCCATCTTTTCTATTTCGCGGTCAATCATCAAACGTTCTTTTTTGGTGTATTTGGTTTCCAGTTCTCCGGTAGCCTTTAAGCCTTCCAGGCGTTCCATTTTGCGCACGGTGCGCTGGATGGTTTTAAAGTTGGTAAAGGTGCCGCCCAGCCAGCGGACGTTAATGTAAGGCATGCCGCAGGCCATGGCTGCGTTTTTTAAAATGTCCTTGCTTTGCCGTTTGGTTCCCACAAATAAGATGGTACCGCCTTTGCCGGCCACGTCGCCGGCAAATTTCATGGCTTTTTCCAGGTTCTTTTTGGTCTGTTCCAAATCCAAAATATGGATACCGCTCCGAACCGTAAAAATGTACGGCTTCATTTTGGGGTTCCACCGGCTGGTGGTATGGCCAAAATGCGCTCCGCTTTTGAGCAAATCTAAAAGGGTGATGTCTTTCATGGTCCTTATCCTTCTATCCGGTGGATTTATAAGATGCCCACAGGCCTTATAAACAGGAGGGTTTACCGGATATGTTAATTAATCTGTCTAAATTATAGCAGGCCTTGACGAAAATGGCAAATAAGGATACAATAAACGGGACATGACCCATTAATTGTTCATAAACCATGAAAACAGCTATCCATCCCAAATATTTTAATGATGCCATAGTCACCTGCGCCTGTGGCAAAACTTTTACCACCGGCAGCACCCAGGCTACGCTTTACACCGAAGTCTGCAGCCAGTGCCACCCGTTTTATACCGGCAAGCAAATGCTACTCGACACCGCCGGCGTAGTCGATAAGTTTAAAAAGCGCAGCGCCGCCGCCGCAGCCATTAAGTCTGTGGTCAAGGTCAAAAAAGAACGCAAACCGCGCGTGAAAAAAGCATAATGGGGACATAACCCATTATCAGCAATATTTATATTTAAAACCCCGCCGTAAGGCGGGGTTTTGCGTCGGTTAGGGAAGGTCTATTTTTCATTTATTAGCCATTTAAGTGTTTACTTAAATCGCTTATTTGACAATATTTAGCAAATCCTTAAGGTTAGTAATGGTATAATCCACGGCTTCCGATTTTCTGTCTCCGTATTCAGGCAGTTTGTACCAAATGGTGGTCATGCCGAAGTTTTTTGCTTGGACTAGTCCCCTCTCTATGTTATCGTCTATCATGACGGATTTTTTAGGGTCGGCGCCGGTGCTATTAAATACGGCCTGGTAAAGTTGTGGGTCAGGTTTCTTAAAACCATAGTCAAGCGAGACCTCATTATGGTCAAAATATTGCAAAATGCCGGCTTGTTCCAACACTGTTTTAATGTACGCGTGCTGGTTGGCAATAATTCCCAATTTATATTTTTGGCTTAGTATTGGTAGGACTTCTTTTATTTCTGGACGGATGTTTTTGACTTCAAAATAGTTTGGTAAACCTTTTTCTCGTTTCAACAGGTCTTGTTTAGCATCTTTAAATTTGTCGCCTGGCACAATTAATGAAAGCATGTTTTCTGCAAGGTTGCCAATTATGGAGCTGGCTTTTTGATGGAGATTAAAGACGTCCTGAAAAGTTAAATTAGGATTGTATATCTGCGCAGACTCCAAAATTAGTTGCCGCCTGGCATTATTAAAAGCTGATTCATTTATAATTACTCCTCCAACATCAAAAAATATCCAGTCAATATTGTTCATAATTTTGCTTATTTGGCAATAAGCAGTAATTTATTTTAGTCTAATGCTTTTGTTTGCGTAATTGCTTTTCGATTTTCCTACGTTCAGATCTTGGCATTTGAGATATTTGGTTTTCTTTAACATAATCTATAACATGGCACGAAGGCATTCGGAAAGACAAGACTGTTCGTCCTTGATGGTTAGTAACGGAGTTGGCTGGCGAGAATTTACAAATGCAATTCTTTGGTTTTTGTAAAAGTCCAGTCCTATTAAATTTAAACCGGGAAGAAATACTTTTTTCATAAGTTTTAAATTATTTCCACTCCAAGTTTTTTTAAATCCTCGATAAATGTATCGTTATCCGTAAACAAAATTTCTTTTAACCCGATTTCCTTGGCGGCGATGGTATTGCGGTCTTTGTCGTCTACAAACACCGCTTGTTCTGCCGTTACGCCAGCTTTTTTTAACGCTAAGTTATAAAATTCCGGGTCGGGTTTTTTTAGATGTTCAACGCAGGATAAAACTAAAAAATCAAAATGTTTATAAATGCCCATGCGCTCATCCACAACCATCCTGGAAAAAGTCAGATTGGAAAGCACTCCGATTGTATAATTTTTGCGCAGCAAATCGATTGCCTTGAGCAGTTGGGTGTTAATTGTCCTGACCTTTAGCATTTCCTCAATCCAAATTGACTGCAAGTCCACCCCCTTACCGGCCCCCGCTTTTTTAAAAGCCTCAAAAAATTGTTCCAGGGTTATGTTGCCGAGGATTAAGTCGCTCCAGTTTTCTTGGTGGTAATTGTCTATTAGCTGAACGTCAATGCCTACACGGCCAGAGAAATTTTTATATAGTTCCTGAAAACTGCCAAGAGTTACCACTCCCCCGATATCAAAAATAATGGCTTTAATATTCTCCATACTTAAAGTATAACATAAGCCGCTGCCCTTGTTTTTTTGGCTAAACATGCTATAATCATTTGAAATTCTTGAGGAGGAATTTATATGCCTGTTACGAACCGCACTATGACCGCTTTTGAGGCACTCCGCCTGGCATTTGTAGATGAAGGGAAACTTAACCCCCCGTTTGAAAAAGTCCCGCTGGAGATTTTACAGCTAGACTGGGAAAAAGCTAAAAATTTGCAGGTTGACCCGGAAACTTTCGACCACCATAAAGCCTGGGAGATTATCTGCCAAATTGGCTTTTGCAAAGCTGCGGTTTTGCCGCTCATCGACCCGGCCATTGCCCAAATTATAAGCCGGCTGATGGATTTGCCGGTTCTGCCCATTGCCAGCTGCAGCGGCCACGACTGGGCGACCATGGCTTGGGTAACTTTATTTTTTCGCGACGCGGCTTTTGGACAAAGGTTTTTGGCCGCCTGCGAAATTAACTGCGCCTGCGCGAAAATTACAGTCTCCGTGAATAGTTATATTGCGCGCCAAGTCGGCGGCTTCGGCCCGAGAATACCGGTTGAGCAATGCCTGGCTAACCGTCTGCCGCTGACCATTTCCGCGGACACACAAAGCGGCGATGACTGTCAGGCCTTTTGGCGGGCTTTTTCCCAGGCACTTGACTTGTTTGACCGCAAAGGGTTGATAGTTATAGACAAGAGCCAGCTGGACTCCTGTGTCCCTGACGATGAACGTCCTAAATACCTGCGCGAGATTTGGAATTCGCTGTGGTGGGGAGGTGGAGAATGAGCCGGACCAAATTTACAGTCTTGCCCCATGATAATCCGCCACTTGGTTTACCCAATAAGTATGGTCTGTTGGAAAGTCTGGATAGCTCCTTCCCCTACACTGTCTTTTGTACAAAAAAAGCCTGGCTGACAGTTTTGGAGCGGGTTAACCTTGCGGTTGAAGAAAAGCTGGCCAGGGAACGGGAAGTTTTACAGTCGGATTTACCTGAGAGTATCCTGGAACTTGACCATATGGTTGCCCAATCCCATATCCCGCCGAACAGGCATAAAATATAGGCAACAAAAAAACACGGTACGGCAGCCAAAACTGCCGCGCCGTGTTATTTTTATTAGTGTTTATACTTGGCGTGGCCGGTCCAGCCGGGGCTGGCCCTAATTATTCTAACGGGTCCTATTAATGGCCTGTGTGGCCTTAGGTTGCCCGCAGTTTCATCATCATCATTTTTGTAAACCGCGGCCGCCTGGTCCCAGAGCTCATTAAGTTTTTCCTGATTGAAACCGCTTTCAGGCACCATGCCGCCCAAGTCGGCAATTTGCTGCGCGACCACGCCGATAAATATAGTCCGTATTTTTTCCAAATCATCCGGCCTAAACTGTTTTACAAGATGTTCCGGAACCTGTTGCGCGGCTTCCTGTCTTAGTTTTTGGTCGTTCATCAATTTTTCCAAAGCATCGATGTTCTGTACCATGGCGTCAATCTGCACGCCAGTTACATCCGGCTGGTCAGCTAAGTAATCAAAATACTCATTGTAAGCGTCCAAATACATTTGGATATTATCCGGGTTATCCTGGTCGGCAAAATCTTTGCCTTGACTAATAATCCCAGCTTCCTTGGATTTCATGAGGTCATAGTATTTTTGAATGACGGTCAGTTGTTCTTTTCTTTTTACCAAAGCTTCCTGCCTAGCCTCCACAGGCAATTTGGAGATAAATTCCTGAGATTTTTTAGTATCCTGAATTTTTTGGTGTGTTTGATTATATTCATCCCACTGCTCTTGGTGTTTTTCTGCCATATATTATTTGATAAATATTTATAGATAAATTATAGCAAATTATAGGTAAAAGAAAAGGCGTCCCGGTGGGATCGGGACGCCGAGGTTTTTATTGCTTCACCTCCTTGGCTTGCTGCGCCGCCGCACAGGCGCAGAAGTCTTGGGCGATCTTACCGGCGGCCTTATCCACGAACTGGTTATAATGCACCAGTTCCGGGAATTCCGACAGGTTAGCGGGCTTTATGCGCTGGCCCGAAGCGTATGGGACCAGGGTGCCGTGGATGCTAACGGTTAGCACCGACTGCGCCGGTTCCCACTTGACCTTGCCAGTCAGGCTGGTGCCGTTCTTGCCGGATTTGGCGCCGCGCGAGTAAAGCTGGGCACCAATGGCATCGGCCACATAACCGGCCTCGTCGCCGTCGAGGACAATGTCCTTGATGGTCAGCGCCGAAAGGTTGCAGGCGGCCTTGTCGGCCGAAGCGGTTTGGCAACCGGTCAGGGCTGCCAGCAAAATAACTAGCGCGAAAGCAAAAAAAGTTTTCATATGTCCTCCAAAAATTTGAACTGGAAAATGTTGGCGTGACTGCTCCATCTAGTTGCATGTGGCTTGTCCCGATAAAATCGGGACATTCACCACGCCAATCAAACTTGGTTTACCGGTCAGCGCTTGCGCATCGACTGGCCGGAAAAGGGGCAGGATACCAAGCGGCGTTCAAAACCGATTTGCGCCTTGACGCTTTTGATCTTTTTGGGATCGGTTACGAATTTCCGTCCGTCCCAGCGAAGATTCTTGCTGAGTAGAAATTCGGTTGCCTGCCGCTCTAAGTTACTTTGAGTCATCATTTAAGATGTCTCCTCCCCGCAGTCCGCTATGGGCTAACGGACTATGAGGAGGAGAGATGAACAACGTCGTTCGAGAACGACGTTGTGAACGGGCGTCCATCTCTTTGTAGGTATTATTAGTTCGATTATTCCTCCTTAAAACTATTTGGCCTTTCCCATTAATTTTTCACTAATCCGAACGGATTGCTTGCGGCGCAGGACGCGCCGCAAGCAGGCTTTTAGTCTCTTATAGCCTAGTGTCCCGATGTTGTCGGGATTCGCGCAGTCAGACTGGGATTCACTGCGCGTCGTCCGGAGCTTCGGGGCTCTGCCGGATTTCCGCCTGGCGCAAATTCATCCTGCTAATTTCTCTCAGTTGGCTTTCGCCGCCCTCAAGCATTAACGGAATGTATTTGACCACAGCGTCGCTCCATCCGTAAATGAAGCGCACTCCAGGTTCGTTAGCTGGTGCAACAGCGTGGCTGTAAGGGGCGAGTTGGACCACAAAGGCTTGCGCCTGAGGATTCACAACTGCCCGATACTGCCGCCACAACGAGATGAACGAGTCCCGGGTTTGGAATCCCGAGCCATACGCCCAATCTTCGTTGTCGGTTAGGCCCACAAACGCATCCACTTTGACCTTGCGGTCAAGTAAACGCTGAATGGGGCTGCCGAGCGCCGTGCCGCCACCACCGAGCTCATGGATTTTTTCCGCCGTGACCATAACATCGTCACGTCCGGAAAGTCCATGGTCAGCAATGACACAGGTTTCGAACGGGAGCGAAATCGCCCGACCTTCGATTTTACGCAACAGAGCTCCGGTAAAGATGCCGGCGATATCAATGCACTGCGTCTCTCCCCTTTCGGAGATTGGCGTAGTGCTCATTGAACCGCTGACATCAACACCTAAAGCTACTGTCGCGTTGCCGAAAGAAGGCATGTTGGCAAACGAAAGATTCAACGCAGCGCGGAGGGTATCCGCGATTCTGCTGTCAAAACCTTCGCTGCCCACATACTTTCTCCAGGCATCAAAGAATCGGAACGGCAAAACTTTGGAACGCTCCACGGCTTGCTGGTTGGAAAGTTTCTCCACAGCGCGCTGGACATTGGTCTCTTTTTGGAACACGCCGTGACGGGTAAAGGTCACGAGATTCCGCAAAAGGTTCATGTACGGCGCTTGGTAAAGCAACTCTTCCCAAATTCGCGGCGTCATGTGCTTGACGGCTGGCACCACGACTTCAAACGGCAACCGCCCCTTTTGAATCAGGGCAATGGCTTCGTCTTCAGTCGTGGCCAACTTTAAAGCCACATACGCACGAATTTGCGGGTTGAGCTCGGGATTACTCCCAAGCTTACCCGAAACCAACCAACCGAGGCGTTCGGCAACTGCGTCGTCGTCCGTACGCGGGTGGGTCATGCGCACAATGTCTCGAAGTGACACGCCCTCTGAAGCGGCCGAACCGTACTTCAGGGTGTGGTACTCGGACATTTGCGTCAGCCACTTCGCGACGGATTTAACAACGTAGCCGCCAAGGCCCTTTTTGCCGGCCACCTGGCCCGAGAGCAACGCGCCGGTAAAGACGCGCAGATCGTCGGGGATGCAGATAACCTGGTCAAAAATGGTCTCAAAAGGCTCGCGGGTTTTGCCGCGGCCTCCGCTAAGCTCTGCTAGCGCCAACACGTTTTGGTCTTTGATCAGACCCCGGTTACGGCCATAGACAATGGCTTTGGCCAGGAATTCCGGATCTTCGGACCGGGCTTTAAGGATGGCATCCTTCCACTCCGCTTCAAGCTCGCGCTTGCCGGCGTAAAAGGTGTCCCCAAAAATCCCAACGGTTAGCAGCTGTAGGACGCGCTCCCGCGGGGAGCGACTAAAGGTTTGGCCGCCTTCGTAGTTGCCTACGTTGGTCTGGGCCGCTGTCAGTGCGGAAAGCGTCGTCTGGTTCATTTAGATCTCCTTTTCCGAGATATCTTCCTGTAGATAGAAAAACATTTTAGAAAAGGAGATGATTTTTAAAGTCCTATTTTGAACCCACAAATTTTTATAGGTTCAAATTAAGAGGGATGAAGTGGTTAGTTTCATCCCCGTAAGCCGGATTTAACCGGGCATATATTTTTTCCTCCTGGAAAGTAGGTTAGTAGGTCGTCCCGACTTTGTCGGGACGACCATGCGGTGACAATTTGTCGAAGTATCCTCAACCGGCAGTCCTCGGCCAGTAATTCGTGGCTGTCTACGGACAAAAGGTGGTTAAGGAGTGCCTGAGCGTAACCTGCGCCCAGGACTTTGTCCCCCGCCGCCTGGGAAATTCCAAACGGCGGAGCCGGAAGCGACAAGCCAAATACCAGTCAATTTTGGTTGGTTTGTCGAAGTAACCTCACCGAGCAGTCCTCAGCCGGCGCATCGCAACAGTTCCAGTCAGAGCCTCATGATTAACCTTCCGCTGCAGCAGAAGGTTAACCGCCTTTGGACATCTAACTTTTCCTATCACTAGCTCCGGGGTCAATCCACCTTCGCTCCTTTTGGGAGCTTCGGCGGACTTTGCGGACAAATCCGCTTGCGCGGGTGGTAAGGTAATCGCAGGCTTCGGAAGGGCCGAGCCTGTCGCTTCCTCAGAACCATCTGGGTTCCCGATAACTCCAGTCTGATTCCTCCCCAGGGCCCGCCAAATCGGGATATGGCGGGCTTTAGGGAAAAATCAGGCATTAATTTCAGCGGCAGGTTAGTGGGTTTGGGCTCGCCCTATTTCCCGACTTGTCGGGAAGCAATAATGCGATAAGTGGACGGCTTAAGGCCGGTTAACCCGCCGGCTGAAATGTAATGTTATAAGTTTTTGACAAAATGCTTTTTTATTTGTTTAAGCTTACAAAAGGGATGTTAGCAAATTCTATAAATTTTGTCAAGGGGTATTGACATAAAATATAGTCAAAACAATACTTTTACTATTAAATAAGCCATAAAATCTTATCAAAAACTGTTTAAAAATGATGGCAAAACAAGAAAATTTAAATGCAAAATATTAAAAATTATCTTAAAATAAATTTGTATCTACTACTTCATTCTGTATAAATGTTTGCCGCTATTGACAAAATAGTTAGGTTGTGATATTATTTGTTTACGACCGAAATGTCGGAATTCTATGTAGCGGAGGTGAAGGATGGGACACTAGGCGGAGAAAGGCCCCGATTACCCCGAAGGTTCGGGAGGGGCCGAGTACCTTACTAGAGAACATCTGGAACCTAAAAATAAAAAAGAAAAGGAGGCTTATGGAAAACAATGGGCGGTTAGAACGTATAGTCTCCTGACGACTGTTGGGGTCGAGGGAGCAAAAAAATCGCAGACTGAGATGGGAAGTGGTTCTGCCGGTCACAAAACTTTGTAACGACAAACTCGGCAAGATCACATAGCCCCATGTCGCGGCAATCTACTTACTCGGAATAAGCCGGGAGTCCGAACGCCGCAGTTCCACTATTGTTGTCCAATCGCTGCCCGCGGCCCAACCGCTTAGGCAGCAAAAAAGAGGCTAACAAGCCAGACGAAGCCCGGGGCACGCATCTAAACAGATGGTCCCCGGGTATTTTTTTTAAAGTTGATTATCACCTATTAATATAGTATTATTAACATATATGAACTTAACCAAAGAACTCCAAAATATCGGCCTGACCGACAAAGAAGCCAAAGTATATTTGGCCGCCTTGGAATTGGGCCAGGACAGCGTTCAAAATATTGCCAAAAAATCCGGCGTTAACCGCGCCACTACTTACGTTATTTTAAATTCCCTTATCCAAAAAGGTTTGTGTAGCACTTACGAACAGGATAAAAAAACCCATTACATTGCTTCCGACCCCGGCCAACTGGAAGGTATTTTTGAAATTCAAAAAAAGGAACTGGAAGAAAAGCAAAAATATTTAAAAACCATTGTCTCCCAATTGCAGTTAATCAACAATAAGCAGACTAACAAGCCGGTGGTAAAATTTTATGAAGGCAAGCAGGGTTTGATTAATTGTTTTATGGAGTTTACTACTTCCGGTAATTTAGACCCTAAGGCTGATAATTTTCGTTTAGTTTTTTCTAAGGACAAACTTGATAATTTGTTTACGGAAGAAGACCGCAAAAAATTTGTAAACGTTCGTTTAACCAAACAGGCTAAGAGCAAAGCATTGTATAATTCTAAAAATGTTACTATGACCGATACGCCGGAAAGTTCCCGCATTAAAGTTTCAGAGGAGCAGTCCCCTTTCCCTTGCGACATTGGCGTGTTTGGCGATAATGTTCGAATACTATCGGAAGGTAAAAAACTTTCGGGTATATTAATCACCGACAAAGATGTTGCTACGACCATGCGTTCGTTGTTCGATTTGGCATGGGAAGCGGCGCAAGCGAGAGCAAAAAAAGAAAAATAGCCATGGGCTGGTTTTGTGTTAGAATATAATTAGCTGGCCCATATGGAAATTGGCTTTCAAAAAATTTTGGATGAATATCACAAACTGACCGAAGAAATGTCTTCTGGCGGCGGTTTTGATATGGCTAAGTTGGGCAAACGGCAGGCCGAGTTATTGCCGGTGGTGGAAAAAATCCAAAGGCTGGAAAGTTCGGAAAAGCAATTAGCGGAAAATAAACAGATGCTTAACGATCCCGACGCGGAAATTAAGTCCATGGCCCTGGATGAGGGCCGGCGTTTGGAGGCGGAGATTCTGGAATTACAATCGGCTATAGAAGAAATGCTCCTGCCTAAAGACGCGCATGACGTCAACGACGCCATTGTGGAAATCCGCGCCGGCGCCGGCGGCGATGAATCCACGCTTTTTGCGGCCGAACTGTTCCGAGCTTATGGCAAGTACGCGGAAAGTTTAAATTGCAAAATTCACATTAATTCCACTTCCAAGAGCGATGCCGGCGGTTATAAAGAAATTGTTTTTGAAATTTACGGTAAAGCCCCCTACTCCGTGTTTAAATATGAAAGCGGCGTGCACCGCGTGCAGCGAGTACCGGAAACAGAAAAATCCGGCCGGGTGCACACTTCCACCATTACGGTGGCGGTTTTACCTAAGCTGGAAGAAAAGGATTATACTATAAATCCAAACGACCTAAAAATTGAAGCCACTACTTCTTCCGGACACGGCGGACAGAGCGTTAACACTACTTATTCGGCAGTGCGTATTTTACATATTCCAACGGGTATTACCGCCCAGTGCCAGGACGAGCGCAGTTTTATGCAGAATAAGGAAAAGGCCATGGATGTTATCCGCGCCCGCGTGGCAGCTTATTATGAGGAAATAGAAAACAAAAAAGTGCGCGATTTAACCAAGAGCCAAATTGGCACCGGCGACCGCAGTGAAAAAATCCGCACCTACAACTTTCCACAGGACCGCGTAACCGACCATCGCATTAACCAAAATTTTAACCAGATAAACTTAATAATGGAAGGTAAGTTTGCGGACATTACCCTGGCTTTGCAGAAGGCAGACTTGCAGGCTAAAAAGGAAGCGTTAAAAAAGTAATGACCATTGCTGAAGCGTCTAAAAAATATCATAAAATAGAACTAGAACTCCTTTTGGCCCATGTACTACAAAAACCAAAGGAGTTTGTTTTTTTGCATGAGGAAACAAAATTGATCATCAAGCAGCAACGAGAAGTGGAGAAATTAGCCAAACTCCGCTTACAGGGGCGCCCTGTGGCTTACATTTTAGGTTACAAAGATTTTTACGGTCTGCGTTTTAAAGTCAACAGAAACGTGCTAATTCCGCGCCCGGAAACTGAATGGTTGGTTGATCGCGCCATGACAAGGGCGGCCCTTGGAAAGGCAAAAATCCTCGATATTGGCACAGGCAGCGGCGCAATTGCTGTTAGTTTAGCCAAAGAGCTGCGCTCAAGGGCGGCCCTTGAAGCCTCGGACATCTCGCAAAAAGCCTTGATGGTTGCCAAGCAGAACGCTAAAAACCATAAAGTTAAAATTAAATTTCATCATTCCAACCTTTTTTCTAACATTACAGGAAAATTTGATATTATTATCGCCAACTTACCCTATGTATCGACGGCTGATTATCGGAAGCTTCGGAGTGGCTTGCGCTTTGAGCCAAGGGGCGCCCTTGTAGCCAAGGATAACTTCGAAATTTACCAGGATTTCCTAAAAAAGCTTCCGGATTATACGTCTAGGGGCGCCCTTGTGTTGCTGGAAATGGACCCTAAAACCAAAAAATATTTGCAAATTTGGCAAAAAAAATATCTCCCAACATGGAAGATAAGTTTTTACAAAGATTTTAACAATTTGTGGCGCTACGCGGAACTCACTCGGTCAGCCGCTCTATAAATTTGTCCAAAGGCTCGCCCGGGCTGACGCGCACCCGGGGCAATTCCATTAAATCATTGAGGTTGACCCAGGCTGTGTCATGCACAGTCATGCCCATTACAAAACTCAGGTTTTTGGCCTGCGCCAAATAGTCGGCGTTGTAGTGGCCATAAGGGTACATTAGGTAGGGTTCAGCCGCGCCCAAATGGTTCTGCAGGGCCTGCTGGCAGCTGCTTAAATTTTGGTAGATGTAAGCGGTATCATATTTGGGGTTTGAGCCGTCAAAATGGTTTTCGGTGTGGCAGATAATTTCCATACCCTGCCGTTTGGCGGCCGCAATTTGGCCCCAGTCGGCGTAAGTATTGGTGCCGCTGGTCGTGCCGGGGAAATGGGTGATAATCCCGAACAAGCCGGTGTAGCCGTATTGCCGCAAAATGGGGGTGCCGTTAGTAAAAGCGTCATCATAGCCGTCATCAAAGGTAAAGATGACCGGCTTTTTCGGCATGGTAAAGCGTTTTTGGGTGTAGAGGTAAAGGTCGTTGAGGGAAATGGAAGTATATCCCTGGGATTTCAGCCAGGAAACTTGTTGCGCGAATTCCTGCGGGCTCACAGTCAACCCAATACGGATGGAATCTACCGTACCCGTGGGAACGTAGCCAATATGGTGGTACATTAAAATTGGCAGGTCCATACTGGTGGAGGTGGCGCGGGGCAAAGGGGCGAAGTCTTGGGCTGTGGGCCGCATCTGGATTTGCGGCGCCGAGCTTATCACCGCCTGGACGTTTTTAATTTTGTCCGAACGTGCAAATAGAACCAGGGCCACGGCTCCGCCGGCTATAATCAACCCAACAACCGCAAATAATAAAGCCTTGTTTAATTTCATGATAACAAAAATCCCCCGCTCCATAAGAAAGCCGGGGGATTTAAAATAATTATTTTTTCTTCTCTTCCGCCGGCTTTTCGCCTTCCGGAGCCGCGCCAGCTTCTGCAGGTTTAGTTTCAGCCGCGCCTTCCACAGCGGAAACATCTTCCACCACCGGCTGGGCCAGTTCGGCTTCCACGTCGCGCGGCGGCTGGACTTTAATAACCAGTTCATCACCCGGCGTTAACACAGTAACTTTTGCCGGGACTTTTAAGTCTTTAACAAAAATTTCATCCTGTAAAGTTTTTAAACCGGCAATATCAATTATAATATTGTGCGGCAGGTCGGCCGGTAAACATTCCACTTCAACTTCGTTTAAAACTTTTACCAAAACTCCGCCCAAAGTTTTTACGGCGGCCGATTCGCCCGTGAATTCCAAAGCTACACCGGCAGTAAGTTTTTCAGTCATGCTGACTTCATAAAAGTCCACGTGTTCGGGGGTGGATTGTAAATAATGGGCCTGAACGTCATGGATTAAAACCGGATGGGTTTTGCCGTCAGCTGTCTGTAAATCTATAATTGTGCTTTCACCCGCCTTTTTAAAAACTCTTTCGAATTCTCCGAAGTTTACGCTTAAATTTTGGTTTTCCACTTTGTGGCCATATAAAACAGCCGGAATTAAGCCCATTTTTCGGATCTTTTTAGGCGTCTGCGTCTTAATATCGCGCGCTTCCGCCTTTAGCTGAATTTTATCCATACAGTTCCTTGTGTTCTACCCATCTCCCGTATAGGGATACTCATAGAATGTTAATGTGTCGGAATTTTAACACAAAAGGTTAAACTTGTCCAGCTATTGTGCCCACAAAATCTCCCTGGAATTCCTGTAAAGTAAGATGTAAATTAATAAGTTCATCGGTGGAAATACGGGAAAAATCCTTGAACTTCATGGAATCGGCGGAAGTTAAGTCCGTGACCATTCCCACGCTGTAAACCTGCGGGCCGCGGATTTCTACATTAAACATCACCGAACTTTTGCATTTGGCGCAGTCGGAATGGATTAGTATGCGCGCCTCGTTAAAAGGCATATGCTGCTGGCTGGAAATAACCCTGGTCTGTTCCACCAGATATTTAGTCGAACATATGGGGCATTTAAGCATGGCCTCCAGCCACTGCATAATTTTTTGTAGATCCATATTATTCATATATTCATTGTATCATTTTTTGTTAGAATCTCAAAGCCTTGCTCTGCATGGCAATGTTTTGCACGACCCCGAGGCTTATTAATGCCACAATTA
This sequence comes from Candidatus Doudnabacteria bacterium, assembly GCA_903908535.1. GTDB lineage: Bacteria > Patescibacteriota > Doudnabacteria > UBA920 > UBA920 > CAIVSE01. The sequence goes on from CAIVSE010000077.1 coordinate 33,378, forward strand.
AAGATGATCCCCCGGCTGAAACAAACGGCAAAGGAATGCCGGTCACCGGCAACAGACCAATGTTCATGCCCACATTAATGGCCACGTGGGCGAAAAACATAAAAAATACGCCGGCGGTTATGTACATGCCCAGGTCATCGCGCGCCAGTTTGATGATTTTAACCAGCCTGGCCAGCAAAAACAAATACAGGGCCAGCAAAGCTATACTGCCCAAAAAACCAACCTCCTCGCTGCTGGCGGAAAAAATAAAATCCGTCTGCTGTTCCGGCAAAAATTTGTTCTGGCTTTGCAGGCCCTTGCCCAGGCCCATACCAAAAACCTGCCCGCTGCCCACGGCAATAGCCGCCTGCCGCACGTTATAGCCTTTGCCCATGGGGTCCAGTTGGGGATCTAAAAATACCAGCACGCGGTCGCGCTGAAAGGGCTTGAGAAAAAATTTCCAGCCAATGCCGGTGACCGCGCAGGCCGCCAGTAAAATAACAACCAGGAATTTTTTTTGGATGGGACTGATTAAGATAATACCTATCCAGATAACCATAATAATAACAGCAGATCCTAAATCCGGTTCCAGTAAAATCAATCCGGCCGGCACGGCCGCGTAGACAAACGACCACAAAATGTTCCGCCAGCTGTTAATCTCTCCGCGTCTTAAATACAGCAGGCGCGCCAGCCCCAAAATTATGGAAACTTTCATGAATTCCGCGACCTGGAAATTAAACACGCCGAGGTCAATCCAGCGGCTGCTGCCCTTAATGTGCCGGCCCAGCACGGCCAGGTAAATCAGTAAAATTACAAAAATTACATACAGCAGGCGGTTGCCTTTGGCCAAAGCGTGGTAATCAAAAAACGAGAAAAATAAAAAACCGGCCAGGCCGGGCAGTAACACCAGCAATTGTCTGGTAAAAATATTGCCGCTGTTGCCTACCGTAGTGCTGTAAAGCAGGGCCAGGCCCACCACCACCAACAGGCCGGTGGCGATTTGCAGGGGCGCGTCAAAGTATTTAAATTTATTCAAAAAAGAAAACATCAGTGGTTTAAGTCCGAAGCCGGGGTTATGGTGGCTTCCGGCAGAGTAATGTTACTGTTGTCTAAAACGTCTGTTTCCGGGTAAACATTAACTGTGGTTACGGCCGTGGTATAAACGTTGGGCCATAATTGCACGTAGGCGCGGCGTTCAAACGGCTCAAAAGTAAATTCCGTGCGCGTGCTGGCGGCTATAATTTTGCCGGCGGCATCCCTTAAAATAAAACCAATATCAACTTCGTTCAGCTGATAGGGGCTGTTGTTGTAAACGGTGCCCTGGACCACAAAGGCCGGCGGGTTTTGCTGGTTGGAAGCGGCTGGCGTGGAGGCCGACAGCGAGACAGTGGGAATGTTCAAACGTTTTTGCCATGGCAGGTTTTGGGGAAACTGGATTTGCGCGCCGGTAATAGTTTCCGTGGTCTGGAAGTTAGGTAAAATTAAATATTTGGTTTCGCCCGGAAGCAAATACAGGGTGGCCTGGCTGCTGCCCACCTGCTGGTTCTGGGCGTTAAAAAGTAGGAAGTCGTAACTAACCTTATCAAGCGACAGCGTCAGGTTTTTGTTGGTAATCTGCGCGGCCACGGAATAAATGCCGGCGCCGGCTTCAGTAATGTTAATATTGGAAATTTGTGGCGCTTGCGGGTTTTGGAAGGCCGGCATTGCCGCCAGCTCATCTTTGCGGTATCTGCCCAAATCCACATGGAGTGCAGTTTCCTTTATCGCTATATAAGCCGGAATAATCATGATAAGGCAAAAAATAAACACGCGTTTTTGCGCCGAACCAAAACCGGATAGAGCTTTTTTTGTCTGCAACTCGGCTTCAGCCACTTCCAACTCCAATTTTTCTTTTACAAAAGCCATAAAATTAAGTTTTCATTTAGCAATAACATTATAGCAAAATTGGGGAATTTTTGGTATGATAAATGAAATGCCCTTCACCCATCTCCACTGCCATAGCCATTATTCCCTGCTGGACGGACTGTCTAAAATCGATCCGCTCATTGAGCGCGTTAAAGAGCTTAATATGGAAGCCTTGGCCATTACTGACCACGGCGTTATGTACGGCGCCATAGAATTTTACACCCATTGCCGGGAGGCCGGCATCAAACCAATTATCGGCGTGGAAGCTTACGTGGCGCCGCGCGGTTTAGCGGACCGTGAAGGCAAAGTGGATTCCGACTACCATCATTTAACTCTTTTGGCCAAAACCTACCAGGGCTATAAAAATTTAATGATGCTGACGACCATTGCGCACCTGGAAGGTTTTTATTATAAACCCAGGATAGATTTGGAGGTTTTAAAAAAATATTCCAATGGCGTCATTTGCCTCTCCGGCTGCATGCGCGGCGAAATCGCGCGCGCCGTGGTCAATAAGAGCGAGGATGAAGCCCAAAAAGTTTTGCAAAAGTATGTGGATATTTTTGGGCCGGATAATTTATATATAGAAATTCAGCGTTTGGCCAAGCACGATGACGGCTCGGAAAAATCGCGCAATGAAAAATTAATTGCTTTGGCCAAAAAAAACAATTTATCTTTGGCGGCCACGGCCGATTGCCATTATATTTTTCCGGAAGACTCAGAGGCCCAGGATGTGCTGGTTTGTATTGGTACGGCCAGCAACGTCAACGAAACCGACCGGCTGGATATGCGTGGCTATGATTTGTCTTTAAAATCAGAGCAGCAAATGCGCGAGTTGTTTTATGACGTGCCCGAAGCCGTGGAAAACACTCAAAAAATCGCGGATTTATGTAACGTGGAAATTCCCATTGACCAGCGGTACTTCCCAATGGTTCCCATCCCCGAAGGGCTGACCTCGGAGGAATATCTCAAAAAAATCACCCACGAAAAAGCCGTGCCGCTTTACGGTAAAAACGGGACGGTGCCGCCGGAAATTTTAGAACGCATAGATTACGAACTGAATATTATCTGCAAAAAAGGTTTTGACACTTATTTTTTAATGGTGGCGGATTTAGTCCAGGGTGCGCATAATATTGGCGCCATTACCAACACTAGGGGCTCTGCTGCCGGCAGCATTGTGGGTAAAATTTTAGGCATCACCAACGTTGACCCGCTGTATTATGAACTGCCGTTTGAACGGTTTTTGACTATGCACCGTCCCACGCCGCCCGATATCGACCTGGACATTGCCGACAACCGCCGCGACGAAGCCATTGCCTACATTACCGAACGGTACGGCAAAGACAAAGTCGCGCAAATTATTACTTTTGGGACTATGCAGGCGCGGGCCAGCGTGCGCGACGTCGGCCGGGCTTTGGGTGTGGCTTACAGCAAGTGCGACCAAATTGCCAAAATGATTCCCTTGGGCAAACAGGGCTTCCAAATGACTTTAGACAAAGCGCTGGATATGAATGCCGAACTAAAGGATATCTACCAGCGCGACCCGGACACTAACCGCATCATCAATATTGCCAAAAAACTGGAAGAAAACAAGCGGCACGCCTCGGTGCACGCAGCCGGCATTGTCATCACTCCCACGCCGCTGACCGACTATATGCCTTTGCAAAGAGAACCGGACGGTGAGCGCGTCATTACCCAGTACGACATGTATTCGCTGGATGTTAACGCCAAAAGCAGCGCCATTGGCGTGGTTAAAATGGACCTCTTGGGCATCCGCAACCTTTCTATTTTGGAAACTGCCGTGAATTTGGCCCAGAACCGCCATAAAATAAAAATAGATATTTACAATCTCCCCCATCCCGACCCCAAGACCTTCCATTTGCTTTCCGAAGGCCACACGTTTGGCGTGTTCCAGCTGGGTTCATCCGGTATGACCCGTTACTTAAAAGAACTTAAAGCATCCACTATTTTTGATATTATGGCCATGATAGCTTTGTACCGTCCGGGTCCCATGCAGTTTATCCCCCAATATATAGAGCGCAAGCTGAACTCTAAATTAATAAAATATTTTGACCCGGCTTTTGAACGGATTTTAAAGCGGACCTACGGCATTTTGGTTTACCAGGACGATTTATTGACCATTGCGCACGATTTGGCCGGCTACAGCTGGGAAGAAGTGGATAAATTCCGCAAGGCCGTGGGCAAGAAGATTCCTGAGGAAATGGCCAAGCAAAAAGTTAAATTTATAGACGGCTGCATGAAAACTTCGGGCTGGAACCAGGCCAAGGCCGCGGAAATTTGGGCCTGGATAGAACCCTTTGCCGCCTACGGTTTTAATAAGTCACACTCCGCTTCTTATGCCGTAGTCAGCTATCAAACCGCTTACATGAAGGCTAACTATCCGGTGGAATTTATGGCCGCGGTTATGACCGCGGAAAGCGGCGATGAAGATAAAATTTACGCGGCCGTGGAAGAATGCGCGGCCCTGGGCATCAAAGTTTTACCGCCAAATGTTAATGAATCTTTGGGCGACTTTACCGTAGTCGACGATCATACCATAAGGTTTGGCCTGAACGCCATAAAAAATCTGGGCAGCGACGTTATTGCTAAAATTATTGAAGTCAGGCAAAACGGGGCTTTTAACACGCTGGAAGATTTCCTTATCCGCGCCCATACCAAAAATTTAAATAAAAAATCCTGGGAAGCTTTAAGCAAAGCCGGCGCCCTGGATGCTTTTGGCGACCGCGGCACGTTATTGGCCAATACCGAAGAGGTTTTGGATTTTACCCGCCAGCATTTTAAAGACGCGGATAATGGGCAAAATTCTTTGTTCGGCAAATCTTTGCAAATGGGCAAATTGACGTTACGCGAGGTGCCGCCCGCAACCATGAACGAAATGCTTTTGTGGGAAAAAGAAATTTTGGGCTTTTTTGTTTCGGCCAACCCGCTGGACAGTCACCGTGAAGTCTTAAAAGGTTTTACCGCTTTTAGAAGTTTACAGCAAAGCGATTTAGGCCGCGCCGTGGTCATGGGCGGCATTATCTCCAAACTCAAAAGGATTTTAACCAAAAAGAACGACCCTATGGCCTTTTTTACGCTCCAGGATTCCACCGGCAGCATTGAGGTTTTGGTTTTCCCCAAGACCATGGAAAAAGTTTTACCGCTTTTAGAAAATGATAAAATTGTGGAAGTTTCCGGTAAGCTTTCGGACAAGGACGAGGAGTTTAAATTATTGGCCGACGACATTAAAGAATTGCCCACGGACGATTTGTATAACATGGCCCTGGCGGAAATGCAAAAAGAAAAATCTATTGTCCTGCATATGAACACGCTGGCCGGATCGGAGGCCTTAAACGCAATTAAAGATATTTTGCAGCAGCATCCCGGAAATGCACAAGTTTATTTATCCGTCGGCGTCGGCGGTAACGCGAAAAAAATAAAAACCCAGTCTATGGTTAAAATAGACGGCAATTTGGTTAGCGAGTTAAAAAGCATTCCGGAAGTCGTGATGGTGGATGTGAAATAAAAGTTCCGAAGGAACTTTTCTTAACTCCTCGGCTCGCTTTCCCGATTAAAATCGGGAAGACTCGCCTACGTCGCGAATAAAACCTTATAAATAAGCCAAGTCAAAACTGTGGAAAACTTTCTTGATAATCCTTGTTTTATCTGATATAATTATTTCAGTTCTTCAAGTGAGATCCCCGTACCACTTCATCGGGTACGGGACACAGTCGGCTACCAACCGATGAACTTGAAACAAATAGTAATTAACCTTAAAGTGTTCTAGAGCCACTTTTTGGTGAAAAGACTCTGTATTAGTCGGCCTAAAGGCCTCCGGTGCAGGGTAAACTGGGACGGAAACGTCTTCCCATTAGATTAGGGAGACCCCAGGATTTGGTCCTATCATTTGTCAACCGATAAATGATGGATCATATCCTGGGGTTTTGTGTTAGATATTGGAGAGGACAACCCAAAAAGGGTTTTCCTCTCCAACGTCCAACTGCGTTGGACTGCCTCACTTTTCCAACGAATCCTCGACATCGGAGTGAATCCGACGCCTCGGAACTATAATTAACCAATTTCCTATGTCACAAAACCAAGAACTTGAACATCTTCGCCACTCACTCGCCCACCTTTTAGCCGCGGCGGTAATTAAGTTGTATCCTGGTACCAAACGGACAATTGGTCCGGCCATAGACAACGGTTTTTATTATGATTTTGAATTCGCGGAACCGATTACTGAAAAAGATTTGCCGAAGATTGAAAAGGAAATGAAGAAGCTGCTTAAAACCTGGTCAACCTTTGAGCGGCGGGAAGTCAGCGCCGACCAGGCCCGGGAACTTTTTAAAGATAACCCCTACAAGCTGGAACTGATAAATGAATTTTCTAAAGACGGCCAAACCTTAACCATCTACAAATCCAGCGAATACTTTGAGGACCTCTGCCGCGGCGGCCATGCCGAAAATATGTCCAAAGTTGACCCGGAAAGCTTTAAGCTGGCTAAATTAGCCGGGGCTTACTGGCGCGGGGACGAAAAAAATAAAATGCTCACCCGCATTTACGGTTACGCCTTTGCCACCAAGGAAGATCTGCAAAATTATTTAAAAATGCTGGAAGAAGCCGAAAAGCGCGACCATAAAGTTTTGGGGCCAAAGCTGGAATTGTTTATGTTCCATCCCACTGCCCCCGGTATGCCATACTGGCTGCCCAAGGGCGTGATTCTTTATAATCAGTTGATTGATTTTTGGCGAAAAGAACACCAAAAGCGCGGCTACCAGGAAATTGTCTCCCCTCTTTTAAATAAAAAAGAACTCTATATTACCTCCGGGCACTACGAGCATTATTGGCCCGATATGTTTGTGGCCAACATGGGTGAAAACGAAGAATACGGCATAAAGGCCATGAACTGCCCCAACGCCATGGTGGTGTTTGGCAGCAAACTCCGAAGCTATAAAGATTTGCCTTACCGGTTAAGCGACACCGACATGTTGCACCGCTATGAAGGCTCGGGAAGCTTGAATGGCTTATTGCGTGTCCGCGAATTCCGCCAGGACGACGCGCATATTTTTGTGACCGAAGAAATGATAGAAGCCGAATACGAACGGGTGTTTGAAATCACCAAGCTTTTTTACGGCATCTTTAACCTGGAATACCACTACCGCCTGGGCACCCGGCCGGAAAAATTTTTGGGCGACGTGGAAACCTGGAACCGCGCCGAGCAGTCTTTAAAGAAGATTCTGGAAAAAAGCGGGCGTGATTATTCCGTGGAAGAAGGCGATGGCGCTTTTTACGGGCCCAAGGTGGATATTTTAATGAAGGACGCCCTGGGACGCGAGTGGCAGATGGGCACCATCCAGCTGGACTTCCAGCAGCCGCGCCGCTTTAATTTGGAATACGTGGCCGAAGACGGCAGCCGCAAAACCCCGGTGGCTATCCACCGGGTGATTTACGGCTCGCTGGAAAGGTTTATTGGCCTGCTAATAGAACATTATGCCGGCGCTTTCCCGCTGTGGCTGTCCCCTGTCCAAATTGCCATCTTGCCGATTTCCGACAACCAGATTGGCTACGCTAAAAAAGTCCGTGACGGATTGTCGGCGGCTAATGAAAATCTTCGGATTGAAATTGACGAGCGCCCGGAAAGTATTGGCAAAAAAATCCGCGAAGCCAGCATGCAAAAAATCCCCTACCAAATTATTGTGGGGGAAAAAGAAGTGGAAGCTAATAAAGTTGCAATCAGGACCCGTGACGGATCTGATTTAGGTCAAATATCAACGCAAGAATTTTCTGAGAAGATAAATTTGGAAATTAAAGAAAAGAAGTAGCTACGTCAAAATCCTGCAGCCGTAGTCGGTCACGGCCACGGTGTGTTCAAAATGCGCGCTAAGCCCCCCGTCTTTGGTGGAAATGGTCCATCCGTCCGGCTCATACTGCAAAAAATATTCATGTTCGCAGAGCATGGGCTCTATGGCCAAAACCATGCCGGTTTGCAGTTTCGGGCCGGTGCCGGGTTTGCCGTAGCAGGGCACAAAAGGGTCTTCATGGACTTCGTAGCCTACCCCGTGCCCGCCCAAATCCCGCACCACGCTAAAACCTTCGTCCTCGGCCGCCTTTTGCGTGGCCCAGGCAATGTCGCCAATGCGGTTGCCCGGCCTAACCTGTTTTAAGGCCATATCCAAACTTTTTTTTGTGGTTTCAATCAGCAATTTGGCTTTGGAGCTAATCCTGCCCACCGCTACGGTTATGGCCGTATCTGTAAACAGCTTTTTATATTCCATACCAATGTCCAAACTAACAATATCGCCCTGCTTTAAAATGTTAAATTTGGAGGGAATGCCGTGGACAACCTGGGAGTTCACGGAGGTGCACAACCCGGCCGGAAACGGATTTTTTTTTGGGCCATAATTTTTAAAGCTGGGGATGCCGCCGGCTTTGGCAATTTCCGCTTCCGCAAATTCGTTGAGCCGCCAGGTGGTTATGCCCGGCTCCGCCAGTTCCGCCGCGCGCAATAAAATATCACGGAGGATTTTGCCGCCTTCCGCGATTAGTTCTATGTCTTTGGCGGTTTTAATTTGGCCTTTCATATGCTTCTAATTTTTTCATTAAACGTGACTTAGCCTGCACAATGGTTCCCATTGTGGAAATTTTTAGGTAAGGGTAGCGGGCTTTAAAAAAAGCCACGACCTGGGAAATATTTTTTTTGTAATAATCCAGGCGGTTTTTTAGGGCCTGCTTGTTGTCATCGGGCCGCTTGGAAAATTTGCCCTTAAAATAAGCGGCGCGGCCGGTCATGCGCGCAATAACTTCCTTGAGCGGAATGGAAAGATAAATAAACAGCACGCGCTGGCGCTTTTCCTGCTTCAACCATTTAGCCACCAGCCTGGCTTCGCCCAGCATTTTTGGCGTACCGTTAAAAAGTATACCCTGCTTTTTTGGCCTGCCGTGGATTTTGTCATGCAGCAGTTGGCGCACTAATTCTGTGGGTGTCAGTTTGCCGCTGTCCAAAGTTTTGTCTAAATGGTATTTTTTGCGCAGCTTGGGGTTATGCTCCAGCTGGCGCAGCTCCTGACCCATATCCAAATTATATAGATGGTATTTTTGGGTTAAAAATTTGCCGTGGGTAGCCTTGCCCGCGGCCGGATCTCCCAAAAGGATAATGTTTAAAGGTTGTTTTATCATTACAGGCCCAAAGCGGAATTAATTTTAGCGGATATTTCCTCAATTGTCCCCAGGCCGTCTATTTTCATAAACTTCCCGTGTTGCTTCATAAAGTCCAAAATCGGCAAAGTCTGTTCGTAATATTGCTGCAAACGTTTTTCCACCGCTTCCCTGGTGTCGTCCGCGCGGTGTTCCCGCTGTGCCCGGAGCATAATGCGCTTAACAGATTCTTGTTTGGGAATATCCAAAAACAGGGTGATAAAATTATTGCGTCCCTGTTTGGGCAATAGTTCCATTAAAAATTCCGCCTGGGACAATCTCCGTGGAATGCCGTCAAAAATTACTCCCTGCTCCGCCGGAATGCTGTCCAGCTTTTGGCGGGCAACTTTAAGCAACAGTTCGTCGGAAAGGTAGACGCCTTTTTCCATGGTTTCCTTAACCTCGCGGCCAATTTCGTTGTCCATTTTGGCGGCCTGCCGGCAAATGGCGCCGTTATCCCAGTGGAAAAAATCCAGTTTGGTCGCTAAAATTTTGGCCTGCGTGCCCTTACCGCTGCCCTGCGGGCCAATAAAGAAAATTGTCTTCAGTTCATTCATGACAAATGTATTTTACAGGAGTTGTGGAATAATGTAAACAGTAAAAATACAAACAAAATCCCGTGAACGATATTTTTATTGAAATTACCTTAGTCCTGGTCCTGGCCGGCGCCGTGGCATTTATAGTCAGCCTGCTCAAGCAGCCCAGTATAGTCGGGTACATTTTAACCGGTTTGATAATCGGGTCTTTTGGTTATGTGCGTCTGCATGACGGCGCGACTCTTAGCGGTTTGGCCCAAATTGGCATTACCCTTTTGCTGTTTATGGTCGGCCTGGAGCTGGACATTACCCAGCTTAAAAAAATCGGCCGTAATTCGCTGCTGGCCGGCATCGGGCAGGTTATTTTTACCAGTGCCGTTGGCTTTTTAATTTTACGTGCTTTGCATATTGGCTTAATCCCCGCCCTGTTTATTGCCCCGGCTTTGACTTTTTCATCCACCATTATTGTAGTTAAGCTGCTGTCCGAAAAGCGAGATTTGCAAAGTTTATACGGCAAATTGGTGGTCGGCATATTCCTGACGCAGGATGTGGTTTCTATTTTAATACTTATCGGACTGTCCACCTTCAGCAGCGGCAGCGTTTATGGTTCCCTCCCGGCCTGGCAGAATATTGTTTTGGTTTTGGTTCGCGCCCTAATTTTGGTGTTGCTGACCATGTGGCTTTCGGCCAGGGTCTTCCCCAAAATTTTAAAATACATTGGCGGCAACGACGAACTGCTGTTGATTTTTGCTTTGGCCTGGGCCCTGGGTCTGGCCGTTTTTGTATCCCTGCCGTTTATGGGTTTTTCTTTGGAGATTGGCGGGTTTTTAGCCGGTTTGAGTCTGGCCCAAAGCGGCGTGCATTATGAAATTTCCAGCCGGATTAAATCCATCCGCGACTTTTTTATCATCATTTTTTTTGTGGTTTTGGGCAGCGGGTTGGTGTTAACCCATGCCTCAACGCTCATTGGGCCGGCCATTATCCTTTCGCTGTTTGTGCTTATTGGCAACCCGTTAATTATTATGATCCTGCTGGGCGCGCTGGGCTACAAACCGCGCACATCTTTTTTCGCGGGAGTTACGGTGGCGCAAATTTCGGAATTCAGTTTAATCTTAGTGGCGCTGGGATATCAAATGAATTTTTTACAGTCCAGTGACGTTGGGCTGGTTACGCTCATCGGCATCATTACCATTGCCCTGTCCAGCTATATGATAAAATATGCCGGCTGGCTTTACGACCGTCTAAAACCTTTGTTGGTGATTTTTGATTTTCGTAAGGGCGCGGCTGAAAAGCATTTAACCGCCGGCAAAACTTTAAAGGGCCACATTGTCTTAGTCGGGGCGCACCGTTTGGGGCATCATTTAATAGATGCCCTGGCCAAACAAAAACGGCCGTTTGTAGTGGTGGACTTTAACCCCGAGGTGGTGGAAAAATACGTGGAGCAGGGCCTGCTAGCCATTTGCGGCGACATTACCGACAGCTACATTCAGGAAGAAGCCCATATTCGGGATGCCAAACTGATTATTTCCACTATCCCCGACTTTAACAGCAACCTGGCTTTGCTGGAAGCGGTGCAAAAAAATTCTCGCGGTCGCGCTAAACCAAAATTAATTTTTATCGCCCAGGACGAGGCGGAAATTAAGGCGCTTTACGATCGCGACATTGATTACGTTATTTCCCCGCACTTTATGGGCGGTCTGCATTTGGCCAAAATTTTGGAAGACCAGGACGGCTTTAAGAGCTTAAAAAAGTTGCGCGAGCATCACTTAAAAATACTGGGAACAAAATAAGGATATTAAATAAAAACACCGGACCGAGAGAGCGATCCGGTGTATTAATTTTGATTCAGCGTTGTTAGCGGCCGGTGATGGCTTTTTTCGCGCCCATACAGCCGAGGGCTATAAAGGCCAAACCCAGGCTTAGTCCAAGCACTCCAGGAGGCGCGCCGTGTTGAGGCCAGACCACCATTACCGATGCGCCTATCAGCCACAATCCTCCTACAATCAGCATAACCGAACAAAAGCCCACAATCATACGTTCACTCCTTCAAGGCCTTAAGGATGCCACAGCTATGGGAAAATGTCAATGTTTATGGTAAAATGGCTGTATGCTGAAGCTCTATAATACCTTGTCTAAAAAGATAGATGAGGTCCCCAAAAAAGACCACTTAAACCTTTATACCTGCGGTCCTACGGTTTATAATTACGCGCACATTGGCAACTTGCGCAGTTTTATTATGGCCGATTTGCTGTTTAGGACCCTGGAATACGACGGTTACAATCCACGCTGGGTCATGAACATTACGGACATTGACGACAAGACTATTAAAGGCACGATCGCGGAATATGGCGAGAATGCCACGGTTGAAGATTTATTTAATTTTACCGAAAAGTATTTTCAAGGTTTTGTCAGCGACCTTAAAGAGGTTAACGTCTCGGTTGATAAAATAGAGTTTATCAGAGTGACTGATAAAATGAAGGACATCCAGGAGTTTATGATTGGTTTGGTAAAAAAGGGCTACGCTTACGTTGCCGACGACGGGATTTATTTTAGCATAGAAAAATATCAAAAGGATTTTGGCGATTACGGCCAGCTGGTGGGTGAAAAGTTTTTGGAAGGCAAAAAAGTTGGCGCCCGCGTGCAGGTGGATGAATACGATAAAGAAAGTTTGAGTGATTTCGCTTTATGGAAATTCCATAACCCCAAAACCGACGGCAAAATTTTTTGGGAAGATTTAGTCAAAGATCCGGAAGTAAAGATAGCCGCGGGTCGTCCGGGCTGGCATATTGAATGTTCTGTAATCAACAAAGCGGCGTTTAATGGTGAACCTACGGACATTCATACCGGCGGCGTGGATTTGATATTTCCGCATCATACCAACGAAATTGCCCAAAGCCAGGCATTGCTGGGTAAAGGTAATTTTGTACACCACTGGTTCCATTCCGAACATTTACTGGTGGACGGTAAAAAGATGGCCAAGAGCGCCAATGATTTTTACACACTCAATGATTTGGCCCAAAACACCAGCTATGTTGGTCCGGGACTGAGGTATCTATTTTTGCAAGCTAAATATTCCACCCAGCAGGATTTTACCTTGTCTTCCTTTGCCGGCGCGCTTAAAAGTTTTGATTCCCTTAAATGGTATATAGAAGGCGTGTTGGGCGGCGGTATAATGGAAAAACTTACGGGACCGCAGACAACTTTTAACTACGAGCCGTTGGAAAAAGATTTAGATTTTCCGGCCTGGCTTGGTAATTTGCAAAAGCTTGGAAACAATACCGAGGTGTCCTGGGAATCTAAGTTGGGATTTATTTTAGAGGCTTATAAATTTTGTGGCATTGATTATAAACAGTATCTGTTTAAAAATTTTGAGTGGCCGGCGGAAGTCTTAAAGTTTGTCCGCTTGCGTGAAGAAGCAAAAAAAAATCAGGACTTTGCTAAATCCGACGAGTTGCGCAAACAAATAGAAGACCTCGGCTACGAGGTTATGGATACGCCGGAAGGGCAAAAAATTCGCAAAAAACTTTAAAAATAACCGTCCCGACAGCCGTTAAGCTTATCGGGACGGTTTTTGGCTAGTTGGCCGCGGGTTGGATGTTTTTCCATTCCAGTCTCGTTTTGGCCAGAAAGGTAAAGCAGAGTTTTTTGTAGGAAGGCGACCAGTGATAGCTGTGGCGAACGAGGTCGTAAAATAATTCCAGCGCGGACAACCTGACCTCCTGCTCCATTGTGGAGGTATAGTCTTTCCATGCCAGCAGGGACCTGACAATTCCATCCTCATCTTGTGAGTTGTCTATTTCGCCTATTGAACGAGCAGTGAAGGCATTAATCTTCTTTGTTTCCATTTGACCTCCCAGTCGAATTCGTTTATATTTATTGGCGACGTAGGCGAGTAAATTATTTTGTGAATTTACGAGCCGAGGAGCCAAAACGATATTATCGTTTTATCATATTTTTCACTTTATGTCAAAGAATTTTTGGAAAAACCTAAAAAGGCCCATTTTTGCCCTGGCGCCAATGGAAGATGTTACGGACTGCGCCTTTCGCGAAATGTTCACAAAATACGGCAAACCGGACGTCATATATACGGAATTTGTGTCTACAGAAGGCTTAATGCATCCTGAAGGCCGTAAAAAACTGGCTATAGACTTAAAGTTTACGCAAATCCAGAGGCCAATGGTGGCGCAAATTTGGGGCGCCAACCCGGACAAGTTTCGGGCGGTTGCGGAATATATTGCGTCTTTAGGTTTTGACGGTATAGACATTAATATGGGCTGTCCGCAGTCCAAGGAAATCCAGGTCGGCGCCTGCGCGGCTTTAATACGCGACCATGATTTAGCGGTAAAAATAATTAAGGCTACGCAAAAAGGCGCTGGTGGTTTGCCGGTTTCTGTTAAGACCAGACTGGGTTATAGCAAGCTGGATGAAATGGAAGATTGGGTCAAATGTTTATTAGGTACCGGCATTGCGGAACTGACCCTGCACGCGCGTACCAAGCAGGAAATGTCCAAAGTCCCGGCGCATTGGGATAAAATTGCCGAAGCGGTAAAAATCCGCGACTCCGTAAAATCAGAAACCCTAATTTTAGGCAACGGAGATGTGTTATCGCGACAGGATAGTTTGGATAAAATTGCAATGACCGGCGCGGATGGGGTAATGATAGGTCGCGCGGCATTTGGGAATCCCTGGTTATTTAGGGAAGATGGTTATCAACCATCGGTCAAGGAACGTTTGACCGTAATGTTGGAACACGCCGAGCTGTTTGAACAAATGTTTGCTGGCATCAAAAATTTTGCCATTATGAAAAAACATTTTAAAGCTTATGCCGGCGGTTTTGACGGCGCCGCGGAATTAAGGCAACAATTAATGGAAAGTAAGGATTTAGAGGAAACAAAAATTATTGTAGAAAAGTTCTTAGCGGGCCACGGGGAGACTTTTTTGACAAATTAACAACCCTTAGGTGTAATAAAGGTTTTGTCCACCAATCATCCACTCCCTATCCCCTTTTATAGGTTTTTCCGCCCTATTTTTATCTGTCTTTTTTTGCTAGAATACATATACTATGGCAGATAACTTACAACGTCTCCCGCCACAAAATCTGGAAGCCGAAGCCTCGGTTTTAGGCTGCCTGCTTTTGGACAAAGACGCCCTTATAAAAGTTGCGGATTTAATTACCGCGGATGATTTTTACGACCCTAAAAACCAGATAGTTTACCAGGCCATCATCAGCCTGTTTGAAAAAAATTCGGCCATAGATTTATTGACCATGACCAACTGGCTGGAAGAAAAACAGCTGATGGAAAAAGTCGGCGGCTCATCTTATTTAACCTCCCTGGTTAACGCCGTGCCCACGGCTGCTCATGTAGTCAACTACGCGCTGATTGTCCGCAAAAAAGGCAGTCTGCGCCGGCTAATCGCCACGGCTAACGACATCAATAACATTGCCTATAAAGAAGACGGCGACATAGAGACTATTTTGGATGAAGCGGAGCAAAAACTGTTCGGCGTGTCGCAAAAGCATTTAAAGCAGAATTTTATCCCCATTACCTCGGTATTGCAGGAAACTTTTGAGCGTATTGACCAATTGCATAAAGACAAGGGTGCGCTACGGGGGCTGTCCACCGGTTTTGTGGATTTGGATCAGCGCCTGGGAGGCTTGCAAAAGTCTGATTTGATAATTTTAGCGGCCCGGCCTTCCATGGGCAAAACGGCTTTGGCTCTGGATGTTGTGCGACACGTGGGCGTGGACATGAAGGTGCCGGTGGGTATATTTTCCCTGGAAATGAGCAAAGACCAATTGGTAGACCGCCTACTGTCCAGCCAGGCCGAGGTGGACTTGTGGAAAATCCGCACCGGGCATTTAAACGATGATGACTTTGAACGTATTGGCCAGGCTATGGGTGTGCTTTCTGAAGCGCCAATTTTTATAGATGACAGCGCCGGCAGCA
>CAIVSE010000078.1 GCA_903908535.1 Candidatus Doudnabacteria bacterium
AACGTGGAAGTGGACAAATGGGGCGAAATCCCGCAGTTTAGTTTTCCCATAAAAGACCATATTCAATTAGGAAAAGATTTGGATATTTTAGACTTGGATAGGGGAGCAAAAGTGGCCGGTTACCGCGGCTATTACGTTAAGAATGACGGCGTGCTTTTAATGATGGGCTTTTTGTTTTATGCTTTGCAAAAAATGGCAGCCCAAGGTTACACTCCCATGATCCCGCCGACCCTAATTAACGAATATGCCTTGTTCGGCAGCGGCTACTTCAGGGGCAAAGAGTATAATCCTGACACGGACGAAATATATATGGTCGGGCATCCGGAAAAAAAGTTTTTGGTGGGTACGGCCGAACCTTCTCTGCTGGCTTATTATTCTGATGAAGTCCTGGAGGCTAACCAGCTGCCTATAAGGTTGTCGGGATTCAGCCAATGTTACAGGAGCGAAATTGGCAGCTATGGCAAGGATACCAAAGGCATTTACCGCGTGCACGAATTTATGAAGATAGAGCAGGTAGTTTTGGCGCCGGCAGATGCGGCAATTGCCGACAAAATGCAGCAGGAAATGTTGGCTATTTCCCAGGAACTCCATCGCGATTTAGGTCTGCCTTATCGCGTATTGCGCATTTGCAGCGGTGATCTTGGCACCGGCAAGTACAAACAGTTTGATATGGAAGCCTGGATACCGTCACGTAACGCTTACGGGGAGACAGGCTCATCTTCCAACTTTTTGGACTGGCAGTCGCGCCGCCTAAACGTAAAATACAAAACCGCGGAGGGAAAGAAGGAATTTGTCTATATGCTTAACAACACCGCCCTACCTTCGCCCAGAATTTTTATTGCCATCTTGGAGAACTACCAACAGAAAGACGGCAGCATTAAAGTCCCGGAAGTTTTGGTGCCGTTTGTAGGCAAAACGGTAATCAAATGATGTTCTCCAAAAACAAAAAAACCGATTCCAAAATCCGCTTCCAGCAAACCGGCTTCCGCCAGAGGCTGCAAAGCGCGCGCGCTTACAAGCGGCAGGGCCTGAAAAATCCCGGCACGGCCAAATTGTGGCTCAAACTTTTAGCGGCAGTTTTAGCCATAGGCCTGCTGTACCTGGTTTATGTCCCCAATTTTTTGACAATCAAAAATATCCGAGTCAGCGGCATCGGCACTGACGGTCAGACCCAAATATCGGAGCTGGTTAACAATTACTTTAAGGCCAAGCCGCTGGCCGCGCAAAGTAACTGGTTGTTTTTATCAACCAAGGGCTTGACGCAATATATTTCCCAGCGCGATAACGACATTACCGCGGTGGGCACCGTGAAAAAAAAGTTTCCGGGTACCATAAACATCAGCGTTACCTCCCGCATTACGGCTTTTAAAATCACCACGCCGCTGCAGCAGCTGCTAATTTCCAACGACGGCCTGGTCAGGCAGGATATCACCGGCTTGGGCACATCCACGGTACCGCAAACCGCTGGACTGATTAATTTAACTGTTGGCGATGCTTCATCCACCATTGTTGGCGACAAATATTTGCCTGACAGTTTAATGTCCGCCATCAACCAACTCCAAAATTTAACCCAAAACCAGCTTAAGCTGACCGTGGACCATTTTGAAATCCCAAATCTACAGGCCACCGATCTTTCCGAATATGTCACACTGGGCTTTAAACTGATGTTTGAGACTACCACGGATGTGGGGCAGGCCGTAAACCAGGCCCAGCTAATTTTAAACAGCCTGGCGGCCAGCCAACAAAAAAACCTCTATTATTTAGATATGCGTTTTGGCGGTAAGGCTTATGTTTGCTATCAAAATACCGCTTGTGTGCAGAACGTACCCATTACACAAACCGCAACCACCACGCCTTAACACTAATTTGCAACGACCATGGATGAAAATAAATTTAAACTTAGCCTCACACCCGGAAGCCAAGCCTGGCTATGGCTGGTGAGCCGCGTTAACTGGCTGCTGGTTTGTTTTAGCCTAAGGCAAAAACGAAAATTTTGGGGAATTGTTTATGACTCTGTCAGTAAACAGCCTTTGGATCCTGCTCTGCTAACACTGGCTTATACCGACGGCACGTCCGCGCAAACTTGCATTACCGATATGGAAGGTAATTACGGATTTTTGGCGCACGCCGGGAAGTTTAAAATTTTGGCCAAGAAAACCAATTATACTTTTCCTTCCCGGCTGGTTTTGGGAAACACCGACGGAATTTATGACAGCTTATATCACGGCGAGTTTTTTACGCTTGATGACTATGAAGTTGTGGCACCCAATATTCCCATGGACCCGCAAAATTTTGACTGGAACCAAAAAGCCAAACTGGAATTTACCCGGCGCTACGCGCTAAGCGAATACGTCTTTAAGGTTATCGCGGGTTTATTTTTTTGGTCATGCTTTATTTTGCTCTGTGTTTCGGTCTGGGTTATTGCCCTCCACCCCTGGGCGGGCTGGCCAAACCCGCGCCAATTCTTTTATCTTTATATTGGGACCGTCTTTTATTTATTAATGTTCCTGCTGGCTGTTTTTATGTCCGAAGTCCGGCTGTGGGGTAAAATTATTTATAAGGGTTTCGATAATCCTCACCTGGCTGTGGAATTATTCAGGCCGGAACTTCCCGGCGTGGTTTTCGGCACCAGTCAGGTGGAAGAAAACGGATTATTTCTGTTAAGGGCTGGCCCAGGCAAGTACAAATTGGTTATCAAACAAAAGGCGCCGGACCGGGAAACTGTGGTTTTAGGAAGCGTTCCGGTAACAATTGGGCCGGAAAAAGTGGTTAATCAGGCCATAAAATTAATTGACTTAACCCCCAAATTCACGGTATTATAAACCTATGTACGACGACTTATTTAAAAAAATTTTGGTTGTGGAGGATGACTTAAGTTATCGGAACCCGTTAAAGGATTTTTTTTCCAACCACGGCTATACGGTTTCGGTTTCCGACGACGGGTCTATGGCTATGGAAAAGTTGTTATTCCATATGCCCAGCCTGGTTATTTTGGATTTACTCCTGCCTAAAGTCAGCGGATTTGATGTTTTAAGCAGGATCCGGTCATACCCCGACCCTAAAGTGGCGGCAATGCCGGTTATAATCCTAAGTAATTCATCCAGCCCAAACGACATTGCCAAAGCCCAGGCCGGTAAAATTGATTTTTATTTAATTAAATCACAAACTACTTTTGACATGGTCCTCCAAAAGGTGGAAGAAATTTTATTCCACGGGGAGCACCCGTCTGAATCATCCCAGGAAGAAACCTGGGATTTAACTAAAGTCTAAACTATATGGATAATTTATTTGTCCTTTCTTTGGGAGGCTCATTAATAAATCCCGGCGAAGTCGACGTGGTTTTTTTAAAAAAATTTAAGGCTTTAATTGAGGCAGAAGTAAAAAAGGGGGACCGGTTTATTATTGTTACCGGCGGGGGAAAATTATGCCGAGACTATCAGAAAGCACTTAGTAAGTTACGCGAAACTGATAAAACAGACTTGGACTGGGTTGGTTTGCATACTACGCGTTTTAATGCACAGCTAATTAGGTTGATGTTTGGCAAGCTGGCTCACCCCAAAATAACCGAAAATCCATCCAAGAAGTATAATTTTAAAGAAAAAATCCTGGTGGGCGCTGGCTGGGAACCTGGATGGAGTTCCGATTACGATACCGTGGAGCTGGCCAAAGTTTATGGCGCCAAAACCATTATTAATTTGTTTGATCAGGATTATGCTTACACTAAAGACCCGCGCAAATTTAAGGATGCCAAAAAAATAGAATCCATGTCCTGGAAGGATTTCCAAAAAATTGTCGGCCACAAATGGGATCCGGGGTTACACGTGCCCTTTGACCCTATTGCCAGCAAAATTGCGGCCAAGGCCGGACTAAAAGTTATAATTGCCAACGGCAAAAACCTGCCGAACCTCAAAAATATATTTAACTATAAAAAATTTAAAGGAACAGTAATTAGTTGGCCCGGTACTCGCTTACGTATATTACTGTCCCAATATACGGCCTCACGTCGGGATATTGTTGTTCATCAACCTCGGTCCAATTACTTGGCACCGGGGGTTTGTTGGAGCCAAAAGCATAAGTCCAAATAACCCATTCGGTATCTCCGGTATGGGCGTATTGGCTAAACGTTGGGGCTAAATCGGGGTTACTTAGTAATGCCAAGCCTTCCACAGAAGACATTTGAGAAATGTCGGAGCGTCCGCCGGTGTAAAGCAGCGGGGAAGTAGGCGTGGGATAATAAGTTGACCAATAATATTTGTAATTGAAGAATTCAAAACTGGTGCCTAAAAATACATTCTGGCCCGGCTCCACATTAGCGCCCAAATATTTAGCCGCGCCATTCATGCCCGGACTATGCGCCAAATTTAAGCTGTTCCAATAATTGTTGATAGCCGCAGCATTTAGAATTACGTACAGGATTAATAATGTTATAGAGAGCCACTTAATTTTAATCTGGCTTAGCCACATGGCAAAAGCCATGGCGTAAAATACCGAGGCGTATAAAAAGTATCTGTCTTGATAAAGCGAGCGGCCGCTGCACTGCAAACCCGCGCCGGTATGCGCGCAAGTAATGCTTTTTAAATAAAATAAGACCGAGCCCACAAACGGCATCACGATAGCCAGCAGCACGAGCCACTTTTCGGCCTGCGCGGTTTTGCGTATAAAGCGGTACAGGAAATAGATGGTAAACAAAGTCACAATCACCAACATAATCTGCGTACTAAACTTAGAAGTATCGTCCGCAAAACCAATCAGCATGGACCACAAAGTGCTGGGCATGCTCCACCAGGTCATGTCCGGAATCCAGTAACTTTGTGTTACAGATTTCAACTGTGAAAGAAAAGTTTTTAGCCAGGGCGAAAAACATAAAAATATCACCACATAAGAAAAAACTATCGGCCAATACTTTTTTAAATTCCAGCGGTATTTGGAAAATAAATATCCTAAGGCATACAAACCCATGCCGGCCGCGGTAAACAACAAATAGTAATGGGTTAAAATTATGATGGCCGTGGTTATTATAAAACCCAGGTAATTTTTCCAGCCGCCGGTACGCAAAACTTTAACTAAATAATAGGCCGCCATAATGGCAAAAAAAGCGCCAAAAGTGTACATTCTGGCCTCGGTGGCAAAAGTCAGCTCAAAAGGGCTAATGGCCACCAATAACGCCGCCCACAGGGCCATTTTCTCGCTTTTAAAGGCCTCTTTGATGAATAAATAGGTGGCCGGAACGGTTAAAACCCCAAAAAGGATGGAAAATCCGCGCAGCGACCACATGGAATTGCCAAATACATAATGCCATAAGCGCAGGGCAATATAATACATGGGTGGATGCACGTCCAAGCCAAGCCGGTAAAACATTTCCTTCCAGGGATAGCGGATCATCAGCGCAGAAAATGCTTCATCGTGCCACAGTGAAATGCCGAGGTTGTGGGAAAGGCGAAGCAGCAAGCCCGCCAAAATAGTTAAAGCCAGCATCCAATAGATTTTTTTCATCTCCGTAAAAATTAAATGATAAATCTTATATCATAAATATCTTTATTGCTTTTCGTACACCGCCAAAACGTTAGCTTTAAATTTATCCTGCACGTCCAAAACCAACCGCGCTTCGGGATGATATTGTTTAAATTTTACCGTGTCAAACATTGTGGACTGCGTAAACACCACTGCCTGCCCGGGCTGCAGCGGCGGCAGTTGCCAAGAGCTGGCCGGGTCAACATCTACGTAGGGGACAGCACAGGGATCGGTTAAACTGCCATAACGGTTACTGGTTAAATAGTCCGTGGTTTGCACGGAATAAGTATCTAAAACCAAAAAGGTGGTATTTTTGGTAGAACCCTGACCCGCAACTTCGGATTGCGCGCAACGGTCTTTTAAATATTGGCTGACCGGCGTTAAGTCACTGCGGAAGGAGTAAAAATTGGCATCATCATTATATGCGTAAACAAAATACAAAATATAAGTCTGCGCGGTCAGCGCGATAATAAAACACGCGACCACGATTTTGAGGGTCCAGGTGAGTATTTTAAACTTTTTATAATGAGGATGGTTAATATTGGTTTCCACCGAACCCTTTTGCGCGTGCTCCCACTCGGAAGTCGCAATATGGCAGGTGCAGTGCTCCCACCACTGGCGGTGGTGGCGATAAATCCAGGCGCCGAATTCGTATATAGCCAAAGCGGAAATAATAAAAAGGGGTGGCATAATGCCAATGCCGCGCAGGCCGTGGGGAATACCTTCAGCTGTAGTGATAACAGGCAGCATCATGCCAAAAAACCAGCCGGTTAGTAAAAAATATTTCCACCATTTAGCGCGTTTGTTCGGCGCGAAAAAATACCAAATGCCCAAAATTACAATCACCAAAAGTCCCGCGGCAAAAAACGGGCTCACCAAGGGCGAAAGAAACGGAAAGCCGGAAATATTTTGCCGCCAGTTGAGGTCCCCGTGGGTGAAAATACCCATAAACTGGGCTTTAAAAACTTCCGCGACCACGGAAACCACGTCTTTTAGCGGCGGGGTAGAGGTAAGCTGCTGGCCATTAATAGTGTAAAGGGTTTGGTTATAAACGCTAACCTGGCCGGCCCGGCCAATAAAAGATCCAGGATTATCATAAAAATATTTGGCGATGGGGAAAATAAAAATAATAAAGGCCGCCGCAAACACAACTGCCGGTAGCACATAATTTTTAACCGTTGCCCAAAACTGCTTAAGCCTAAGCCGGGCCAGCAGGGGCCAAAAAATGGCCATGGCCAGAATGGGCGCCATTATCCTAAAAGCAATGTAGGTATAAAAGCCCAGGGCAAAACTGGCGCCGCACAGGGCCGCGAACCACAGCCTGGTTTTTGTGGTGGCGGACTGGTAAGAGCGGACCAAGAAATAAATTGTCAGTGCGGAAAACAGGGGAATAATCGTGGCGCGAAAAGCCGTCCGCGACATAACTACGTGGTAAGCGGATACAGCCATCAAAAACATGGCCAGCAGGGAAATATTAATATATTTTTTCCTAACAGCAGGGTCGTCGCCGTCTTCTCCCATCATCAACAAACGATAAGTCACGAAATAACACATAATAACCGCGAAGACCCCCATAATGGCCGCGACAATACTAAACTGCCAGACGCCTTTGCCAAATAGCGCCACGCTGCCCCACTCTATGTAAAAAAACAGGGCTTCGCGGCCGTTGCCCCGCGCATAAAACGGCTGCAGCTGGCCCTGCTGCATTAACCCCACATCCAGCCCATTGGCCGCCATATCCGGGAACAAGCCGCCCGGCATTTGGTTAATTAAGTAAAAACGGAAAAAAATCGCAATAATTATGATCCCGAAAAACAAAAACTTTTGTTTGGATGTCATTTGCCAAAAAAGACTAAAAATTGTATAATTTGCCTATGAGTAAATTAGGGATTGATCTTGCTTTTTTTAGGAAACTGGATAAAGTTTGGTTTCTGTGGCTGTCTGCATTGATTGTCAACATTATAGCACTTCTTTTGATTATCTACAAAATCCACCCCGGCGGCCAGATTTTGGCCCTGCACTACAATGTGGTATTTGGGGTGGATTGGTATGGCAGCGGCAACAACCTGTATAGCATCCCGTTTATTGGTTTCGCTATTTTGGTTATGAATTTCATCCTTTACCGCGCCCTGCAGAAACAGCAAATGTTTTTGGCTTTTTTGTGCTCAATCATCAGCTTATTTGTAGAGCTAATTCTGCTGGTAGCCTTAATCTTTTTAGTAAAAGTAAATTAAACCATGTACCGCAAACGCTCGAAAACCGAAAGGTTCTGGGAAATTTTGCCCGGCCTGCAAATTTGGGTGGTGTTTTTAGGTGCGGTATTTTTGTCCTATTACCAGCCGGTAATTGCCGCGGTATTTATTATTTGCTTTGATCTCTACTGGCTGCTTAAAGCCGGTAACGTGGCCAGCCATTTGTTGGCCAGCTACCACAAATTTAAGGTTTTTGTGACCATCAACTGGCTGGATTACGCGGAGCGGCTGGCAAATTTGCCGGCTTATGCGGAATTTTTAAAAGAAAGAGTTATTGGCAGTTCCGGCGTGGCCAAAACTTTTTATCAGGCCGAAACGCGCCGGATAAATTTTTTATTGGAACAAACTAAAGTTTTGCCGCCTTTCAGGCATTTTTACCATCTGGTAGTCATCCCGTTTATGGATGAAAGTTTTGAAGTCCTGGATTCCACTTTTAGCGCCCTGGCCGGCTCCAACTATCCCAAAGATAAAATGATTGTGCTTTTGGCCGGGGAAGAGCGGGCCGGAGCAAGCGCGCAAGCGGTCGCGGCGGAAATTAAAAACAAATACGGCCCGGCTTTCCACAGGTTTTTTTTAACCTGGCATCCCGACGGCCTGCCCGGCGAAATTAAAGGCAAGAGCGCCAACGCCGGTTTCGCCGTGAAGCAAGCCGTGCCGGAGCTGGAAAAATTAAATATTTCTATTGACCAGGTTTTGGTTTCCAATTTTGACTCCGACACCATTGTCCATCCGCAATATTTCGCCCGGGTCATGTATGAATTTTTGCTGGCGGAAAAACCCTACCAGTCCAGCTTCCAGCCTATTGCCCTTTATAATAACAACATTTGGGACAGCCCGGCCATTATCCGCGTAGTCAGCGTTTCCAACTCGTTCTTCCAGTTTACGGAAAGCAGCCGGCCCGATCGTTTACGCACGTTTTCTTCACACACTATGACTTTAAAAGCCCTAATTGACGTAGGCTACTGGAAAAAAGACATTGTCAACGAAGACGGCTACATTTACTGGCAATGCTATTTGCGTTATAACGGCGACTACCATGTGGTGCCGCTGTTCATTCCGGTAAGTTTGGATACCTGTTTGGCCGAAACCACCTGGCAGACTTTAAAAAACCAGTACAAACAAAAGCGCCGCTGGGCTTACAACGTGGAATATTATCCGCATTTAATTATGCCGCTGCTAAAAAGCAAGGCGCGGTTTTGGGATAAAATGTACAAGCTCTACCAGTACATGGAAGGCAACTTTAACTGGGCCGCGGCCAGCATTTTAATTTCCTGCCTCGGCTGGATGCCGCTGTTTTTTGGCGGCGCGGCCTTCCAGCAGAGTGTGCTGGCCTTTAACCTGCCGTTTGCCACCAAAATCTTAATGACCACGGCTACGGCCTTTTTAATTTTTAGCGTTTATATAAATTTAATTTTGCTGCCCCCGCGGCCAAAAAAATACAGCGTCTGGCGAAGCGTGATGATGTATTTGCAATGGGTGTTTGTGCCGCTGGTCTCGGTAATTTTTGGCAGCCTGCCGGCCGTGGAAGCCCAAACGCGGCTGATGTTCGGCCAATACCTAGAATTTTGGGTTACGCCCAAAGCACGCAAAGGCGAAAATACCGGACTGGCCATGAAGGAAATGCAAACAATAGTTAATCATAAGTAGGGAACTAAGGGTTTAAAGTTATTAAGATGAAAAAACACTTATACGCAATTTTATTGTTTTTTATCGTAATTGCCAGCTCGGTTTTATTTTATCGGAACCTTGACCAGCCGGATTTGACCATGTGGGATGAAGTCGTGCACGCCAATGTCATCAAAAATTTGGCGCAAAGCTGCTGCGCACCAATTTTACAAAAACAAAACTGGGGCACGGACTTCCACGACTGGACCAACACCACGGTTTGGATGCACAAACCGCTATTGCCATTTTATATTTCCGCCGTGTTTTATAAAATCCGCCCCTCCACTTTGGCCATTCGCTTACCGGCGCTCATCTGTTTTGAATTATTATTGATCGCTGTTTATTTTGTGGGCCGTCGCAATTTCCACCCCGCGGTCGGCCTGGGCGCGGCCGCTTTGATGGCTTTTAATATCTATAGTTTCCAGCTGGTTCAGGGCACCCAGTTTAGCGGCTTTGGCGACATCGGTTTTGCCTTATTTGTTCTAATTGCCGTGGCCGCAATTTTAGAATACTTCCGCCAGCCGCGAAAACTCTGGATGATAATTTTTGCGGTCAGCTTAGCTTTAGCCTACTTTTTTAAAGGGGGGTTAGCCGTAATTCCACTGGGAATTTTGGGACTGATAATTTTGTTCCGCGAAAAATTTAAATTGGCAGTAAAACATTTGAGTTTAGCCGCGATGATCTTTATAATCCCGGTCGGCATCGTCAGTTTGTATCTATCCAAACATTTTGGCGCGCCTTACGCTTACGAACAACACATGCAACTGGCTCACCTATGGCAAAATATAGAGGGATGGGGGAGACCCTGGGACTGGTACCTGACGATTTATGGACCCAATATGGTCGGTGCCTGGCTGCTGCCCGCGTTTTTGTTTACTTTATTTTGGAGTTTATTTAATTTTAAAAAACACCCCGACTTCGCTACCGACTTCGTTAAAACTTCGTCGGTCAAGAAAGCTACGTCGGTCAAGAAAGCTACGTCGGGCAAGAAAGATTTATTTATACTATCAGCCATAATCCTGGGATTTTTTGTGCCACTAAGTTTTGGCGTCAGCAAGGTGCCCAATTTTATCTACGCTACACTACCCTTGATTGCGCTGTTAATTTCAGGAACAGTTTACCGTTTATGGCAAAACAAAAAATACAAAACTATTGCCATGCTGGCCATTAGCAGCATTTTAATGTATATATTGTTGCGCTTTGATTTATGGTTTGTTAAAGAATATTTGCAGCGCATTGTCACCATTACCCAAAGGCTTTTAGTTATAGATATTTCCATCGGGATATTGGCAGCTTCCGGACTGATTGCTTTAGCAGGAAACAAATTATGGAAGCCGCTGACGCTGAAAATTTTAATAATACTGGCTATAATTTTAGTGGCCTGGTCCAACTTCCATGGCAGTTCGGTTTTAGCTGCCGTACCAAACCCCACCGCTTTGGCCCAACAGGACATCCGGCTTGACGCCGCCAAACTGAACGCTTCCGCTCCGGCCAACTCTGCTATAATTATAGATATGCCGGAGTTATACCGGAGCAACCTCTACTTTGAATTTTGGTCCAACCTGCCGGCCGTGGAAGTGGATCCGGGACGCACAGTCAGCTACTGGTTAAAACAAATTCCTGCCGGCCGACCCATCTATTTAATTAACAACACCAAAATTAGTCGCATTAGGTAATATGATTTATCTTTTTTATTTCCTGTTGGCTGCGGTTTTGGCCTGGCTCCTCACGCCGCTTATTAAGCTGCTGGCTTTTAAATTCAAGGTTGTTAATTACCCGGGCACGCACCCCAAAAAAATCCACACCAAGCCCACGCCTTTGCTCGGAGGAGTGGCGGTGTACGCGTCGTTCCTTGTCGCGCTGATTGTTTACCTGCATTTTGGCCATACCAATTTCCAAATTATTCCCATGCGGTTTTTTAACGGCATCATTTTTGGCGGCTTGGTCTTAATGCTCGGCGGGATTTTGGATGATAAACTGGACCTGCCGCCAAAATTATTATGGATCTTTCCGGCGATCGCGGCGCTCATCGTAATTTTCTCCGGCATTGGCGTGGGTATTACCCGGTTGAGCAACCCCTTTGGCGCGCAAATAAATTTAAGCCACATAATTTTAGGCCTACCGCTGTCCGCCATTATTATATTTGTGTGGATGATGGGCATGATGTTTACCACCAAATTTTTGGATGGTTTAGATGGCTTATGCGGCGGCATTGGTCTAATTGCGGCCTGCACCATGTTCGCGCTTTCCATAACCGGACGCATCAACCAGCCCATTACCGCCAGTATTGCCATAATTTTTGCCGGGGCGCTGTTTGGTTATTTATTTTATGCCTTTAACCCGGCCAGCATTTTTTTTGGGGAGTCGGGGAGCACCTTTACGGGGTTTATGATTGGGGTCTTAGCCATAATTTTAGGCGGCAAAATTGCCACCGCGCTAATTGTAATGGGTATCCCTATATTAGATATCGCCTGGGTCATTATCCGCCGGCTGTGGTACCACCAAAGTCCGTTCCGCGCCGACCGCCAGCACCTCCACCACCGCCTGCTGGACATTGGCTTTTCCCAGCGCCAAACCGTGCTGATCTTATATGCCATTTCCGCGGCTTTTGGCTTTACCGCCGTATTTTTACAGTCTTTTGGCAAGCTTATAGCGCTTATTGTTTTGTTTGTGGTTATGCTGATTTTAGCCCTAACCGTAGTAGTCTTATTTAAGCGCCGGCATCCCCACGTGCCCACAGTTGACGGAAATGGAAATTCCTGATAAAATAGTTGGGTATTAACTCTCATTTATCTTATGACTGCAATCATAGAAACCGGCGGAAAGCAATATTTAGTTTCCAAGGGTGATAAAATCCAGGTAGAAAAGTTGGCCGGCGAAGCCGGTTCTGTGATTAAATTTGATAAAGTCCTGTTTACGGCCGAAGGTAACGATTTTAAACTCGGCAAGCCTACCGTAACCGGCGCAATTGTGGAAGGCAAAGTTTTAAAGCAAGGCCGTAGCGCCAAAATCCACGTGCTGAAATATAAGGCTAAAAGCAAGTACCGCCGCAAAATCGGCGCCCGCCAAAGCTTTACTGAAGTGGAAATTACCAAGGCATAACACTAAGACTCTACATAACAAAACACCATCTTGTTCGGATGGTGTTTTTGTATTTAAACCTATATTTGTATCCTATTTTCGTTCCAGGCAATTTTTTCTTCCAGTTTATCCACCCTTTTACGCACATCGAGGCGGGATTCAACCCGCGTGGGTCTTTAACTCATCAGCCATTGCCGAAAGCTTCTTATCAAAATTATTCTCCAAAATAACTAATTGCGTGCCTAATTGTTTAAAAGTGACCAATTCGCCAACTTTTTCATCAAAATGTTCCTTTGTAACAAAATTTTTGGTTTTTTCGTCCAATTTTTTGTCAAAATACTCTTTTGTTAATTCCGACATAGTTTTAATTAATGATTTATCTCCGCCGGAGGCGGATCCGCCTTTGGCGGAAATGTCGGCCCTCAATGTGTTTGGTTTTCGACGTCTAATATCCGCCTAAGGCGGATAAACCTTAATGTCAATAATGAGCCTGAATTTACAATAGCACAAAAATAATTACCTTCAAAATTCCATAGGCTTTTGGCTATCCGGCAGAATGTATTTAACCCCGTCCGGCTTGAGGAATTTTTCTAGCATTGAGTTAATAAAACCGCCTGCTTTACTGACAATGGCGTCATGTACCGGAAAAGCCGTTTTAGGTTTTATTAATTTGGCATAATCTATAACTTCGCTAATTTTTAGCCAGGGCGCAGCTACCGGCAAAGCCAAAATTTCCACCGGCTTGCCGGGGTCAACAAACGCGTCGCCCGAATAAAAAAACCTGCCGCTAATAAAATATCCCGTGTTTTGGACAAGCGGAATAGTTTTGTAAACTTCCGCGTGCTTTTCGCCAAAGCCTTCCACTTCAACGGCGCCAAAAATTTGGCTGTCGCCGTGCTCCAAAATTTGGTAGGGGATTTGGACTTCGTCCAAAAACTTGCCCACCGCGGTATTGGTCACAATTATCACATTGGGATTATTTTTAATAATCTCTTTTACCGAATCAATATGAAAATGGTCCTGATGCTCGTGGGTAATTAAGACTAAATCAATCCCGGTCATAGAATCCTGTTCCGTGGTAAAAGCCCCGGGATCGGTGAGGATAGTAAGCCCTTGATCTTTGATAAGTAAACAACAATGTCCAATTTTGGTTATGTTCATAATTTTCCTTAACACCTTTCGTGTCTTATTTTTTTGAGGTGAGGATTGTATGAGTACACAATTTATCTTTGTAAACTTTAGGTTTACTTTTCCCAAAAGTAAACAAACAAGAAATAATAGTAAATTGTGGACGAGTTCCGCAGACCAAAAAAATAATGGTACGAAAGATACTTAATATTCCCTGCGCCCTTCCATGGCGCGCATTAAGGTGATGTCGTCCGCGTATTCCAAATCGCCGCCCATGGGCAGGCCGCGGGCAATACGCGTAACTTTAATTTGCGGAAAGGCTTTTAATTGTTTGGCTAAATGCATAGACGTGGTTTCGCCTTCCAATGACGGATTAACCGCGATAATAATTTCTTTAATTTCTCCTTTTTGAGCGCGCGCCATCAATGATTCTATTTCCAGGACGTCCGGTCCAATGCCTTCCAAAGGGTTTAGCACTCCGCCCAAAACATGGAAAACCCCGTTATACTGTCCGCCTTTATCCAAAGCCAGAGCGTCCAATGTTTCTTCCACCACGCAAACAAGGGATTTGTCCCGCTTAGGGTCAAGGTCAATAACACAGGGGTCGGTATCGGCCATCATATGGCAAACGCCGCAGTAAACTACGCCGTTCTTCAAATCGGAAACCGCGGAAGAAAGGCTGTTTAAATCTATGGCATCTTTTTTTAACAAATAAAAAGCCAGGCGCTGGGCGGTTTTAGGGCCGATGCCGGGGAGCTTGGAAAGTTCCTTAATAAGTTTTTCAATTGAGGAAGGAAGTTTGGCCATTGTACACTTTAGCTTTCATCCTCCACGGCCACGCTTTGCATTACGGCCTGCGGCGAGGTATCAAAAGTTTTGTCTAAATTCCTAAACGAAGTTTTATCCGCTTCAAAGAACAAATCCACCTGGCCGGTGGGGCCGTTGCGGTGCTTTTTAATATGGATTTCGGCAATGTTTGGGCGGCGGGAATCCTTGCCCTTATACATATCCTCGCGGTAAATGAACATGACAACATCGGCATCCTGCTCAATAGAGCCGCTTTCGCGCAAGTCAGCCAATTGCGGGACTTTGTCAGGCCGGTTCTCCACCTGGCGGGACAGCTGCGACAGCGCCAGCACCGGTACATTTAATTCGCGCGCCAAAACCTTTAAAGCGCGGGAGATTTCGCTGACCTCCTGCACGCGGTTTTCCTGGTTGCGGCCTTCCATCAACTGTAGATAGTCCACCACAATTAACCCCACGCCGTGTTCGCTTTGCAAACGCCGG
>CAIVSE010000079.1 GCA_903908535.1 Candidatus Doudnabacteria bacterium
ATTGATGTCCATTCTTCAATTATGGCGGCTCGCGCGTTTTCATCCCAGCCCATGTTTAAGGGTTTCAGTCCCTGTTTTGGGGTATCATCTTCCGCTGGAATAATGTGCTCGGGGAGGTATCATCTTCCATTGTACAAGACTTAAGCTTGAACAAAAGGCCGATATATGTTATAGTTAGTGGGAATTAGGCACCCGTAGCTCAGTTGGATAGAGCGTCAGCTTGCGGAGCTGAAGGTCGCAGGTTCGACCCCTGCCGGGTGCACCACGGGCCAAATATCATTCACTCCATTTCGTCCCGGTAAATCGGGACTTTATTACGTTCATGATGTTGTCCCTTTCCCCAAAAATTCTTTCGAATTTTCGGGGACCCCATTATCCTTAACCAGGTCTCGTAGCTCAATGGATAGAGCAGTGCTCTTCTAAGGCATTGATGTTGGTCCGATTCCAACCGAGACCACCACATCGGCCCTTATCGCCATTCACTCCGCTTCGCGTACAGATGAGAGTTAAACCGGGATGAATCTGTCCGCTCAGCTACGTTCATGGCGCAGTGCCTCTCCCCAAAAATTCTGTTGAATTTTCGGGGGCCCCATATATTTTGCTCACTATACTACCCGTTTGCCCGCGCCGGAAACTCCACCATAAATTTAGTCCCCTCCTGTCCCGGCCGGCTCAATACGGCAATACTGCCGCCAAAATCTTTTTCCACAATAACTTTTACCGTGGGTAGGCCAATACCCGAACCGCGGCCGGGCTTGGTACTAAAAAAAGGCTTAAAAATTTTATCCAAATCCGGCGTTGCGATGCCCGAACCGCGATCAGCCACAGCCAATTTAACCTTGCCGCCATCCACACCCAGACTAATTACAACTTCCGGCGCCGCCTCCGCGCCGGCGTTTTGCCCGGCATAAGATTCTATGGCGTTAACAATTAAGTTGGAGGCAATTTGGTGGAACCTGCAGGCGCTGCCATAATATTCAAAATCCTGCGCCGGCAGGTCCAGCCTTAACTCCACCCCCGCGGCCCTGGCCATATAATCCAGCAATTGAGCGGCATCCTTTAACTCCTGGTTTAACGAAAATTTTTCCAGGCATTGGTCGCTCCGCATTTGTTTGCGCAGTGTCACCAGTAGGTTTTCCATGCGTTTGCCCGCGTTTAAGGCCGACTGCAGGGCTTCCGGAGCCTGCCCCAAAACCTCGTCCTTAAGCCGGCCCATGTTCAGCGCAAGGGCGGTTAAAGGGTTGACCAAGTCGTGCACGTAGCCGCCGGCCAGTTGCCCCAGTTCCGCAAACTGGGCCTGCTCCAGCAGGCGCTCGGCCTGGTTGTGGCGCAGTTCCCTGGTGCGCTCTTCCACCGTAATTTCCAAATTATCGCGCTCCTGTTTTAATTCCGCTTCCGAACGCCTGGCGCGCTTTAAAGATTTATCAATCTCGCTGTTGGATAAAGCCGAAATTAAGGCCAGGTAAACCAGCATGGCCGAATATTCAATGACATTATCAACCCGCAAAGCCCGGGACTTCCAGTAATGGTCGGGTAAAATTTGGCCCTGAATTTCCTGATAGCCAAAATAGGCCAGTACAAAAATACCGGCGCAGGCCATAATAACCCCAAAACGGGTACTTACCAAAATACTGGAGGCCGAGACCACCAGGGCGTAACCCAGCAGGACTGCCGGTAAATCCATGCCCCAGGTTCGCGCGGAATAAAAAATAATGCCGCAAAATATGGCCAGGATAAAATAAGCCGACCACATAAAATAGCCGGCGCGCGAAAGGGCCAGTAAAACCGCCATGGCCAAAACCGGAATTAAAAAAACCACCGACGACATGCCACGGTAATCCGCTTCCGCCAGCGAATCACAAAGGACGCAAACATCAAAAAACACCAGCAACGCCAAACCAACCACTAAAATTACATTGAGAATAAATTCTTTCCGCCGGTCGCCTTCCAAAGTTGACCGCGGTTCCAAAAATAGCCGCCGCAGGTAAAGCCACAGACCGCGGCTTTCAGGTTGTTTCATAAAACAATTCTCTTTTGTCCAACACCAGAACCCAGACTTTAGGCTCTATCCTGATAATAACAAAGGGCGGATAACAAAAAGTTAACAAAAAGTTAAACGCGGGATAACATTTTTTTGTAAATTCAGGCCATTTTGTAGCCGCGGCCCGGCACGGTGTGGATAAGTCGGCTTTTGCCGCCGACTTCCAGCTTTTTACGCAGGCGAAAAACGTGGGTTTCCACGGTATTGGAAAACGGGTCGCCGTGCATATCCCAAACGTGTTCCAAAATATCGGCGTGGGACAGTACCTGGCCGACGTGCCTCATTAAATATTCTAAAAGTCCCAGTTCTTTGGCGCATAAATCCAGGGCCAACCCGTCCCGGGTGGCTTCCCGGATTTCGGTATTAAACACCAAATCAGCCAGGCACAGGACCTGACCGGCAAAACGCGGCGGCCGGCGCAATACCGCACGCACCCGCGACAACAGCTCGCCAAACGAATACGGCTTAGTCACGTAATCATCCGCGCCCATATTGAGCAAAGAAACCTTGGTTGAAGTTTCCGCCACGCCGGACAGCACAATTACCGGCATGGTTTTGCCGCCGGCGCGGATTTCGCGGCAAATTTGCAAACCCTGTTTGCCCGGCAACAGGTTATCTAAAATAATAATATCGTAAGGGTTGGTGCGGGCCATAAACGAGCCCTGGGAACCGTTACCTACGCTGTCAACCGAAAAGCCTTCCGCCTCAAAGCCGGCTTTTAAGAATTTTACAACTTCCGCCTCATCTTCCACTACCAGCATCCGCATAAGCCAAAAATTAAAATTATTAGCTTAAGTATAGCACAAAACTTTTATTTTGGGTGATTTTTTATGTCATGCAGGCGATATTCATCACCTTCAATGGTAAAATAAAACCGCCAGCGGTAATTGACGCGGGCCTGCCATAAATCCCCTTCTTCATCATATTTTTTGGCATGCAAAGACGGGTGATATAAATTGACCAATAAAAATAAGCTCTGCTTGTCAAAATCTTTTTGGATCCGAGCAGGAGCTTCCGCGTAACTTTTAACGAAACGCGGCGTATAGCCAAACTTCATTGGTTGGACGTTACTTTTTCTGTTTCAATTTTTTAGCTTCCCTGTGCAGGGAAGCAATAAAATCCCTGTGCTTACTAAAAGGGCCATAAAACTTACCGGCCTTATATTCAACCAGGCTTTCGGCGATCCGGCTGTCAATTACGGTTTTGCGGATGAAGATAATTTTACCTTTTTCCGCTTTGGCTTCCAGCAAATCTCCGATATTCACACCCACCTGCTTACGCAAAGCCTGGGGAATGACCACCTGATATTTGTTTTTCACGGTCACAAGAGCCATAAAGATAAGCTTAAAAATAATAGTTGAACTGTTCAACTGTTTAACTTGATTTAAGTATAAGGTAAAGGTTTATGGGCGTCAAGACCGGCGACGCCGAGGCTCTCAACTGCCAAATTCCAGTCTAAAATCACACAAGACGCTTACTGCGAGGAACTTTTATTCAAAAACAATTTTCACTATTTCCGACCTAGTGAACACCCGCATGGGCGGGCCCCAGGTGCCGGCGCCGGAAGAGGTGTAAATTTGGAAATTACCCAACTGTTTTAAGCCGTAATCAAAACCCTTATAAACCCTTTTGGTAATAAAACGGAACGGCCAAACCTGGCCCAAATGGGTATGGCCGGACAGCTGGAGGCTGACGCCGGTTTTAGCAATGGCCGAAACATGGTTAGGCACATGCTTTAACAAAATGGTGGGCTTAGCCGGGTCCAAGTTCATGGAGGCCAGAAGATTAATAATCCTTTCCGGGGTTTCTTTGGTTTCCGCGTAATAAGCCAGCCCGGCAATTTGCAGGCCGTTAATGTCCGCCATTTTATTTTCCAAAATATGCATACCGGCGGCGGCAACAGCCTGTTCGCAAATTTCGTAACCGGCAATTTGCTCATGGTTGCCCGTGACATAATAAATGCCGCGGACCGATTTAACCTGTTTAAACAAACCGGCCAAATGGTTAAAATCGGTTTTCACGCCGTCAAAAAAGTCGCCGGGCAAGAATACAATCTCCGGTTTTAAAGCATTAATGTCATTGATGATTTTTCGGGCAAAACCATCGCGCAACACGTGGCCCAAGTGCAGGTCGGAAACCATGACCGCGGTCTTACCCTTCCAGGCCGGCGGCAAATTGGGCAGGCTGACATTAACCGGAACCACCCTGGAGACTCTGGCGTTTATAAGGCCATAAATACAGGCCAGAACAGCCAGGGCAAAAATTATGCCCGGCACAATGCCGCTGCCAGGCGGCCAAATCCACAGGATTATGATAGCCAGCAGGGAGGCCAGTAAAAAATAAAAAAACATTGGCAGCCAGACCGCGGCCAAAATATAAAACGGCCTTAGCCATGCGCTTTTGTAGCGGAAACTCAAAATGGTCATGGCCAAAAACGAAACAGAAAGGAGCATTAACACTGCCAGCCAAACAGTATGGTGAGCGGCCAATGCCGGAAAAAATGCCATTAGCGCGCTATAAACCGCGTAATGGCCAAGGATAATTAAGGCCTGGGCCAGGATTAAGAAATAGATAAAGCCTTTGGGTGGTTTCATAAACGATGTGAGCGAATCCCGATTTTATCGGGATGAGCGAACGAGTTTATATCGAAGATATAAATAAAGTATAGCACACTTGTAACCTCTTTTAACTTGACATTACGTTTATCTTTTGATAAACTAAAGCTAATCATTAAATTATTGTCTCCCATGGAAAATATAATTGGATTAAGGGAATTAAGGGAAAATGTGGCTGTATATGCCGCGCAGGTCGCCAAAGGCAGGTCTTTTATTGTGGTCAGGCAGTCCAAACCGCTGTTTAAGATCACCCCGCTGTCCGAAGAGGAAGATAATTGGGAAGAAACTGTAGATTTCACCAAAATAAAAAAGGGCGGCATTAAAATGCAGGATTTGCTGGCTCGCCTGTGACTCCGATGGACAAGATAGAAAAGACTTTGAAAAAGCTGAGCCTGAAGGAACGGGAATACGTCAAACTTGCCCTAATAAAGCTTAATCAGGGCGATTTTCAAGGTCTTAACATTGTTAAGCTCAAAGGCCAGGAAGATATTTTTCGGATGAGAACCGGACAACTAAGGATTATTTTCCGCCTAAAAAATAAAAATATTTTTATCTTGGCTATAGAAAGAAGGAGCGAAAAAACTTACAGAAATTTTTAACCATTATTATATGCCTAATCCTATTCCCCCACCGCCGCCGGAAGCGCAAGCTTCAGAACCGGCACATTTTACCCCGGCTCCTATGACTATTGTTGTTTTCGTGATTATTATAATTGCCGGCGGCATTATTTTAATCGTCCGCCATGACCATAAAACCGCGTCCACCCCTTCCGGTCCCAGTGTAGCCCAAATTCAGCAGATATTCCAGCCGCCAGCTTCCACCATTCCCAACCCCCTGGTGGTTACTTCTACCTCATCCCCATACATATCATCTGCCCCAACAACCACTCCTCAAAGCCAGCTTTATACCAACCCCGCTTTAGGCTTTCAAATAGATTTACCCTTGTCCTGGCAGGCCAAACCGTTCTCCGCTTCGGAAATCATTCTGGCCGACCAAAATGGCCCGCAATTAACCATCCAGGCCATCAGCAATGCCCAAACCAGCTTAAATACGGTAAAAACGCAATTACAGGGCAGCCCCACCGTTAGGGATATCACCAGCATCACCTTCCAAAACCAGCCGGCCTTAAGCTTTATGACCACCTCCGGCCAGCAGGGTCTGGCCGTTATCTATAACAACTTCCTTTACTACATAATTGGGAACCTAAAAGCCGCCCCCCTGCAGGCCTTCCGTTTCCTTTGACAATTTTTGGGCTTTAGGCTACAATTAGGCAAGTTAAATGCTAAAAACCAGGGTTAACCACCAAATTACCGCCCGGGAGGTCCGGGTTATAAACGAAGAGGGACAGCAAATCGGCGTTATGCCCATTGGCCAGGCTTTAGCCTTGGCCAATGAATATGGCCTGGATTTGGTGGAGGTTTCGCCCCAGGCCCAGCCGCCCGTGGCCAAACTTATAGACATTGCCAAATTCCGCTACCAGCAAAAAAAACTGGAACAGACGCAAAAAAAGAAGGCCAAAAAAACCGAAGTTAAGACCATCTGGATTTCCATGCGCATTTCCGAGCACGATATGGAAGTTAAGGCCAAAAAAGTTATGGAATTCCTGACTGACGGCGATCTGGCAAAAATTGAACTTCGGATGCGCGGCCGCGAACAGGCCTTTGGCGATTTAGCCCAAAAGCAGTTAAAAACCTTCCTGACTTTTATCATTATCCCTTACCGCACGGAAGTCCCTGTAAAAAGGATGGGCGGCACCTTTTCCACCATTCTGGCGCCCGCGCCGACAAAATAAGCAAAATTATATTAATTAATAGTGCCCGAGCCGTCGAATTCACTAATATTTTATGCCCAAAGTTAAAACCCACAAAGGCACGGCCAAAAGAATCCGCAAAACCGGCAGCGGCAAATTAATGGCCCGCAGCACCGGCCAGGACCATTTTAATTCCCGCAGCACCGGCAAAGTCACAAAAAACAAACGCCGCGATTTGAATTTGGGCAGCACGCACCAAAAATTAAGAAGCTTAATACCTTATAAATAATTAATAGTGTCCGAGCCGACGAATTTACTTCGCGGCGAGGACAACATTATAATTTTATGACCAGGATAAAACGCGGCGTGGCCGCACACAAACGCAGAAAGAACCTGCTAAAACGGGCCAAAGGTTTTGATAACCGCCGCTCCACCAACTTTGTGGCCGCGCGCGAAGCACTGCTCCATGCCGACACCTACGCTTACCGCGACCGCCGCAACAAAAAACGCGACTTTCGCGCCCTGTGGCTTATCCGCGTTAACGCCGCCCTGCGCGAAAACGGCCTAACCTGGAGCAAATTCGCCGGCAAGCTCAAAAAAGAAGGCATCACCGTTAACCGCAAAATGCTGGCCGAACTGGCCGTTAAGCACCCGGAAATTTTTGATAAAATGGCTGTGAGCTTAAAATAGGATAGCTATAAAGACAAAACTGGCTTGGAAACAAGTCAGTTTTTTTATTTTTGTTAACTTCTTGTTATCTTTTTGTTAACTTCTTGTTATCTGCCCTCCTTTATACTAAATTAAAGGTCGAACATTGGCATTAAAGAGAACTACTAACAAATGAAACCAAAAGAACTTCCGGGTTTTACCCTGATTGAAATCCTGCTGGTTGTGGCTTTAATCGCCCTGCTGGCAGGGATTGTTATTATTGCCGTAAATCCCAGCAAACAGCTGGCTGATGGCCGCAATGCCCGACGGCAGGTTGATGTCAGCACCATCCTCAACGCCGTTTATCAGTATTCTATAGATAATAACGGCCATTTGCCCGGCACTATCCAAAATAATACCGACTGTAGCGGCACGTCGTCCGGCGAAATCTGCGCCACGGGCGAAGATTGTGCCAGCCTCACGGATTTGTCAGCTTTAACCAACAACGAAACCTACCTGCCGGCGTTGCCTATTGACCCCTCCCTAGGCGGTACCCCGAAGAATACGGGCTACTTCATCAATACTGACAATGATAAACGGGTTACGGTCTGCGCCCCTGACGCGGAACTGGGCGAAAATATCTCTGCGACCCGCTAAGCTAAACTAAGACCGCCAAGCTTTAATTAAAGCTTGGCGGATAGTTACTAATGGTTGCCTTCATTTTTCCTGCATAGACCGAGCCGTACTTGTTTTTCAGGACCGTCAGTTGGCCCAAAAAGCCTGGTCTTTTGCGTCAGCAAAAGTTTTTGGGACAACTGCCGAGCGAAGTATCGGCGCTGGCCGATACGAGCGTGTCCGGAAAAACAAGACGGCGAGGGACTATGGGAAAAATTTTTATACCTTTATTTCGTTGGCGCGGCGGGAGACGGGGCTACGGTCGGCGCGGCGGCCGGAGC
Organism: Candidatus Doudnabacteria bacterium; assembly: GCA_903908535.1. Taxonomy (GTDB): domain Bacteria; phylum Patescibacteriota; class Doudnabacteria; order UBA920; family UBA920; genus CAIVSE01. Next base: position 8,011 of record CAIVSE010000079.1, read on the forward strand.
CGCGGCGGCCGGAGTGCCACTGGGGCTGGCCTTGTAGGCTTCTATGGCCTTGACCACCTGGCCGTCGGACTTTAAGTCTTCGTAGAACAAAATTTGGGTTTTGGAAATGTGCATCTCATCCACCGGACCGTGCAGTTCGTTGCCCAGTTTAACCAGGGAGATTTGCTGCTGCGCGGTTTGGTCCGGCGCAGTCGCGGTGCCGGACTGCTGGCCCTGCAACGGCGGCTGGACCACCTGCAGGTAATAAATATCCGTCAAAATAGGATAATCAGAATTGGCGGCGGAAAGCCGGCCAAAGTAGACCTGGCCGTTACTTAAGAACACGGCTTGGTAAGCGCTGACGTCGCTGCCGGCGTCCGGCATAACGTTTTTGGGCGCGAACAACTTACTGCGGAACAGTACGCCGACAACGACCAGGACGAGGATAATAACCCCCAAGACAATCCACGGCATTTTAGAAGTTTTTTGCTGCTGGTCATCCGGCTCGGCAGCCGCGGCGCGATAATGTTCCGGGCGCGTTATGGGTTGGCCGGAAGACGACTGTGCCTGCGGGCGGTTAATCTTGATTTCTTCTGACATAAAATTATTTATAATTTAAGGTTTAAGGTTACTCTGTAATAATTCGTTCCTGAAACCCAGCCGTCAACAACGCAAAATTTCCAGGCGCGCGGGCAATAAATTTAAAACCGCAACGCCGGGATTTATAACCTTATTTTTTAAAAGCATTCTCTTCCGGTCAAACGCCCACGCGGCTGTGGCCGCCAAAACTGTGGCGGCCACAGCCGGCAGGCTTTGGGACGGCAGCACGCTAATATGGCCAAACCACAAACCTGCCGCGGCCGCAATCAAAATTTTTACCGGCGCAGCCGCCAGCGGCCGGACCTGTAAATTAATATTGGAGGATAAAAATTGCGGTTGCCGCAAATCCAGGTTAAAACAATTGGCCGGCTGGTTTAAGTTTACCGCTCCCGGCCCAAACATTACGCCGTCAGCCGCGCCTGGCAAGCCAAAATTTTGGCAGGCCAAAACAGCCGCCCGCGGTGTTTCTGCTATTAAAGAGGAGGCGTGGCCGGCCGGGTAAGCCGCCACCGTAACGTTGCCGGCGGGCAAACCGGAGTTTGCCTGGACAGCAACCAGGGGTTGGCCCGCGGATAAAACCGCACGGCCCAAACCGTCCGAAAGGTTTATTGCCGATGCCGTCAAGCCCGGCGCCGGAAACGCGGCGGCCAGGACTACCAGGGCTATTATTATTTTGTAGGCGGTTTTTTGTGTCAAAATATTAATCTCTAAACTAAGTATATCAGAAAAAAACAAAAATTCCCATAGCAAACCAGTGTGGATAATATGCTTTCATATCAGGCAAATTTAGGATTATAATTTCAATTTTGTACGGACGTTTGAAGTTAAAGGGAAAATTTGCTAGTATATAAAGGCAATTAATCACCTCCCCTATGTCCAGAGTCTTTAACGCCAAAACCCTTAAAATTTTAAAGCAGGTTTTACAAAGTCCGGGAGTTCCGGCCCAGACTTTGTTTGAAACTTACAGCGGCGGCATCAGCTACAAAGACTTTTACAACACGCTCTACCGCTTAGAACAGCAGGGACTTATCCATAGGCGGGAGCAGGGCAACAAGCTGGCCCTGGAAATTACCGGGGACGGCGAAAGGCTGTTAACCCGCTTCCATCCGGAACGCGATGGCGTGTGGAAATTGGTAATTTTTGACATCCCGGAAAAACAAAAATATGTGCGCGTAGTTTTGCGCGCTAAACTAAAAAGCCTGCACTTTAAAAAGTGGCAGAACAGCATTTGGATTTCCCCTTATGCGATGGATAGCGAGATAGAAGAAGAGTTAAAACAGCTGGGGAAAAAATTCTTTGTCCGGCTCATCAAAACCAAGGAAATAAATATTACCGGGGACCTGGAAAAAATATTCCCCTCTTAATTCCCTTAATTTCGTTTAAAAATTACCATATTTGCGCCTTTAAGGATGGCCGCATTCACCCCATTAAAAATTGTCATATTGGTATTTGGGGTTTGGGTTCCGCCTCCACTGGGAGTGTAAACTATATAAATAGAAGCGGCATCGCTGGTGAAATATGAACAACCCCCAACCGGAGTTGTCCAGGTTCCAAATGCCGGAGAGGTACAGCCATATGCCATTGTATAGCCAGCGCCGGTAGGGGAAGTGTCGTAATAGTACCGAACACCCGAACCTGATTGTGCTTCTAGCATTATCCAATATCCTTGCCCGCTGGTTATAGAAGCGCTGACAGGAAAATCATACCAAGCGGCTGTCACAGAGCTGACAGTCTGGGTACTGGAGTGTGCGACAGCGGCAGTAAAAGTTGTAAGTGTCCCACTGTATATCCCCACGTCCACGGTTCCTGACGTGCCGGTATTATTTAGGTAGGCATAAATATCCGTCACAGTTCCGCTGCTTGGTGCAACTGCATAAGTACCATATTTATCTACCGCCATTTGGGCATGAGTTCCAACAGTGTTATAACCAAAGGATGAAGCATGGGCTTTAGGAGCCGTTTCAATTTGCCAGACTACAAACGCCGCCGTTACCATGGTGACAGACAGGATAAAAGGCAAAATGAGGTTAAAAAATTTTTTTTTGGAAATCCAAGCCATAGTATGATTATACTATTTATTTTTAATTGACACTAACCCCAGTTGGCGGGGCGGGAGGGGTGGTGTCGGAGCCCAGCACTTACCCTTGCTGTCCGGCAAGGATTTGTTGCATAGTCAAAGCCTGGGCCAAGGAAGAAGAGTTTAAAAAGATTAGGCCGAAAATGGTAATGGCCTTAAAGACCTTAAATTTTGACATATATTTATTATATCATAAAAATCCACCTCCACTTTCTGGAAAAGTGCTGATGGATTTTAAAAATAAATAGGCTTAATTATAGAACAAATAAGATATATAAGCGTATACAACTTATAGGATCTTCTATTTATCCTCTTTTTTTATGGCGATCCTCCCCCGCCTCCGCCGCCGGAGCCGCCGCCACCCTGCTGGCTGCCGCCGCCGGAGCCGCCGCCGCTGCCGCTGGCCGGAATCAGCGGCACTACGCCCATCCCCCATCCGGTTGAACCCATTATCCATACCATATTCGTGGAACCGCTGGCCGCCTTGCTGGAAGTGCCCCAATATAATGAGCCGGAAGGATTATCCTGTTTTTGTACAGTTTGCGAACTGTTGGCCGTTGGCGTTTGGGCACTATCAACCATAACATCCAGAACCATATCGCCGGAAGCGGCATTGGATGCCGCCTCACTCGCAGTCGTACCTGCAGTCCCGCCATCGTTGCCGGTAGTCGGTGTCCGCCAGGTGGTGCCCTGGGTTCCGCCCTGGGCCACGCCATACCACGGTTGAGCCCAAACGCTAAGCACGCCGCCGCAATTGCTGGCGCAAGTAATTGCTAAAGAATTACTGCCGGTGGCTGGGTTAGCAAGAATGAAAGCTGTGGCATTATAGCTACCGCCTGAATATTGGTCTGTTTGGTCCCATAAATTTGTCATGCTGACGCTATTATATGATGCCGATGCTACAGGCCCTTCGCTTCCTATTGCGACAAACAATGCGATGTTGGATCCCGCCGCGACATTCACCGAATAGCTAAAAGAGCTTGTTTGCGCTCCGCTGTAAGCTCCGGTTCCCACTGTTATGGTGGAACTGCCCCCTCCCCCGCCCGAGCCGCCGCCGCTTTCCTGCACGCCGCCGCCGCTGCCGCCGGTGGCATTTGTGCCGGTGCCGTTTATGGGGATGCCAATAAAGCTCCAGCAGTTGGCGTTGTCGCCGCCATTTTGGTTGTTGGCGGTTTCGCTGACGCTGGCCGAAGTCGGGTCACAGCCGCCGTCCTGGATAAAAGCGTAATTAATTAGCGATTGGGTGGAATTAAAGTGCACCAGCCATTGCAGGCCCGAAGTATCGGACTTAATATTAACCAAACTGCCCGGACTGCCGCTGGCCGTAAACGTGTTGGCAATGGTAAACAGCGGCACCTGGCCCGTGGGGTGATGGAACTGTAAAGTTTTGCCGGGCGTGGTCACGGTCAAATTGTAAAAGATGGTGGAAGCACTGCCGCCAATGGTAGAAGTTAAGGTTGATGAAGCAAAAGTTACTGTGCCGTTGTTGTGGGTAAATGTCCCGCCATTGGTGAAGTTGCCGGAAATAGTCAGAGGCGATGAGGTGGCGGCTAAATAAGTTGCCGAGGAACCGATGGCCATATTGCCGGAAACCGTAACCGGCGTGTTGCTGGCGTAAGCGTCTACAGTGGCCGGGCCGGAAATGGTTAAATTATTATTCACCGGCAGTGTGGAAAAAGACGGGACCCCCGTAACCAATGAATCTACGTAAATATCATAATTGGCGCCGTTGGTCTGGGTCCACATAACCGGAAGATTTCCGCTGCCGGCATTCTGGCCCATGGTAATATAAACCCGGGTGGCGGAAGTTGAGGTTAAATCCGTCCATCCTCCCCAGGTATTACTGGCTTCCGTATACTTATTGCACGATACCGTGCTATTGGCATCCCCGCGAATGACGCAGGCCCAAACATTATTACCATCACCCGAAACGGCAATTTGGGAATTTGCGGCCAAGCCGCCGGTCGGCCAAGCGGGCTGGGCATTGGAGGTATTCCACGACGTGCCGTTAAATACCGAAAACAAAAGACTCGAAGTATTGTTTTGCCCGACAAAATAAATATGGGTGTCGTCCTGCCGGTAAATTCCCCAGTTGAGCGGATCAACGCCGGCACCAAGAGGTTCCAGGCCGGTTGTGCTCCAGGCAGACCAAACACTGCCATTCCATGTTGACCATTGGACTCGATAGTTGCTGGGTTGGTCTTCGTCAACCTCCAGCATATTGCCTCCGGCCAAACGCAAAATCACGGTTTTCTGCATCCAGTTGCTATTACCACTACCACTAGTAACATTCCAATTGCCGTCGATATCTGCAAATGAAGTACTAATAACGTTGGTGCTCTGATAGATATTATTGGCACCGGTGTCGTCAGAAAATGCCCAGACTTTGTTATTGCTGTCAATGGCCAAACTGGAGCTGTAATCAGCACCGGAACCCTTAGCAGCCACATCGTAGTAAAGAGTATTGGCGCTCCAGCTAATGGTAGTGCCGGAAATATTACCCCGCAGGTAGCGGTGATAGTTGGTATTGGAATAATAGGTTACCAGCACGGTGTCAGTGGAGGAGTCGAAATAAGTGGTCAGCGTGTTGCCGTTATTGGTGACCGTGCCGCCCAAAGCCACCGAGCTTTCGGTCCAGTTAACCAGGTCGGGAGAGTAGGAATAAAATAAGGTGTTGGCCGTGCCGCTCTTCATATAGAATGTCCACCACCGCGTTCCGTCGTAAAAAATCTTGTGCTGGACCGAACTTTTGGTGGCGTCGCTAATGGTTCCGGCCGAAGCCACAACCACCGGGACAGCAGTAGACACGTTGGGGGCGGGTAAGGTAAAAGAGGTACTACCACTGCCCGGACTAAAATCCAAATTGTAGTAACCGACCAAAGCCGCGGTGACGCCGCCGGAGGTCGCCTGGTAACTGATTTTCGATGTTGAAGCTGTGAACGTGCCGTTGGACACAAATGGGCTGCCGGAACCGGTTAAAGCAAAAGTTGACGGCCCGGCGTTTAAGCTAGAAGTAGAGCCAATGGTTAGTGCGCCATTGACTGTGGTGGTGGCCGTGGCTATTGATGTAATGGCAGCCGAAGTATTATTGCCAATATTTAAATTATTAAACGTCCAGCCGCCGGTATTACTGCCGCCAAAATTTCCGGTGCCGTCCACCTCAAATGTCCCGCCGGTCATGTTTATGGTGCCGGAGCCGCTGACCGTGCCGCCGGTGAAGGTGGCATTATTACTGTCGGTATAAGTTCCAACCACGTTTAAATTTCCGGCAGTCACACTGCCGCCGGGCGCAAAAGTTATACCGGGCATTATATATAAACTGTTGCCGGCAAAAGTTAAAGTGGTACTGGCCGAAGGCGTGGTTGTGGCGATAAAACCAATGTCGGTGTCGGTGCAGGCGCTGCCGGAAGTATTATTGCATCCGGCCATATCGGCAATGGCCATATTGCCGTTAGCCGTGTCCTTGTTGTCTATAACCACGCTGTTTTTTACCATAGTCAGGCCCGTACAATCGGCGCCCGCTCCGCCGCTGCAGCCGGCGCCGTAGCGAAAGACCAAACTGCCGGCGGTACTGCCGCCGGTGTTGAGCCAAATTGTCATTTCGGTGCTAATGGCGGGCATGGCGACACCGGAAAAAGAAAACGTGCCGCCGGAGGCCGTGACGAAATAGCCGGTGGAAGTGCCGGTAACCAATTCCACAGAACCGTTAAAACCAGACAGCATGGTGGACGCGTCGGTATCGTAAACCGTACCGGACACATTAATGCTGAGGCTAAAACTCCAACAGCTGCCGTTATGGCCGCCGTCGGTATCATTTTTTCCGAAGAGCGCGGCCGTGGCCGAACCGGCATAACAGCCGCTATCTTGGATATACGCATAACTTATTGCGGACTGCGCGCCGCTAAAATCCACCAGCCACTGGTTCCCCGGCGAATCTGATTCAATATTGACCAAATTCCCCGATGTGCCCGCGACCGTAAATGTACCCGCAATGGTAAAAAGATTCGTGCCGGTGTACTGGCCAAAAACCAATTCTTCCGGAGTCGTCGCGTACAAACTGTAAAAAGTCGTGGAGGCAACGGAAGTTATGGTGGAAGTAGAGGTGCCGTCAAACGCCACCGTGCCGCCGTTGGCCGTAAACGTGCCGCTGTTGTTGGTAAAGTTGCCGGCAATGGTCGTGGTCGCGGAATTGGAAGCGCTAAAAATATCGCTGCTGCCAATAACAAGACTGCCGGCAATATTTAAAGCCGGATTGTTGGTGTTAAAATCTACAGTCGGACTGCCCCCGCCATCGGTAGTCAGGTTATTGTTGACCGTGACGGTGCCGGAGGCCAGGCGGAACGTCGGCGAGCCGGAAGCCGGAGAAAAATCCAGGTTATAATAAGTCACGGCCGGCACGGTAACGGTGCCGCTGGTTTTCCGGAAGCTGATTAAGGAAGTGGAGGCGGTAAAATTGCCGCCGGAATTTATGGTAAACGGCGTGGCGCCGCTAAGCACAAAGATCCCTACCCCCGCGTTAAGAACGGAAGTGGCGCCAATGGTGAGCGTGCCGGCCACGGTGGTGGTAGCCGAGCTTACCACAGTGGTGGTGGCCGCCGCGCCGTTGCCGATGTTTAAATTATCAAACGTCCAAGCCGGGCCGCTGCCGCCAAAATTTCCGATGCCGTCCGCTTCAAAGGTATTGCCGGTAAGGTTAATGGTGCCGCTGCCGGAAACATTGCCATAAGCGTAAATTTGTCCGGTCCCGGAACCGGATAGCGTGCCGTTAACGGTCAGGCCGCCCCCAATAGTCAGCGCACCCGAGCCAACGGTAAAAGTTCCCGAAGCAATGGTCATGCTCCCGCTTGTCAGAGTCACGGTCGGGTTGCTTGTGGTTTCGCTCACCACCGCCGCGTTGGTACCGTCACCTATGGTCAGGTTGCCATTTATGGTAATGCTGGCCGGAAGCTGAAAAGTCGGCGTGCCGGCCGGCTTAAACGCCAGGTTGCCATAGGTTATTCCCGTAGTCATGGTAAACCCGGTGGTTTGGTCGTAAGCTATGGTGCTGGTATGTCCCGCGCTGTCCCAGGCCAAAGTCATACCGGTGGGGATATTATTGGATGCCCCAGTCATGGAAAAGGTCGCGTTATTCATGACCGTGAAAGTTTTTCCGGATACGCCGACTATGGCGAACGCACCGTTTAGAAGTATGGCCGCGACGCTGCCGTCGCCAACCTGGAGGTTGCCGGTTAATGTGGTGGCGCTAACCGCGGCGCTCAAAGTCGCGCCGGCGGTATTTAAAATTTGCAGATTATTGTACATGGCGCCGCCGCTACCCCAGTTAAAGGGAATGGTTTGCGCCGACGTGCCGTTAAAAATTACCGTACTTGATGTTCCCGGCACCAGCGTGCCGGTGTTGGCCCGGGTCACCGCGCCGGAAATATACAGGGTGCCGGCGCCGCCGGACAAATCTATAACCGAGTTGGCCACCTGGGTATCGGTCGTGCCGCTGTGCATGCTCACCGCCCCCAAATAAATAGTGCCGGTGGTCAGCACCAGTTTGGTAATCCGACCCGCGGTGTTGGTGTTGGTGCCAATGGTGGTCGCTCCCGTGAACGTGGCCGTGCCGGCGTTAACGTTTAACGCCGAAGTAAACGAGCCCGACGGCTCGGTAATCGCGGTGGTGCCCGTAACCAACAAATTAACAGAGGCGCTGTTCAGCGTTAAAGATTGGGCCGCGCTGGTCGAGGTAAACACCAGGTTATTGCTAAGCGTTGTCGTGGCCTTTAAAGTGGCAGCGGTGCCGGACGCCACGGTCAGGGCGTAAAACGCCATGGTGGAGGAGCTGTCCATTATGGATGTACCGGACAAAGTATCTACAATCGCGCCGGAAGTAAGCGAGCCCAAAAAATCGCAGGCGCCGGTAAAAGTAGTCGCAATGGTGGTGCTGGCGCCATAAAACTGGTTACTGCCTTCGCTGGCGCTACAGGTGAGCGCCGCGGTATGGCTGGAGGTGGTAAACGTGCCGCTGGTCAGGCTCACTGTGCCGCTGTTAATAAAGTCCGGCGGACCCGTGGCCGACGTGGGCGCGAACGCCAGGCTTAAATCATTTTTTATCGTCCCCGCGTTGGTCACGTTCATGCTGGCTCCGGGCGCCATTTGCCAGGTACACGTGCCGCCGTTACTGGTACTCCCCTGCACAATACTGCCGGCGTAGACTTCCGTGATGCTGGCGGATTCGGTTTCGCTGAGACACGTAGTGGAAGACGTGGGCGCGAGCGTGAGCGTGCCGGTGTTGGTGCCGTTGCCTATGACCATGGCGCCTTTGGTAAAACCGCCCGGCGCGGTGCCGGCGCTGGAAATGGTCAGCGTGCCGTTTTTTTGCACGGTCAAAGTTGAACCGGTGGTGCCGGTGGCAATTTCCAGGCCGTCAATGGTGACGGCGTAGGCCGCCGTACTGGTGCCAATGACCGGCTGGTTGGCGCCGCTGTAGTTGATGGTCACCCAATAGTTGGTGGTGCCGGCGTTAACCGGCGCGGTCGTACCGCCGCTGCAGGTCCAGTTGGCGGCATTGCCCCAGTCGGTGGGGTTTGAGGCCGCGCCGCCTTTCCAGGTGCAGGTGTAATTGTTGGTGGCGTAAGCTTTTGGAACCTCGGCGAATTTGGGCACCAGATGCGAATTTTGGAACAGGTACGGCGCGAAATAAACTAAAAATACCGCCCCCAAAAGCGCGCCCGTATAAAGCAGGAGTTTAACGAACCAGTTATGTTTTAATTTTGTTTTATCCATTCGCTTAGGACAAATGCCTAATTGTTTAAGACTTATTCAAACCCGCCGCCACCGAAATCATATACTGGTCCACCGGCGCAAAGTCGTCGGTAAGAACCGGCACGTCGACAGCAATCGGCTGGTCCCAAACGCGGCTTAAGTAGCCGTTTATCTCTTGGTTAGCGCTGGTAAGATTAGCCGGCTGATTTGATTTAACGGCAACTAAGACTAAATTTTGCACCATGTCGGGAAAAGGCACATTGACGCGGAAGACATAAACCTGGGGGAAAACTTTTTTGTAGGTGGCGTATTCTGCGCGCAAAAACTTGCCGCTGTCTCCGGTTATGGAAGAAAGCAGGTTAACCGCCACCAGGCCGCCGCTGTTTAAGGCTTGGGATTCTTCCTGCACCGCTTCCAGGGTCGTCAACTGGTAAGGGATGGAATAGGTTTTAAAGGCGTCCACAAAAATATCGTCGTACTTATTGCTGTTTTGGTTCAGGAAAACCCGGCCGTCCTGCTGGTAAATATTCAGGCGCGGGTTATCCGTAAGGTTAAAATATTTTTTCGCCGTTGCCGTCATTTGGGGATCAATTTCCACCACGTCCATTGTCGCGGCCGGGTTATTTTTTAAAAAATCCTTGGGGAACGAATAGCCGGCGCCGCCGATGATTAAAGTTTTTTTGGCTCCTGGGTTAAACTGGGTTGCCACGGCGCGGAACATTTGTTCGTAAGGAAAAACCAAACCGTTATCGCTGTCCAAAAACATCGCCGACTCGGTATCCAGCGGGTCGGTAAACAGTTTTAAAATCGGCCGTCCCGTGCCGTACCCGGTTTCGCTGATGTTGTCCGTGCCGGGAGCAACCATAATGTCCGAGTACTGGCTATTAATGTAAATTTCGCCTGTGGGTAAAAATAGCTTATCCCAGCGCGGCGCGCCGATTAATCCGGCAAGCAGCACGGCGCCGACGGCAATTTTTGCTTTCAGCCCCCGCGAACCAAAGTTCAGGCCGGCGGCCAGCAGCAGGACCAGGGCCAGCAATAAAATTATTTCGGTATTGCTGAAATATAAAAACAAAACCAATCCGGTTAAAAAAGTGCCGGCGATGCTGCCAACGGTGGAGACGGCGTACAAATTGCCCACAGTTTCCCCGGTTGCCTTGAGGTTGGCGATTTTCAGGCGGGCGGCGAACGGCGAAACCGCGGCCATCAAAAAGCTCCCCGGCCCGAATAAGACCAGGCTGCCCAAAAGGGCAATCATGCGCGTATCATTCAACTTGCCGAAAAAATTCATTACCGAAAATTTAAAAAATCCGGCCAGCCCAACAAATACGGCCGAACCGAAAAGGATAAGGGAAAAATGCCGCCGGTCCGGATTCTTATCCGCCAGCCGGCCGCCCCACCAGTAACCGGCGCTCAGGCAGGTTAAAATAACCCCAATCAGGCAGGTCCAGACCAAAATGGACGTGCCGACAAAGGCGGCCAGAACTTTGGCGCCGACCAGTTCAAAAGTCATGATGCCCAAGCCTGTAACAAATACTGTTATTTCGAGGATGTATTTTTTCATAAGTTAGGCGAAGAAGGCGCCTCCGCGCGCATAAATCCGGATTCTAAAACAAGCCCGGCGATGCTGGCTTTGGTAAAACGGCGGTCGCGGCGGTCGCCCACGCGCAGGACGGAAATTTTTCCCATCTTGTCCCAATTGCGCAAAGTATTGGGGTGCACATTTATTAAGTGCGCCGCTTCTTTTATAGTTAAAAGTTCGGGCAATTCCCGGAAGGTCATACCTGTTTCACCCGCCTATTTTGGACGGATGCCTTATTTTTAAATTGTTTTTTGTTTCTAAATTGACAGTTTCACAGTTAAGTCTTGCTAACTAAGACCTACCTAGACCTAACAAAACCTCTATATATATGTATATTAGCACAATTAAGCGGATTTGTCCAGCTTTTAGCCGCAAAAATCCCCTTGATGGTCATCTTCAAGGGGATTTTTAAGACTAGTTGGACGAAGACGAAACCGGCGCGGTGGCCGAAGCGGAAGATCCGGAACTATCGGTTGAACCGGATGGCGCGACGGTGCTATCCCCCGCTACCTGGCCGGAAGAATCCCCGGACGACGCGGTGGAACCGGACGAATCTCCGCCGGCCGTCGGAGCCGCTGGCGAAGTTGTCGGCGGAGTGGACGAGGCGTCAGTCGTAGGCGTGGAAGAAGAATCGGCCGCTGTGCTTTGGCCGGAGCCTAATGAAACCGGCGGAGCGGATGGAGTCGGACTGCCGCTTGCGGGCGCTCCCCCGCTGTAAATTGTTCCTTGGCTCACTGGCTGGCTCATGACAATAATTTGTGGATTTAAGGAAGATTGCGAAGTGGAAGTGGAGGGCTGGGCCACGGCAATCCAGTCAAAGGCCGTATCGCTCGCCACCGGCTGGCTGGTCTGGATGGTAAAGCTTTCCGGCGTCTTGGTGGCCACGCCGTAGAAGAAGCTGGGCAAACCCTGAACTGTGACGACAATCTTGGGCGTGGTATCATACGGCACGGTAAAGGTTACAGTGGCTTGGTTGTCCCCGGCTTTAATTATAGCCGTGCCCGCCGTATCGGCCCCGACGGTAAGGTGGCCGGAGGCGGTAATGGCGAACTGCGTCGTGGTCCCGTTGGACACTGTTAATATAGTAGAAGTGGAAATAGTGGTGCTGGCCAAAATATCCATACTGCCGTCATTGGCCACCAGTAATCTATCTACTCCGTTTTGCTGGAGCTGGAGCAAACCGCCGGAGCCCTGTTGGTTTATAAGCATGCTCATCGAGGTGGAAGAAGCCGAGCTTAATATTGAGAATGTGGAAGTGGCGTTCTGCAACTGGCCGTCATCGGCTCCGAGTACAAAAGTGTTATTAATAACCTGGTAGCCGGGATTGATGTAAACCAGGATGCTCCCCAGAGTGGAGGAAGTTGTGGTCGGGCTGAACGCCTGCAGGGCCTGGCCCAAAACGTAGCCGCTGCGGGTGGCCTTCATGGCGTAGCCGGGCAAATCGCCGGACGAAGTCACAAAGTCGCCGGGCTCAATACTGCCGTTTTCGCTGCTGACTTTTACCGGCACACGCCCGACCAGGGCCACCGCGGGACTGCTGGAAGCTTCCGGAGTATTAATGTAGGTGGTGGATTCGCCGCCGAGCAAGACCTGGCCGGCATTACTGCCCATAATCAAACCCGGCTGGGTGGAAACCGCGCCGATTAATTTTGGATCGTATGCAAAGGTTGACTTGGTCACAAAAGGAGTGGAGGTGGAAGTGGAGGTGGCTGAAGTTGTATCCAAAACCAGCACGTCTTCGGCCGCCACCGGCATGGAAGAGTTATAAATTTCCGCCACATCCATGTTACAGGAAGTGCCGCCGCTCGAACTAAAGCCGCCGGAGCTTAAACACTGGCCGTTAAAACCGCCGGCCGCCGTGACTTTGCCGCTGGAGTTTACCGACATCTCGCTGGTGCCGGCCACCTGCAAATCTATAAACTTGCCGCTAAAGCTGCCGCTGTTGTTGCCAAAATTCATGAGCAAACCGGTGCCGGCAAACGCGGATTGTTCCTGGTAAAATTCTCCCAAACTGGCGGTGGAAGAGGCAATCTGGTTGCTGTAAGCTTCCAGCGCGTGGCCGTGGCTGGCGTTGTCCAGTTCGGCGTAAACGCCGGCTGGCTGGGCCACGGCGCCGGCTAGGCCGTCAGTAATGCCCTGCACGCCAAAGGTGTGACCATAGGCGGTGATGCCGGAATTGACGCCCAAAGTATTGTTGCCGCTGTAAGCCTGGACTTCTATGCCGCGCACCGTGTTGCCCAGCGTGCCGTTGTCTGTGGTGCGGACAAACAAACCGTCGTAAGTTCCGGTTGCCGTTGGCGCAATAGTGCTGACCAGACGGTTGCCGAATTCAAATCCGTTTAAGGTGTTGCCGGCCAAAGTGGTGCTGGCGTAAATTCCGGCGATGGCGTTGGCGCCGCTGGCGGAAGTTGAGCCCTGCAAAGTCAGCAGGCTAATCGGCCCGGAGGTGCCTAGCCCTACGTTGCCGCTAGAGGCTACATGCAGGAAGGAAGCGCCGGAAGAGGAAGCAATATCAAACAACTGGAGCGTAGGATTGGTGGAAGTTCCCTGAACCTGCAACAGGGCCAGCGGGGTGGTGGTACCGATGCCGATTCTGGAATTGCCGGTAACTCTGAATATGGAAGCGCCGGAAGAGGAAGCGACGTTAAGAATGTCGCCACTGCCGGAATTGCCCTGGAGGTTAAAGGTTATGGTGGATGATGTGGCATTAATGCCGGTTACCACGCCGTTACTCAACAAAGTACTCGTGCCCAATCCGCTTGTTGATGTCCACAAAGCGTCATATCCGACCTGGCCACCGGTCAACGAGCCCCCGCCGCAACCGACAGTATATAGAGAACCGCCGGATACACCCACACAGCCGGTGGTAAGACTGGAAAGTGTAGTAGAACCATTAGCCGCCACAGTTAAGTAAGAAGTTCCGGATGAGGAAGCCACGGTCAGTATCGGCAGTGTCTGATTAGTACTGGAACCTTCTACCACTAGATTAGCAGTCGGGGTAGTGGAATTAACCCCAACCAGGTATCCCGTGTTGTTATATATAGAGGAGCCGTTCAAATTCCAGTAGTTAGTACCACCGCCGGTTATGCCCAAAGAAGAAGTGGCAATGTAATTGAATCCGCCGGCACCGTTGCCGATGAGCAATTGGTTTAAGGTAGGGGCAGTGGAAGTGCCGGTACCGCCGTTGCCTACTGCCAGGGGCTGTGACAAGGTCAGGTTCGTAATGGTTGTGGTGGCCAAAGTGGAAGTGCCGGTGACAAACAGCGGGCCGCCGACCGTTAAAGCGGTTGCGGAAGCGGTCTGCAGGGAAGTCTGGCCGGAAACAGTTAACAGATTGCTGATGGTTGTGCTCCCTGTGACGGCCAGGGTATTGGAAGCAGAGTTAAAGGTAAAG
>CAIVSE010000080.1 GCA_903908535.1 Candidatus Doudnabacteria bacterium
GTGGGCGGCGACGGTCAGCTTCATGGTTACCCCGACCTGGCCACCTACAACTCTTGGCACGTGACCAACGACTTTTCCCGCGTGGTCCCGGCCAACGCCGCGGACAATGTTTTACCGGTGGGGGGATTGGTTACGGCCAGGTCGCTGGAGTAGACCAACAAGCAAATATAATTGTGGATAACTTAATTTTGTAGATAGTTTAACATTTAATTTTAAATTAAATAGCCTTTAAATAAAGGCTATTTTTTATTTTTGGAGTTTTTGCAGAAAAATAATTGACAAGATATTTAACTAGGATTAATATATAGATACAACAACTAAGGAGGAGTTTATAAATATCGCGCTTGCCATGCAAACGCACCTATCGAGATCAGAGAGATACAGCCAGAAGTTTATGCATTTAGTTAAATGATTATATCACCTTTCCCGCACTTATATAGGCACCCCGCTATTTCCCTTACCCCGCATATCCCATAATCATCCATAACTAAACCATAACTCTTCCGCCCTGTTTCCTCTCTGATCTCCTCTTCTTTTATCAAACTATATTTCCATGAACATCCAAACAATTTTAAAAAACTTCGGTCTAAATGACAAAGAGATTTCCGTCTACCTGGCTTTAATAGATTTAGGCCCCTCGCCTGTAAGAATGGTAGCGCAGAAATCCAAAGTCAACCGCGGCACGGCTTATGACATTTTAAAAGCTTTGCAAAAACAGGGTTTGGTGAGTTTTTATGATACCAGGTCCAAACAGCACTTTGTGGCCGAATCGCCGGAAAAACTGCTTAGTGCCGTCAAAGACAAGCAGGAAGAGTTGGAAGAAGTCAAAAACCAAATCCGCGGAAGCCTGCCGGAACTAAAAATTATTTTTGAAAAGCAGGGCGGCAAGCCCATTGTAAAATCCTACGAGGGCAGTAAAGGTATCCGCTTTATTTTGGAAGACGTTATCGCCAGCGCTAAAAAAAAGGACAGCCTGCCCGACGAAGCTTTCTTGTCCCCAGAAGCTTTAGCGAAGAGGGAAGCGGAGTCGGGGAGCTATTATGCTTATTCGTCTTCCGACATAAAAAATGAGCTTTATAAGGATTATAAAGGCTTTAACAAAGACAGGCTGAAGGCCAAAATTTCCAACAAAGTTATTTCTTTTGGCAAAGGGGGAGAACTCGTGGGTTTGGATGAACGAAAATGGATGCCGGCGGAACACGGCACGCCGACATATATTTTGATATATTCCGGTAAAGTCGCTATGATCTCTTTGGCCAGCAGCGGCCAGCCGGTTGGCGTAATTATTGAGGACGCGGGGCTGTATCAGACGCAGAAAATGATTTTTGAGTTTAATTGGAAAAGTTTGTAAGGAGGAATTTAATGGGACAAATAAAGTTAGTGAGTTTAGGCGGCGGGGGAGGCCAGTCGGCCGTGCTGCGAGCTTTGGCAGGGGGAACGCAATATCAGATAACTGCGGTATGTACAGTTTCTGACAGCGGAGGTGATACGGGCACTATTGCCAGAGAATACCGGAAACTCGGTATTAACGGGTCTTTCGGCGATGTTGGTAAATGCTTGTGCGCTTTAAGCCCGGACAGTCAATTGGCAGGAGATTTATCGCACCGCTTTGATAGTGGTTCGCGCGAAGGCCAATCCATAAAAAACAGTTTGTACCTGGGACTAATACGGCGTTACGGACTGCGGCTGGGTTTGGAGCGCTTACACCAAATCCTTAGTCTGCCGGAACAATTCCGGGTTTGGCCTGCCAGTTTCCAGCGGACGGTTTTACGTTTCCGCCTGGCGGATGGTACCACTTGGTCGCACGAGGCTTTACTCGACCTGCTGTCCAGTCAAAAGTTGTGGAATCCTAAAGTCCATGCCGTCAAGAAAGTCTGGCTGATTCCCAAACCTTCTGCCGAAGAGGAAGTTTTGCAGGCTATTGACCAAGCACATTGGATTATTCTAAGTCCGGGTGATTTATTTACCAGCGTCATTCCCGTGCTGTTGGTTGGCGATATTGCCAAGGCCATTGCTCACAGTCCGGGTAAATTGCTGGTGGTTATGAACCTTATGACTAAAGTCGGCGAAACTGACGGTTTTACGGCCGCGGATTTCATTCGGCAAATGCGTAAGCACATGGACGGACGAGTGCCGGACGTGGTAGTCTGTAACAGTAACGGAATTCCGGAAGAGTCCTTGCGCCGCTACCGCCGTAAAGAACACAAAGTTGCGGTGGTACCGCATACTTTGGCCGGAACCGAGTTTGAACAGGTCCAGCTGGACAGCGCCGATTTGTGGGGTAAAACCCCGGAAGGCTACATTGTGCACGATCCTGACAAGCTAAGGCCGGTACTAAAAGAGATTTTGTCCTAATGCTACCGTGGGGCGTGCCGAATGGACGCCCCAATTTATTTTTTATTATATGAGAAACCAAATTTTAATTTTAGCTGCGGGTAAGGGCGCGCGCATGGGTACGGACGTTCCTAAAGTCCTGGTCCAGTTTAAACAGCGGCCGCTGATTTTGCATTTACTGGAACAGGTGGAACAAATTAATCAGCTGGCCAAACCGGTTATTGTAGTGGGTTATAAATACCGGCAGGTGCAGGACATTTTGGGCGACGGCTTTATTTACGCTTACCAGCACCAGCAGCTGGGCACCGGCCACGCGGTAATGGCCGCCGAAGGGCAAATTGTGGGCAATAATATTTTGGTGCTTTATGGTGATATGCCTTTTATTAAAGCCGAGAGTTTAAAAAAACTTATGCGCCTGCACCATGAACAGAATTCCAATATTTCCATGTTTACCGCTTCGGTCAACGATTTTTCCGCGTATCCTTCCATGAACTTTTTTGGCCGCATCATTCGGGACGTCTATAAAAATATTATCAAAATTACGGAATACAAAGATGCCATGCCGGAAGAGAGGAAGATTCGCGAAGTTAATCCCGGCATCTACATGTTTAATTCCACCTGGCTGTACGACAACATCCACAAGCTGCAAAACCGTAACGCCCAGGGCGAGTTTTATTTAACCGATATGGTGGAAGTGGCCATTGCCGCCGGCGAAACTATCCATTCCCTTTCTATTAACCCCAAAGAAGTGATAGGCATAAACAGTCCGGAAGAATTACAAGCGGCGGAAAAGTTGCTATAGTCCTCAAAAAGACCAAGCTTTTAGGCCTCTGTGATGGTCTTCCAAAAGGACATTGACTCGGTCTAGTATAGGGAGAAATGAAGCCTTAATTTTTCATCTAAGACCGAGCCGTTGTTATTTTCCAGGACCGTCAGTTGGCCCAAAAAGCCTGGTCTTTTACTAAAAGTAAAAGTTTTTGGGACAACTGTCGAGTGAAGTATTGGCGCTGGCTAATACGAACGTGTCCTTGGAAAACAATACGGCGAGGTACCAAGAAAAATTAAAGGTTCGGAGGCCGCCTGTGTTATAATGAGACCATGAAAATTATTGTGGATTTACAGATACATTCCAAATATTCCCGCGCCTGTAGCCAGGAGCTTAACCCCAAAAATATCGCACTGTGGGCGCAGAAAAAGGGTATTGGCACTGTGGGCACCGGCGATTTTACCCATCCCAAATGGTTAATGGAGTTAAAGGAAAACTTGGAAGAGGTGAAACCGGGGCTATACCAACTTAGAGAGGGCGCCCCTGTTGCAAC
>CAIVSE010000081.1 GCA_903908535.1 Candidatus Doudnabacteria bacterium
AATTGTTAGTAATATTTTTAGTTTAATAGGAAGCGAACATCGACAGGGGAATTTTACGCCCCGCATAAACGATTTTAAGACTTAGTTTTTTCTGGAATTAGGTTAGAAAGTAATTTAAGAAAAGATTAATTCTGAAAGTAGAGTTCGGCCGGAGTTCTGTAATCAAGGCTCTGGTGTTTTCGTTTGTCGTTGTAAAAGCCAAAGAATTGTCCGATGCCTGCCCTGGCTTCCTTTGGGTTTCGGTAATCACGGATGAAGATGTCTTCGTACTTTACTGTCCGCCATAGTCTTTCGGTAAATATATTGTCCATGCAGCGGCCGCGCCCATCCATGCTGATTTGTATTGAGGGGTGGGCCAGGAGCTGGCCGGTATATTGCGGACTGGTAAAGTGGCTACCCTGGTCACTGTTGTGGATTTCCGGAATGTTTAATTCCTTTTGTTGACGATGGCGCTGGCATTACCACCAGAGCAGAATGGACCGGCGGGCGTAAAATGATTCCTCCCGCCACCTCTTGAGCCAGGTGTTCTTGGCAAAGGCCATGTAGATGAACCCGATGCCCGGAATGGCCATGTTGGTGATCATCCAGAACCACACCCCAAATACTGGCGCGGTGGGACGAATGTGCTGGGTGCCCCAAGCAAAAATGCCCAGCAAAATGAGCCCGAAAATGAAATACGCAACTCTCTCGTGTCGATACATCGAACCTCCAATTTCAATAAGATTATAACAGAAACATGGGATTCGGTCAACTTGACATTTTTATATATTCATAGTACTATATAATGTCCTTTCGGACTGACCTAAATTGGCTAAAATTGCCTTGCTAATACCAAGCTGATTCAGTTTAGGGAAGCTCGTTGCGCTAACACCGCAAAGAGTTAAAAATACAATACGAGGATATTAAAAATGTCTGCGAATACCAGACGTGAAAAGAACGACGGGCTGGCAAGGTTTGCCAGTTTGTACGCCCAGAACGTAACGCTCATTGAGCAGGGCAAGCGGGATTCGGAGCAGGTTTCTGCTCTCATTACCTCCATGCAGCTTTTCAAGGAGAATCGTCTTTTGGTCTCCATTCCGAGGCAGGACGAGAACAATCTTCCTTCGCCAGAGCAGCTCCAGCAGGTTTTGTCCCTTCATTTGAGGGAAACCGCCCTGCCGCGAATTATCTCAACCCTACTCATAAAGTCCGGGGTGGAGTATGTCGGCGAGCTGTATCTCATAAGCTGGGAGCGCCGGGGTATTAGCAATAGTGTGCGGAACTTCCTGACCAACATGGGCCTGCCTCATAAGCTGGACCTGAACGAGGTCTCATGGATCCCTCCGTACGCCAACCGTGACTTTTCCTGGCGCATGAATCAGCACTTTGCGGTGTTTATTCGGGAGGAGGTTCTGGAGCTCAACGACCACTTGCAGCAGAGCTGCGGGGCAGCCTGGTTTTTAAAGTTCGAGAATACGGGAGAAATTTTTTCCCGCGGCAACCGGGAGTGGCGTTATGGGAATCGTTTTTCCTTTAACAACTTCAGGTGGTTGATCAAGCCGGGTACAAAGCTCAGGGCGGGTATGTATTGCCCCAAGTCCTGGCAGCCGTCGGCAGCGTTGACAAAGTAGTATAGTAGACATTTCAACTTGGCCGCAGCGATGATTAAATTCATTGTTGCGGCCCTCATCTTAGTCCCGATAATAATCGGGATTGGGATGAGATTTCACAGGAGGATTTAATGCCAGATGAATTTTGGCAATTGGCTTTAAAAGAAAGCGCAGAAGTTCAAATAGCAGCAATGCTTTTAAGTTTTCTCTACAGGACACCGGGGCAGCCGGCATTCAGGTTGTTGCGCGATAATCGCCGTCATATTGTCTTGGCGGTGGATACTGATGAAGTCGCTAAAGGGAGAATTATCCGTTATACCTACTTGGTTTGCGGGGAAGGTTTGATGGTAACAATAGATTTTCCCGACCTGCCCCAGGCACGACACTTTTTGGACACCACGGACACGGCAAGAGCCATTGTCCGGGCTAATCCATCAATGACTGCCGAGGGGTTAATATCCCACATCCAGAAAGAACTTGACGCCGTAACTAAGACGGCTAAAGAAATTGGAGGAGTTTATGCAAACAGAAGCTAACGGTATTCGCTATTTTCGCGGCCAGCTGCCGCCGGGGTTAAGTCCAAAGACCTACGATTCCGGCAGAGGCACAGGAGCAACCACCGCCGAAGTCAATTTCCGGACAATCAGGATTCCGGTGGACATCAGTGAAATATTTATGACCAAAGTCCGCGAATTGATTGATTCTCTCAAGGTCAAACACTCGGCGGAAGACGCTGTGGTTATGGAATATCACTTAACCTGCACTCTGGAACCCAAACCCGTTTTCGAACAGCGGCTAAAGAGGGAAGAGGAGCAGTGGACTGAACTCGTGCTGCTACGGGCAGAAAAGAGTGAGGCCAAAGCGCTCGCGTCTGCAAAAACGCCAAATTGGCATAAGTAATCGCAAAGGCATACCTTTCGGATTCGTCCGGATTGTGTGCCTTTTTATATAATGAGATATTTTCGTTTAGTGCAATTTGTAGTATTTTTTGCTAAAATACCTCTTCAGTGGGCGAAGCGCTAATTATATATTTAAACACCTCGAGCAATCTGGTGTTTTTAATTTGCCAAATATTTTTCTTCCAGCGCGATGATAATTTCCGCGGTTTTTATGGCCTCCAGATACCATTTTTCTATAACCCCGGGGTCGTAGGAGGTGATGCCGCGGATTTTCATTTTGTGCACGCCGTCATCCTGGGCGCGGCCTTCGTTGGAAGAACTGATGCGAATTTTAAACAACTCCCTGGCCAAATAAATAACAGATTCTTTTTTCATATGCGAAGCGGCCGAGTTAAAAAATTTTACCTCCGGTATATAAATTGTGACGTTTCAAACCATGATTTTTTATCGTACTCCCTTTATTAAGGCCCAAGAAATTTCTTAAAGCTTAACTGCGACCGAATAGTCTTTTTCGGCGATTTTACTATTTACGGCGACGCTAATAGAGCTTATACTTAAAAAGCCAAGGAGAAATATTTACATGCGAGCTAAACATTAATACGCGCAGAATTTTATCATTTAATGAAAGGAAATTTATGAGTGAAGAAACCAAA
>CAIVSE010000082.1 GCA_903908535.1 Candidatus Doudnabacteria bacterium
GCTTTGCAATTTTGCATATTTACTTTTTCCTTTTTTGTTTCGTTAATTTTTTGCACTTCTACCCTCTTTATTTTAGCATTTTTTTTCACTTTTGTAAAACCTGTCAAATACTGTATGTTGTGGTCTAAAAGGTTTTTAACTACCATATATAGTGTTATTGGCTTGCTTGTGGAAAACTAAAAAAGCACGAAAAAACCGCCCAAAGTGCAAAGGCGGTTTTCTCTATTTACCTCTAAAAATTTTAGGGGCTTGTGGTTTCCAAGTAGGTAACGAACGACACTAACTGAGGGGCAGTTGCGTCGTCAGCACCACCTGCAAAGCCAGCGTAGCCTAGATTGGTTTCCGCAAACTTTGCTATCAAATAAAGGATGGCTCCTTTAGTGATAGGATCTAATTCACCGTATGACAGATTGAAGTCCGACATACCGGCATTACCGCCAGCCGTCTCATAAAGAGCGGCAACGGCCGCCAAACCTGCAAAGGTTGCAAGGTTAGCAGTGATTGTACCCATATCCGTCCCCAAAATTTTGGTTACGGCATTGGATATCCAGCTTTGGCCTGGAGGCGCGGCCATATACGCGGCCTGATAACCAGCAGAACCCACATGGTTAACAGTATCCTTAACTTTGGTGAGTATAAAACTCAAGCCAAAGCCAGTGGCACCGACATACTGCCGGGACTGGGCTTGCCCCGCAGTTTGCGGGTTTTTGGGAATGACATGATGCCTAACGTAGTTTTGGCCATTCCACTTTGAGAACACAACGGTTTTAGCAACCGTACCCGAAGCGTCCAAGGACATCAACGGGCCTGTAACTTTAGCCATTTTAGTTTCTCCTTATGCGGTTAATTTTAAGGCTTTAGATACTCCCGCATAAAGAGACTAAAACCGGTTGAATGGATATTTTTCGCACGCTTAGTATACTCCATTTGTTGAAGTTCTGTCAAATTTTTCCAATAGTCCGGCCCAAAGCTAAAATTTTGGCGCTTTTGTTTTTGCAAAGTTGCGATTTGTCCAAAAGTAGAATCGCCAAAGCTAACTACGCCATTAAACGAGCCTATCGGCTCTTTTAAACGGCTCCAGCGGCTTAAAAGCGGCCTCCTGCCGCGCGCGTAAGCCCGCCCACGCATATTTGAGTAGCTAAATCCTTTTCCGAGGCTTCCCGAGGCAGAAAGCGACATCAAGGGCGATTTTAATTTTGCCATAGTTTCACATTAAACAGTTAACGGCCGATAATAAAATGCTTCATAAAAAGATTATACCCGCTCATTACCCGGCCTTTGACCTGCCTGTTATAAAATTGCTTTTGATCTGATGTTAAAGCCCGCCACGCCGCGCGGCCATTTGCAAATTTTGTCCTACATACATCTTGCTTTGTTGTCCGGCTTACAGGGGGTCTTGCGTAAACCATTAGCGACCACTTCGGCCCCTTTTTAGTATACTTCCTCTGCCAAACTCCTCCAAACTCGTTATCATCGCCAAGCTCACCATACCCGAAAGACCCGGAGCCTAAGCCCCGGGTCTTTGCGAATTTTTTTCGGGCGCTAAAAGAATAAATTTTGTGTACGGCTTCAACGATCATTTTATCTTTAGTTATTTTGTACGCCGTTTGATATTTGATTGGTCGCAGAATTTACGATTTCATCCTGGCTGACTATCCACTGATGCATTGCGTTTTCCATACCTGCCCGGAGTGACGCAATGGCGCCACTTGAAAAAATAACACCGATTGCCTCTGTTCCTGTCATATGGCCGGTTAAAAAACCAGTCACACCATAGACAAGTACCAGTCCACTCATGATATATGCTTTGTACCCTTTTAACATTTTGTTTCCCTTTCTTTTTTAATTATTTAATTTTTGGTATAATTTAAGTGTCCGGTTCCCGACGGGGAGGCAAGAGTCTTAGACTGCCGTAGACGGTTTAAGGCTGCCGGGCTTCTAATTAACAAGTAATTTTCTACGGAGGTTACTATGTCTCAAGAATTTGAGAAATTTTTGTATATCCGCAAGGGTTTACAGCCGGTCACTGTCGCCGGTCATCTAAAAGCAGTAGAGAAAATAAACAAAAAGGTCGGTTTAACAAAAGAGGCAGTAGAAAACTTTGTTTTTTTACTGTATCAGTCTAACTATTCGCACTCGCACAAAGTAAATCAGGTTAAGTCGATAGAATACTGGTTTGAGTTCAGCGGCCAGCCGCTACATTTTGCCCGCCAGCGAAAGCCTAAGCCGATAATAAAACAGACACTAACGGAAGCCGAGGTTACCAGGCTTCTTTTTTGCTGTCAAAATATCAGAGAGAAAGCGATAATAGCCACGCTCGCATATTCCGGCCTTAGGCCAAAAGAGCTGAAAAATTTAAAGGTGCAAGATGTGGATTTTGGCTCAAACGAAATGCGAGTCATTTGTGGCAAAGGCCTCAAGGACAATGTTATTTATATTTCAAATGCCTGTTCCAAAATTCTCATGGAATACTTACGGACGAACGAACGCGGGCCGGAAAGTTTGATGTTCACAACCGCAGACGGCCTGCGGCCGTTTAAGCAATGCGCGCTTAGAAAGTTAGTTAAACTTTTGGCAAAGAGAGCTAAGCTAACTAAGCGCGTATGGCCATATAATTTACGCCACTCGCTTGCTACTTCAATGATGAACCGTGGAGCGGACTTACTTACAGTCAAGTCCCAACTTCGCCATGTTTTCATTGAAACAACAATGGGCTACATTTCTGCACTTGGTTACTGCGCTAAAAACAGATACGAGCAGTTTGTCCCGAGTTATTGCTAACCACAAAATCAATACAGACGAAAAGTCTTAGACCTTAACCGCTTGCTGAGCGGCCGTATTGATAGTAGTCAAAATCTGTTTTAAATTCGGCAC
>CAIVSE010000083.1 GCA_903908535.1 Candidatus Doudnabacteria bacterium
GCTGTACCTCTGTAGCCCGCTGTCGCTGTACCTCTGTAGCCCGCTGTCGCTGTACCGCTGTCGCCCGCTGTCGCTGTACAACCTATAACGGCAATTTCAGGGTACATTTCCTTTATAATTTGGCTTGCTGTTTTTTGGTCACCCACGTAGATAACTTCACCGCCTTTAAACTTTACCTTACCAGACAGGTCGATAATCCCATTTTCTTCAACTTCTAAAACTAACCATTTTGCATTTTCTGACCAATCGGCTAAATCCTTATCCCCTAATCCTTTTAGAAAGCCGTGTAAGCCGTTACCGCATTGATGTGTCGGTTTAAAATCTGGAGCTTCAACATATCCGTTAGATGGATATTGAAAACCATCGTGAGATGTTAAATTAGTTTTGCATGAGCGAAGTATCAAAACTTTCCCTGCCGGAACGTTATAAGTTTTGAAGTTGATTGTCTTTTGCTTACGCATGGCAAACTCCTAACTGCTCTGAAAGCCTTTCAAAAGAGTTATCTTCTGCGGGTTTAACTACGAATGTGTTTGAAAGTAGGGGATGCCCGGCGTTATAAGCCCGGAGCGGCAAGCATAATTCGTTTATCCTTTTTTGCGCCGCCAGTACAGCATCAGCCGCATAGCCATAAGCTGTTTTGTAAATAATTTTGTCCTCCATCATGTTCATATTGGAGAAGTGATTAAACCCCTTGCTAAAAGTTTCGAGATTTGGATTTGTAATTTGTATGTTTGCCATTGCTTTTGTTTTACGATTGGCCACCGCTTGTAACCCGGTGGCCTTTCTTTGTTTTAAACTCTTTTAAGGGAAATGCCACATCTTTTTTCACCTGTGAACTGTTGGCGGATTGAACCTCGGAACGTTCCTTTGTCTTTGCTATCCCAAATAGTTATAGCACGGTTTTTTACAGGCTTTTGCCTCGATGCCTTAAATGAAGCAGTTTCTTCGGCTGTATATTCTTTCTTATTTTTCATGGCTACCTGTTTTTTAATTTGTTGAATTGATTAAATGCAACCCTTTTTTCTTTATTGGCTCTAAGCCAGTTTATTAAGCGCCAGCCCCTTTTCTAAAAGACCGTGCAGATCACCGTGCAACTCATATATTTTGTTAAATGCCGCCAATTGGTTAAACCTTAGATCGGTTGAAAATTGTTTTTCGACAAAATAAAAGCTAATACTATCATTTACTTGGTTGCAAAAATCAGTAAATAATTCGGCTACCATATCTGTCAATTCTAAGTGTAGATCACCAAGTAAATGTTTAGGAACAGGAACTTTTAAATTATCAATCCCGGCCTGAAATATTTCCATCCATTGTTCCCGCGTCAACTCACTTAAAGGGATTACCAGGGGCTTAACCATGTACTTTTTTTGGTTCTTTCTGAAAATGAATTGGCGGGAGTTATCCTTTTCAATCTCAACAAAAATAGTTAGTAAATCTTCCCCGCCAATTCCTGGATGTAAGCCGATTGATTTCAATAAACCTGTTGAAATATTGCCGTTAGGCCAATCTATTTGCATTTTCAACCCATACGGTAGATAACCGCAGAGATGTTCTAATTGGAGGGTTTCTGTTGTTGAGGTCATGGCTACCTGTTTTTTAATTTGTTAAATTGATTAAATGCAACCCTTTTTTCATCGCCGGGTATTGTGGCGTGCTGGATAAACCGAATAGGTTTTGCGTTTAGGTTCTTTTTATAAACGTTCACCGTAATAACCTTTCCTGATTTACAGGTTTTGGTTTTTGTCCCC
>CAIVSE010000084.1 GCA_903908535.1 Candidatus Doudnabacteria bacterium
CCAGAAAAAAAGTGGTGAGGAAGAAGACTGTATGAATTTTACCGGTATCGTTTATTCTTTTTTCAATTTTTTAATTTCCCGTTTTTTCTTCTTAGGTTTTTTATTGTGGCTGCTGCTGGCAGTGCTGAAAGCGGCGTTTTTGGGGACATCTGTGCCGCTGCAGGTCATCTTTTGTATTTTAGTCTTTTTGGCGGCCCTGGCCTGCTGCCGCCGATTGGGCGTGCTCAACATTTTGGAAGGCGCCATGGTGTCCATAGTCTGGACCTTAGGGATTTTATTTGCTGACTGGATTATTTTCGGCCATTTTTTTCACCTGGATATTTTTCATCAGGGTGTGGTGTGGATAAGTTATTTAATAGTTTTATGCGGCGTATTTTTTGGCCACAAAAAGCGGCATGTCCAAATTCGCCAGGAGCTGGCGGCGCACAGCCATCATAGCCACTAGAGGGCGCCCCTCTTGACGTAACGTGAACGTTCGTATACCATAAAAGTATGACGGACGTCATTTTGCATATAGATATGAATTCGTATTTTGCCTCGGTGGAGCAGCAGGACAATTTAGCCTGGCGCGGCAAGCCTTTGGGCGTCTGCGAGCATTTGGGCGGCATTATTATTGCGGCTTCAGTGGAGGCTAAACAATGGGGCATTAAAACCGGAACGCCGGTGTGGGAAGCCAAAAAGCTCTATCCTAAAATTATTCTTACTAAAACCCACCCAGATCGGTATAGGCTGTATACCGGCCGCCTAATGAAGATTCTGCGCGATTACACCGGTTTGGTGGAGCAATATAGCATAGATGAGGCCTTTATAGATGCTACGCGCGTCTGTAATGTTAAGGGGGTTAACCCTTTGGAAGAAGGCGCGGCTATTGGCCGTTTGATTAAGGCGCGCATGAAAACCGAAGTCGGGGATTGGCTCCGCTGTAGTATTGGCGTGGCGGAAAATAAATTGCTTGCTAAAATTGCCTCGGACTTGCAAAAACCCGACGGCTTAACCGTGGTTTGTAAGGGCGCCCCTTGTGCAACACAAGGGGCGCCCTTGATCACCGTTGGCGATCTCTATAACCGTCTTTCCCTTACCGATATTCCCGGTATTGGCTACCGCCAGGAAAAGCGGTTAAAAGAAATGGGTATTAAAACTTTAAAAGATTTGCGCGATTATCCCCGCAGTAAATTAATTGCGCGGTTTGGCTTAATGGGCCACCATTTGTACGAAATGGGGCAATTGCGCAGCAGCTGGAAGCCGACTGTAGACCAGGAAGACAACATAAAGTCTTTGGGCCACATGTATACTTTGCCTAAAGAGTATCGCGAAGCCAAATTTTTTGTGCCGGTGCTATACAAGCTGTCCGAAATGGTGGCCAGGCGCATGCGCGTCCAGCAGTTAGTGGGTAATATCCTGCATTTTCATATTCATGATAGTAACCATGAATGTTATGGGAAGTCTAAAAAACTTGGCTATTATTTGCGCGACGGGCGCGAGGTTTTTTATGAGGCGGTTAAAATTTTTGAGGCCGCCAATCTGCCGGCTGGCCGCCAGTTTAAGCTTATTGGCGTCACGGTGGCCGGCTTGATGGAAGAAACCGGGCAACAAAGCCTGTTTGAGCGGGATGAAAAAAGTAAACGGGTGATAAATGCTTTAGATAAGATTAATGAGAAATACGGGGATTCTACCGTCTGCCGTGTACCGGTTAAGCAGGCCGGGAATGTCTTTCGCGATTCCATTGGTTTTGGCCGCATAAAAGAGCATATAAAACTAGCCAGCTTTTTGTGATATAATAGGCCATATGGCTAATAAAAGAGAATTCTTTGTTATTGCCCACAATATCCGATCCCTGCTTAACGTAGGATCATTTTTTCGGACAGCTGACGCGTTTGGGGTGAATAAGCTTTTTTTAACTGGTTATACCGGTACACCTACTAATCCTGTTAGTGGTCACAAAATCGGTAAAACTGCCCTGGGCGCGGAAAAGTTTGTGCCCTGGCAATATGCAAGATCGGCTATCAGAGTAATTAGCCAGCTGAAAAAAAATTATCCAGGCATAACTATTATAGGCCTGGAAAATAACGTCCCCGATTTGTTGCGGCCAAAAGTCACGGTTTTAGAGCAATTTAAGCCTAAGTTTCCGATTGTCCTGGTCTTGGGGGAAGAGGTAAATGGAATTCCGCCGGCTCTGATCAAACTGTGTGATCAAATTATTAATATTCCCATGGTCGGCAAAAAAGAAAGTCTAAATGTCTCGGTAGCTTTTGGTATTGCTACCTATGTTTTGAGATTTTGACATTTTATGTTCTAATTAATGATTAAATATTTATCCACCTGCAATAATATTTAAAACCTGTGGATAGCCAAGATTAGGATATTTTCAGATCTTTTAAAAGCCTGTGTTTATAGGCTTTTTCTTATGGTTTTACCATATTGGTGTAAGTTGACCAATGGTATTACGTGGATTATAATGGTAAGGTAATGGTAAAAAGTGGATAAAAGTGGGGATAAGTGGTAAATTCTGTGGATGACGCAAGTCACCCTACAAACTTACGTGTTTCCCCATCAGCGACCTTTTAGAATGTCTCCCTCTAAAAGGTCGCTGAACACTAAGTTGGAATTTATACGCTCGCCGTTTGCGGCAATTAAGTAAATTAATTGCTTTACAAACGGCTCGCCCTAAAGGGTTTGTCCAATGACTTCGTTATTTTCCTTGCGTTGTTTGTCGTCGTACTCCAAGTACGCCTCCAAACATCCGCGGAAAATGCCTCGTCCTTGCCCAAACGCAAAAATTCCAACCCGTTTCATTTAACAGATTTTAAATGTTCATTGGCGAATATTCAGCTACAATTGACGACAAAGGCAGAATTTCGGTTCCGGCCAAGTTTCGGGCGCAATTAAAGACCCAGGTGGTGGTTACCCGCGGTTTGGACAGCTCCTTATTTTTATATTCCGTGGACGAGTGGACCAAACTGGCGGAAAAATTGGCCAGCCTGCCCATTGCCACGGCCAACACCCGGGCCTTTGCCCGCTTAATGCTGGCCGGAGCCATGGACTGTGAAGTGGACAAACAGGGGCGCATTATTTTGCCGGGCTATTTGCAGGAATTCGCCAAACTTAATAAAAAGATAATTTTTGCCGGATTGTTTAACCGCATTGAAGTCTGGAGCGAAGAATTGTGGAATAAGTACAAACAGCAGACAGAAAGGGATAGCAATAAGATAGCGGAGCAGTTGGGAACGATTGGAGTATAGAAATTAATTTAATTCTGAATTGCCTGCAATAAATTTCCAATGAGTGATTATCAACATGTCCCGGTTTTGCTGAAAGAAGTCCTTTTTTATCTTAATCCGAAGCCGGGCCAAAATATTGTTGATGCCACACTGGGCGGCGGCGGGTATACCGAGGAAATTTTACAGATAGTGGGGAATAAAGGAAAAGTCCTGGCCATGGATTTAGATAAAGACGCCCTGGAAAATGCCGGGAAAAGTTTATCAAAATTTAAAAATTTAACTTTAGCGCATGGCAACTTCGCCCGCATTGACCATATAGTAAAAAGCCATAATTTTCCCGCCCCTGACGGCGTTGTGGCGGACCTGGGGCTGTCATCTTATGAGCTGGACCAGGGCGGCCGCGGTATGAGCTTCCAGAAACAGGAAATTTTGGACATGCGGTTTGACCAATCGGCAGAAACGGAAGATGCCAGGTGGCTGCTTAAGAACAAATCCGAAAAAGAATTAACCAAAATTTTTTCAGACTACGGCGAAGAAAAATTCAGCCGGCAGATAGCCGAAAAACTAAAACAATTGGGACATGACCTAAAATATACCACAGACCTTTATCAAATTATTACCGACGCCCTGCCTAAACCGGTCAAGCATAAAGCAAACGACAGCGCGCGGAGGATTTTCCAGGCTTTACGCATTGCGGTTAATCATGAACTGGAGAATTTGGAAGCTTTTTTGCCCAAGGCCTTTGATTTATTGGTCCCGGGCGGCCGGCTGGTGGTTGTAAGCTTCCAGTCCCTGGAAGACCGGCAGGCCAAGCAATTTTTTAACGGTTTAGCCAAGGGCTGTGTTTGTCCCGTAGAGTTTCCCCAGTGTGTTTGCGGCCAAACCCCGCGGGCTAAAATTTTAACCAAAAAACCCGTAAGTGCGTCCGAACTAGAAATCAGCCGTAATCCGCGGGGCAAATCCGCCAAATTGAGAGCCATACAAAAAATTTAAAACTAAAACAAAAACCCAAATGCGAGCTTTATCTATCCCCCAAATTTTCAGCGGTAAAAGAAAAGAAACCAAAAGTATCCAGTCCATTAAGTCCCAGGCCGTGGCCAGGCGCCGCGGCAACGTCCAATCATTTTGGTTGTACACCTCTTACGTTCTAATAACGCTTAATGTTTTGGTTATGCTTTCGTACCTGCTTGGGGTTAATACCCAGGCAGCCAGCGGTTACGAAATCCAGCAGGAGCAGAACCAAATCCAGAATCTCGCCGATGCCGGCAAGCAGCTGAATTTACAGCTGTCCGAGGCCACCTCCATTGCCAAAATCCAGACCGATTATTTAAATAGCGGCTATGTGGCGGCCGGACAGATTAGCTACCTCCAGGATAATAACCGCTATACAGAAAGATAGTTATGGTCAACCGTCCCCACCAAAAAAATAACAGTGATATTTTTGAGTCCCGCACAGTCCTGTTGACTGTGTTTTTGTTGCTGGTCTTCGTTGTGATTGCGGTTAAACTGTTCCGCCTGCAAATTATCCATGGCGGCCAGGCACAGGCCATTGCCGACCAGCAACACAGCATTTACCAGCGCCTGTTGCCCAGCCGCGGCGAGATTAGCATCACTGACAAATTTTCGCCCACCGGTTACCCCGTGGCCACCAACATTAAACATTATTTGGCTTATGCCGTGCCGCAAGACATTAAAAATTCCCAGGAAACCGCCCAGAGCCTGGCCAGCGTCTTAAGTTTGGATCCACAGGATGTTCTTGCTAAAATTACGCAGCCAGACAAAAAATATGTGGTCATCAAACAAAATTTAACAGACGCGGAACAGGCCGGCGTGACGGCCTTAAATTTATCCGGCATTTATTTTGATTCCCAGGACGCCAGGTTTTATCCGGAAAATACTTTGCTCAGCCAGGTTATTGGCTATGTGGGCTACACGGCCAGTTCCACCCAAAAAGTCGGGTTGTACGGCTTGGAGAGGTATTTCCAAAACCAGTTATCCGGCACGCCCGGGTATGTTAACGAACAGGCCGGCGTGGGCGGCAGCGTGATTTTTGGCGCCAAAAATGACATTGTGCCGGCCCAGGACGGCGTCAATTTAGTGCTGACCATAGATAAATCCATCCAGTTTGAGGCCGAGAGCGTGCTCCAGCAAACCGTGCAGCAGCACGGCGCCGACAGCGGCAGCGTCATTGTCATCAACCCCAAAACCGGCGCGATTTTGGCCATGGCCGGTTATCCGGATTTTGACCCCAACCAATATAATTTGGTCACTAACCCATCAGTATTTTCCAATGAGCCTACGGTGGGCAATTACGAGCCGGGCTCAACCTTTAAGGCCATAACCATGGCCGCGGCCATTGATGAAAATAAGATTACGCCCCAAACCACTTATGCCAATACCGGAAGTGTCAAAGTTGACGGTTTTACCATTAAAAACGCCGAGCCCGGGGAATTTATCGGTACGGAAACTATGGCGCAAGTTTTGGATTTTTCGCTGAACACAGGCGCTATTTATGCCGAAAACGAAATGAACAATGCTGACTTTTTAAAATATTTAAAGGCTTTTGGCTTTGGCCAGCCTACCGGCATTACCCTGCCGGAAACAGCCGGGGATTTAAGCAATTTGGAAAATGGCAACATCGATGTTGAATATGATACCGCCAGTTTTGGGCAGGGGATTACGGTCACACCCATCCAATTGGTTCAGGCTTATTCCGCGTTTGTTAACGGCGGCAAGATGATGAAGCCGTATATTGTGCAGTCCCAAATTAGTTCCGATGGCACCGCCGTGAATACCCAGCCGCAGGTGGCCGGCCAGCCTATTAGCGCGCAGACTGCCAATACAGTGACTGCCATGCTGGTGGATGTGGTGGAACACGGTTATGGTACGCCGGCGGCCATACCTGGTTATTATTTGGCAGGTAAAACAGGCACTGCCCAAGTGGTCGGTACGGATGGTAAGTATGACCCCACTAACAATATTGGTTCGTTCATTGGTTTTGGGCCGGTGGAAAACCCGCAGTTTTTGATGATGGTGCGCATTGACCATCCCCGCGACGTCCAGTTTGCGGAAAGCACGGCCGAGCCGGCCTGGGCTCAAATCGCCAGGTTTATCCTAGGCTATTACAACATTCCGCCTACCAGGCCCATACCGCCGGGGAAATAAAACAAGTACGGCCAACCAAAAACCCCGCGAAAGCGGGGTTTTTGGTGCTCTGCATAATGCATCGAAGCAGGACCTACCATGTACCTACATTCTATATCCAACAATTATTGTTGTCAAGTAAAATGGTGGAGACGAGGGGACTGTTCAAGTCCACGAACATAATTGACACTTTTAATGATAGGAATTAAGGCTTAAAACGCTGTCGATATGCTCCATTAGAGCGTTAATTTTCTCTTTCTTCTTTATACGTCTGGCCGTGTGTAGCCGTTTAGACTGTCTCTGTAAGTAGACCTGCCATTTGTCTTTGATTTTGTAAGCGGCCTTGGGGTCTGTTTTCCACAGTTCGTAAAACTCCATGGGAGTTAAATACCCCAAAGCCTGGTGGGTACCTTACACTTTGTTAAAGCAGATTTAATTCGGTATAGTTAATTTATGTTTATCCATCTCTTTTTAGTCCTTGGTTTAGTTTTTGGTATTTTTGCGGCGCTCGTTGCCTACTTGATCACTTATGGGGAATACCGGCACCATTATCAGGGTAGTAAACAGCCGCGCAGGCTGGCTTTGCAGGCCGCGGTTTTTACCTTTGTTGTGTTCTTTTTGATTGCGCTTTTGGGCGGATATGTGCTTGTGAATTTTATCATCAACAAGTGAAATTATTCCCCGTCAAATTGCGTGTGGTAGAGTTCGGCATACAAACCATTTTGCTCAATTAGTTCCTGGTGCTTGCCGCGTTCAACAATGCGGCCGTCTTTGACGACTAAAATTAAGTCGGCGTGGATTATGGTGGATAGGCGATGGGCAATGACTAACGACGTCCGGCCTTTTAAGGCTATATCAAAAGCGGCCTGGATGGCTTTTTCACTTTCCGAATCTAAATGCGCCGTGGCCTCATCTAAAATTACCAGTTGTGGCGCTTTGAGCAATAAGCGCGCAATGGCCAAACGCTGTTTTTCGCCGCCGGAAAGCCGGTAGCCGCGTTCGCCAACCATGGTATCTAATTTTTCCGGCAAAGATTCCACCAACGGTAAAATTTGGGCGGCTTTTAAAGCCTCTTTGATTTCTTCATCAGTCGCGTCCGGTTTGGCATACAATAAATTGGCCTTGATAGTGTCATGGAACATATGCGCGTCCTGGGTGACGTAGCCAATAACAGCGTGAGCGGAATCAAACGCAGCATCTTTTAAGTTTATGTTGTTGATGCTGACGCTGCCTTCCTGGGGATCATAAAACCTGCCGGCCAGCTGGATGATAGTAGTTTTACCGGCGCCGGAGGGACCGACCAAGGCCACCAACTGTCCGGCTTCAGCAACAAAACTTACGTCGTGCAAAACCTGTTTTTCCTGGGCCTTGCTCAAAACGGCCACGGATTCCAAAGAGGCCAGAGAAATTTCCCCGGCTGTTGGGTAGCGGAAATTAACATTTTTAAATGCAATTTTGGCAGGACCGGCGGGTATAATTACGGCGCCGGGTTTTTCCTGGACCTGGGGTTGTAAATCTAAAACTTCAAAAACGCGGTCAAACGCCACCAAAGTGGTCATAACGTCCACCTGGACGTTGGAAAGCGCGGTTAAGGGCCCGTATAAGCGTGTCAGGTATGCTGCTAATGCCACCAGGGTTCCCAAATCCAGCATGCCGTGGACCGTTAGTATGCCGCCCCAGCCGTAGACAAAAGCAATGGCAATGGCGGCTGTGAGCCCTAAAGCAATAAAAAAGAAACGGGCGTAAACAGAGATGGTGGCGCTGATGTCCCGCACGCGGGCGGTTTTTTGTTCAAAAAAAGCTTTTTCGGTTTGCGGCCGTCCAAAAATTTTGGACAGCTGGGCGCCGGCCACATTAAAACGCTCTATCATTATATTATTCATCTCGGCCAAAAGATTATAATTCTCGCGGGTTAAAGCCTGGAGTTTTTTGCCTACATAACGCGCCGGCCAAATGAACAGCGGCAATAAGATTAGCGAGACCAAACTCAACCGCCAGGACAAAACAAACATGGCCACTAAAGTTAAACCTACGCTCACGGCGTTGCCCACGACGTTATTCAAAAAATCGGTAAAGGAGTCGCGCACGTCGTTGACATCGTTGTTGAGGCGGCTAACCAGGGCGCCGGTTTGGGTGCGGGTAAAAAAAGCCAGCGACATAGACTGCACATGGCTAAAAACCTTGACGCGCAAATTATAGACCATGCCGGTGCCAATTTTAGCGGCCAGCCAGCCGCGCCACAGGGTTTCGCCGGCATCAATGGCGGCCAGTATTGCCACTAAAATGGCCAAGTGGATAATTAACAGGGTGTTGTCTTTTAAAATGCCCTTGTCGATGATCTCGCGGTAAATTAAGGGGTTGGCAATGGTCAAAAGCGCGTCTATGACCACTAAAACCAAAAAGCCGGCCAAGGCCCATTTCCAGGGTTTGGCAAATTTAACTATTCTCCACGTCGTGCCGGGCGTGACTTTTTGTTGGGTTACGGAAGCGTCGCGGGCAAAAGACCGCATAGATCCACGATTACCCATTCCAGGTGGCGGAGGCATATACTATAAGCATAGCAGGACTTTTAATCTCTGGCTACCGTGAGACACCAAACTTTGGCGGCCCCATTTAACTTTAAGGTTCTTGCGGCTTCTAAAATAGTGGCGCCCGTGGTAATTACATCGTCAACTACAATGAAGTTTCGGTTTTTTACAGTGCCGTTAACTTTAAACGCGTCTTTAACATTAACTAAACGTTCCGCGCGGTTGAGCTCTTTTTGGGTTTTGGTGGTTTTTTGGCGAACTAAAATATCGGCGACCGGAATATTTAATTGTTTTGATATAGCTTGGCACAAAATTGCCGCCTGGTTAAATCCGCGCCATTTATGGCGAGAAGGGGCCAGGGGGATGGGAACAAGGTTAAAATTTTCATCAATGATTTCCATAAATCCGGTTTTTTCGATATTTTCCGCGGCCAGCTTGCCTAAAAATTCGTAAATGCTTTGTATGTAATTATATTTTCCGTCTATAATCAATTTGGCAAGTTTTTGGTCACGATAATCAAAAATACTAATCAATCCTTCGGGCGCGGATTTGGTCAGACAAGTCAAATGTGTTTTTCCCGCTACGGACGGTTTGCGGCACAAAATGCATTGTTGGAACCTGACCAATTTTAGTTTGCTTAAACACGGCACGCATAAAAATGCTCCTTCGGTTTGACATTCCACGCAAACAATAGGGAAGAGAGTTTCCAGGATAAAGTCTTTAATATCAAGAAATAAAGGTTTAATGAACATATATTTTGCAACCAAAAACTCCGCTTTATAGTGTCAATAGCTTAGTGGACCCGAGAAGAGTTGAACTCTCAAGATCGGGTGTCAGACTCGACCTTATCAACCGCGATCGGGCCCGCGCATATTTAGTGTAGCAAGACGGAGATAACAAAACTTTAACAAAAAGTTAACGGAAACATAACAAATCCCGATAGCCGTTAGGCTATCGGGATGGCTTATTTATAAGCAATTGGGTATTTATGCAACTACGGCAACTTTTTCCCTGTGGACTGTTAAGATAATTTTGTCTTTTTTCACGTCCGCATTAATTATTGCGCCTTCCTTGGCCGTGCCGCCTATAATTTTTTCCGCCAGGGGATCTTCCAAAAAGTCTTGGATGTTCTTGCGCACAAACCGCGCGCCCTGGGCCGGGTCAAAGCTTTTGTCCGATATAAATTTAATTACCACGGGAGTAATTTTAAACTGGACTTCCTGTTCCAGCAACCGTTTTTGCAGTAAAGCAATTTGCAGCTGGGTAATTTTTTCCAGCTCCTTCATGCCCAAGGGCTTAAAGACCACGACTTTATCTATGCGGTTTAAAAATTCCGGCCTAAACGACTGCTTTAAGGTTTCCAGCACGCCATCTTTAATGTGCTCATATTCTTTTTCCAGCTTAGCCTGCTTATCCAGTTCTTCTTCCCGTTCCGCGAAGCCGATTTTTTTGGCCTGGTTGGTCAGTTCGCCCATACCCAGGTTGGAGGTCATAATAATGATGGTATTTTTAAAATTAACCTTTTTGCCGGCCGCGTCTGTTAACTGCCCGTCTTCCAGAATTTGTAGGAGGATGTTAAAGACGTCGGGATTGGCTTTTTCAATTTCATCAAACAGCACCACGGCGTAAGGCTTGCGGCGTACGGCTTCGGTTAACCGGCCGCCTTCTTCATAACCGACATAGCCGGCCGGCGCGCCAATTAAGCGGGCCACGTTGTGGCGCTCCATAAGTTCGGACATATCCACGCGGATTAAAGCGTCGGCATCTTCAAAAATTTCCTGGGCCAGGGCTTTGGCGGTTTCAGTTTTTCCCACGCCGGTGGGGCCTAAGAAGATGAAAGATCCCAAAGGCCGTCCCGGGTCGGCAATGCCGGCGCGCGAGCGGCGGATGGATTTGGCGATTTCTTCCACAGCCTCATTTTGCCCAATTATCCTGGATTTTAGGATTTTTTCCAGACTGGAGAGTTTAGAGACGTCATTTTTTGCCAGTTTATTCAGCGGAATTTTAGTCATCATGGAAACCGTATGGGCAATGTCTTCACCGGAAATTATATGCGTGGGGGTTTCTTTTTCCGCCTGCAGGCCCTTGGTCAGTTCACTCTTTTGTCGTAATAATTTTTCTTCCTGGGTCCGTAAATGCAGGGCCGTGGTAAAATCCTGGTTTAACACTGCTTTGGTTTTTTCTTCTTCCAAAGCCTGTAAATCGCCCTCTATTTTTTTAGTAGCGCGCAGTAGTTTGCTGTTGCTGTTAATGCTGCGCAAAAAGGCCGCGGTTTCATCTATTAAATCTACGGCTTTATCCGGCAAGAACCGGTCCTGAATATAACGGCTGGAAAGTTCCACCGCGGATCTTATGGCTTCATCCGTAATAGTTACATTATGGTGCTTTTCGTAATTGGGTTTGATGCCCTTTAAAATTTCCACGGCTTCTTCTTTGCTGGGCTCATCCACCAAAATAGGCTGGAAGCGGCGTTCCAAAGCGGCATCGGTTTCTATGTGCTTTTTGTATTCGCTTAAAGTGGTGGCGCCAATGGCGCGTAATTCGCCGCGGGCTAAAGCCGGCTTCAAAATATTGGCGGCGTCTAAGGAACCGGTGGTGGCGCCGGCGCCAACCATGGTATGTAATTCGTCTATGAACATAATAATGTTCTTGTCGTTTTTGACTTCCTCAATAACCTGCTTCAGGCGGTTTTCAAATTCGCCGCGGAACATACTGCCGGCTACAATTAAGGCTAAATCTAAATTTAAGATTCTTTTATCCAGCAGGGAGTCGGGAACTTCACGTTTGGAAATAGCCAAAGCCAAACCTTCCACAATGGCGGTTTTGCCCACGCCGGCTTCGCCTATTAAAATGGGGTTATTCTTGGTACGGCGGTTCAAAATGGAAATCATGCGTTCAATTTCGCGGCGCCGGCCGATGACCGGATCTATCAACCCTTCTTTGGCCCGTTTGGTTAAGTCCGTGGTAAAATATTCCAGCACGCTTTGTTTTTTGGGCATTTGGTTGCCAAACTGCTGGGGCGCGCCTTCCGGCTGTTGCTGCTGGCCCATTTGGCCGTTTGCGCCGGGGGAGTCCTGCGGTATTTCCGGGAATTTAGAAATATTTTCGAACACGGCCATTAAATTTTGTTCCAGCTCAAAGCTGTTGATGCCCAACTTGGCCAAAATGGTTTTGGCTTTGCTTTGGGGCTGCGAAAGCAACCCATACAAAAAATGCTCGGTCCCAATGAACTGATAGCCGTACTGGCTGGCAATAATGGCCGACTTTTCTATTACGGACTTTAAATTTTCCGAAAGTACCGGTTTCCAGGCTGCAACTTTATGGCCCTCGTTAATGCTGACCAGCTCCTGTTTAATAATTTCCTGCGTCAGTTTGGTTTTGGTTAAAATTTCTGACGCAAAAGAGCTTTTTTCGGAAATTACGCCGTAAAGCAAGTGTTCGGTGCCAATATGGTCGTGCATAAGTTCTTCCGAAGCCAACTGGGCCATAATCAGGGCATTTTTGGCGCGGGACGACAGGCGTTCCAAAATGTAAGTGAAGTTAGTCATAGGTTATGTTAATATATATAGTATACAATAACTGACGGATGTTTATATCTCTTCTTTAATCTAAATGAAGTATAACAAATTTAGCAGTCGTGTCAAGAGAGTGCTAGACCACAGATACACAGATTGGAACAAATCACACAGATGGAGACATTCGCAGCTTCAGTGTAATCAGTGATATCAGTGTATCTGTGGTAATATTTTATGTTTAAACCCTCATCTAAAACCAAAGAGCCGGAAAATGGAGAAAAGGCATATGAATATGCTGTATTTTTACTGTCTTTAAAATTGCGCACCATCGGCGAAGTTTTAACCAAAATGTCAGAACGGGGTTATTCACAGGCTGTGATAGAAAAAACTATTGATCAGCTAAAACAACAAAGATATTTAGATGACAACCGTTACGCGGAAATTTATTTGGAAAACCTTAAAGCTTACCGTAATTTTGGCTTTTACGGCATTAAAAAGAAATTGATGGAAAAGAAGCTGCCTTTAGCGTTGGTGGAAAAACTACTGGCGGAAAATTTATCAATCAAAGATGAACAAAAAATCGCGGAACGATTGCTAAAGCGGGAAGGTTTTGAGGTTAAAGCAAAATCTACCGACGAAGAGGTGCATTATAGGACCTATGATGAAGAAAGCGATAAAGAGAAAAACAAACTTTCCAATCGTTTAAGGGCAAGGGGATTCAGGAGCGAGGTTATTTCAAGATTGCTGTTTTAGCCCTTACTCTACGAGTTAAAATAAGCTTGGTAACCCCCAATACTTTCTCAAATCTGCTTGATTGTCGTGAAATTGTATATTTTCGTTTATGGCCTTTAAATCCAAAATTAGTTCGTCGTCGTTCATTATTTCATACGGAGCCGCCTTCCAATAACTTTTTTCACCAACAGTCCTGCGGAATGTCAGCCCCCATAATTGTGTGGCATAACCAGAACCAGCGGTATTACCTCTGTAGAAGTCGGTTATTTCCGTAGTAGGTATAGGCCAGATTTTTATGCCTAAGTAGGTACGTGAAAGAATTCCATTTTTCAATTTTAAAAATCCTGTCGCTGCAATTATAAATTGCCCCAATTATAACATGTTTCCCAAATTCCCGCTTATTTTGGAAAATTTGTTATGTTTTTGTTATCTTTTTGTTAAGGTTTTGTTATCTCCACCTTGCTATGGTTAAAAGGTGAGAAGGCAAATCCAAAAATTATATTGCTTTGTGGATGAAACCGGCCAGGACGCGGGGCCGGATGTTTTTATTGTGGTCGCTGCCGTAATTATAAGGGATGTGGATAATTTTAGGCAGCTTTTGCTTAAAATAGAGAGCCATTAGTGGTGCCGTTAAAAATAGTAAAATTGATCCATATGTCGCTTCTGTATATGTTGATGGAATAGACAGGGCAAAGGCTTCTGAACTTACAGCCACGCTAAGGCAAGAAGGTTTGAAGCTTAGGCACGTTAAGTCGGCCAGGGATGAGAGTGAGCCAATTATCAGGTTTGTTGATAGGTGGGCGGGTTGTATTCGTTTGGCTTTGAAAGGTGATAAGGAATTCCAAAAAATTGTTTCTAACTCAATTAGTAATGGAGATTTACAACAAATGTAAAACAGGCCCCATAAAGGGGCCTGCCGTTCCCAGCTATTCCGATTGTTTTTAGAAACCGGACCAATCTCCGCCTACGACGGGCCTTCGCTGGAAATCCAATATAATCATTTTATCAGGCTCAATATAAATGTCAAGTAAAACTACAAGTTCATCTCCCTTAACCTTTTTACTCTGTCTTCAATTGGCGGGTGGGTGTTGAACAGCCCGGCGAACCAGCTGCGGCCGCCGTGGGCGGATTTTTGTTCATCAGAAGTTTCAGGACGGTCCTGATGGAACGGGTTAACTATAAATAAATGCGCGGTGGCGTTGTTGGCTTCCACTAAAGGACGGGGGTCGGCAGAAATTTTTTCCAAAGCGCTGGCCAGGCCTTCCGGGTATCTGGTCAGTAATGCACCGGATGCGTCTGCTAGATATTCTCTTTGGCGTGAGACCGCCATTTTAATTAACACAGCAATAATAGGGGAAAGTATAGCCAGTAATAATCCGGCTGCCAGCAAGATCATGCCAATGCCGCCATCATTTTTGTTGCCGCGCCCGCGTCCTCCAAAAAAGGAAAAACGCAAAAACATATTGCCTAAAAGTGTTACTGTTCCCACTAACACGACCACCAAAGTCATGACCCGAATATCATAATTGCCAATATGGGAAAGTTCGTGCGCCGTGACGCCCTCCAGTTCGGTTTTGTTCAAACGGGAAAGTATACCGGTGGTGTAGCAAATTACCGCGTGCTTGGGGTCGCGTCCGGTGGCAAAAGCGTTAGGGGAAGGGTCGTTGATAATGTAAATTTTCGGCGTGGGTATGCCGGCGGTGATGCACAAATTTTCTACAATATTATAGAGGTCGCGGTTGGCGCTTTTGTCCACTTCCTGGGCTTTACTCACGGCCAAAGTTACGGAGTCCGAAAAGTAATAAGAAAACAGGGCGGAAAATAAACTAAAGAACACCGCAATATATAAAATGGCGGGATCCTGGAAGTAGTCCGCAAAAACGTAACCTATAAGGCTAATTACGATTAAAAAGCTGAATATTAAAATCCAGCTTTCGCGCTTGTTTTTATTGATGAACTGGTAGGTGGTCATAGTAAATTCGCCTTCGGTGACGCAATTTAAAACTGTACCTTAACTGGCTGGGCTTCCGGGCCGCTTTCATCTATGCCAAAGAATTCGCGCTTGGTAAAACCAAACATAGCCGCAAACATGTTCCCCGGGAACTGCTGGATTTTAGTGTTAAAGGTGCGCACTGTGCCATTGTAGAAGCGGCGGGAAGCCTGGATTTTATCTTCAGTATCCGTTAAATCCGATTGCAACTGCAGAAAGTTTTGATTGGCCTTAAGTTCCGGGTAAGCTTCGGCTACTGCAAACAGGCTTTTTAAAGTGCCGGACAAAGCGTTTTCGTTTTTAAGTTTTTCATCCATACTGCCGGCGTTCATGGCCGCGCTCCGGGCTTCCGTGACCTTTTCGAACACGCCGCTTTCGTGCGCCGCGTAACCCTTAACAGTAGAAACCAAGTTAGGAATTAAATCGTACCGGCGCTTTAACTGGACGTTAATGTCACTCCAGGCTTCGTCCACCTGGTTTTTACTGCGAACAATGCCATTGAAAGCAAATATCACAATAATAGCTAATATAATGACAATATATAGAACAATCATGGTTTTTAGGGGTTAATAATACTGGTTGCTTATAGTATAGCACAAATCGTGCAATGTTAGTTACAAGGGGAATTTGGAAGATATTACATTTTATGGTATATTTAAGATACATAAATATGTCAGAATTTTTCGAACCGAGACAATTTCGAGGAATTTTCCGCGTATTTTACGAAGCGTACTTTACGTACGGTGAGTAAAAACGTAAGGGAAATGACAAAGAAATTGGCCGGTATGGAAATTCTGATACGAAACAAAAATGGGCTTTATTGACGATTTAAAAAGCGACGTCAACCGGTTTATTGACGCGCGGGCAATAAAAAAGCTGGACGACCAGGTCAAGTTGGTTTTGCGCGAGCGCGAAGAGCTAAAAAACTGGACCGACAAGGAATTAAAACTTTCCACC
This sequence comes from Candidatus Doudnabacteria bacterium, assembly GCA_903908535.1. Lineage (GTDB taxonomy): Bacteria > Patescibacteriota > Doudnabacteria > UBA920 > UBA920 > CAIVSE01. The sequence continues at coordinate 16,085 of CAIVSE010000084.1, forward strand.
CTGGCCTTTAAGCAGGACTTGGAAAAAGGCAAGGAGCTGGACGATTTAATTGTCCCGGCATTTGCCGTGGTCAACGAAGTGGCCAGGCGCGTGCTAAAAATGTCACCCTTTGAGGTCCAGGTTTTGGCCGGTTTGGTCATTCACAGCGGCAAGGTGGCGGAAATGGGCGCCGGCGAAGGCAAAACTTTAACCGAAACCATGCCGGTGTATTTAAACGCTCTGGAGGGTAAAGGCATGCATCTTATTACCACTAACGACTATCTTGCCGAACGCGACGCCAAAGCCATGGGCAAACTCTACGACTTTCTGGGGCTTACAGTTGGTTATGTGACCTCGGATATGAAAAATCCGGAGCGGCGCAAATCTTATGCCTCGGACATTACCTACGTGACCAACCAGGAAGTGGGGTTTGATTTTTTGCGCGACAACCTGGTTTATACCCGGGCCGATCGAGTTTTGCGTCCGGAAAATTCTTTGCATTTCGGCATCGTGGATGAAATAGACAGCATCTTAATAGATGAATCGCGCACGCCGTTGATTATTGCCGAACCGGCCAAAGACACGCGCCAGTATTATGATCAGTTCACCAAAGTGGTGAACCAACTGGAAGAGGAAAAAGATTTTGAGGTGGACTATAAGAACAAAAATATTTCCATGACGGATGCCGGCTTAAACCATGTGGAGCAAATTTTGGGTTCGCCCGTGTTTTCCAAAGACAATCCCATGTACGTTTTCTATTTGGATGTCTGTTTAAAAGCCCGGGTGATTTTTGAAAAAAACCGCGACTATATTGTCACGCCGGAAGGCGGTGTGGAAATTGTGGATGAATTTACCGGCCGCGTTTTGCCGGGCCGCCGTTTTACCGACGGTGTGCACCAGGCCATTGAGGCCAAGGAAAAAGTCAAAATCAAGGAAGCCGACAGCACCCAGGCCAGCATTACCTTCCAGAATTTTTTTCCCATGTACCAAAAACTTTCCGGCATGAGCGGTACCGTGATGCAGGCGCGCGATGAATTTAACGAAGTCTATAAACTGGATGTGGTTAAAATTCCGCCCAACCGGCCGCTTATCCGCAAGGACCATAACGATTTGTTTTTCAAAACCGAAAAAGGCAAATTTGAAGGTCTGGTTAAAAAAGTCCACGAAATCCATAACCACGGCCAGCCGCTGCTAATTGGCAGCCGCAACGTGGAAGTGGCGCACAAAGTGGCGGAGCTGCTGGATAAAGAAAACTTGCCATATCAGCTGTTAACAGCGGAAGATAATAAAGCCGAAGCCGGTAAAATTGCCAAGGCCGGGCAGGGCGGCATGGTCACCGTGGCTACCAATATGGCCGGCCGCGGCACGGATATTTTGCTTGGCGACGGCGTGGAATTACGCGGCGGCTTGTATGTTTTGGGTACGGAACGGCACGAGAGCCGTCGCATTGATGATCAATTGATAGGCCGCGCGGGTAGGCAGGGCGACGCCGGGGAATCACAATTTTTAATTTCCATGGAAGACGAAGTCATGCAGCTGTTTGGCAGCGAGCGGATTATTGACGTCATGGAGCAATATGACATACCGGAGGATGAATATATTTCCGGCGCGTCCCTGGATAAAGCTTTTCGGAGAGCCCAGGAATTTATAGAGAGCAAAAATTATGACTCCCGTATTTATTTATATAAATACGACCGCGTGTTTAATTTTCAGCGTTCGGAAACCGCGACGCTGCGCGATAGGCTGCTGGAAAATGAGCCGGAGTTCCAAAAATATCTGGCGGAATGCGTTAACCAAACCGTGGAAGAAATTTTTACGCAAAAAGACCCCGAGGCTGTGGCGGCCAGTTTTCGCGCCGTCTTTAATATAGAGATAGACCCGGCAGAACTGAAAGTCCAGGGGCTGACTGAAAATGTTAAGCTAAAATTTAGCCAGTATTTGGCGACCGGAGTTCTGGCTTTAAAAAAGCAGCCGGAAGTTTACGCGGCTGCGCAAAAGCTGATTCTAAGTTTAATTGATACGAACTGGAGCAGCCATTTGGAGTTAATGGATATGCTCAAGGAAGAGTCAGGATTATTTTCCTATGCCAGTGAAGATCCATTAATCGATTTTATTACCCAGGGCGGCAAGCTCTACGCGCAAATGCAGCAAACCCTGCGCGGGCAGTTTTTGAAGGCCCTGTTTTTGCACGTCACGCATTAAAGGGGACATGACCCATTAATTTTTAGATTAGGCCGCCGTTGGCAGATTGCCAGACACGTTCGATTTTCTCCAGCGGAAAATCTCACTCATAACTTTGTCCAAAAACTTTATTTTGAATCGTCAGAACAAAATAAAGACCAAGCTTTTTGTACAAAGTTATGGTCTGTCAACTGCCAATCGGCGGCCATGTGGTTAAAAAATTAAGCTCTTAACCGCATCACATAAACCACCGGCTTATCCAGCATGTCAGCGAGCATCTCCGGTGTAGTACCGAGTTTTTGTGGTGATATTAACTCAGTTTCAATTTCTCTAAAGGGATGAGCTTCAATTGTAAAACCCAAATCTTCAAAAAACTTTCGGGCCTGTGCCTCATCCTCAAATAGATTAGCATTAACATCTATTCCCAAATCTTTGGACATTTGGCTTGTCCTGTCTTTAGCGGCTTCCATCATGCCCCTTAAAGTAATGTCCGGGGTAATCCAAACTCCGCCAAATTCTTTAAGCAGAATGGCTATATTTTTAGCATACTGTGTTTTCTGTTCGAAGGTCAGATACCGCATTAAGCCTTCATTAATAACCGTGACGGGTTTTTTATCAAAATGTCGGGCAGCGTATAGCAAGCTTTCTGAATTCAGCGCATCGCCGTCTTCCAAATATAGATTCTGCCTATCCTCAATTTTCTTTTGGGCAATTAAAGAGTTATGTATTTGTGTTTTTTCTTTTATTATTGGAGGCAAATCAAGTTCCACATATTTGGATTCCAGATCAGCTTCTGTCATAGCTAGGCCTCTAGGAGAAAACCCTGCAGCTACCTCAAGTAATTGATTAGTCCCATATTCTGCTAAAAGCTTATTTACCAGCTTATAACGCGCTTCAAAAAATGGCGTTAGTTCCGGAGCTTTCATTTTTTCCAAAATAGCGCCATCTTCTGGTGCGCCCATAGCCTTTAACCTTTCCAGTTCATCATAAATTTCTTGGGCGTATTCAATTCCAACTAAAGCACGCCTAAATGCAACGCCGTAGGCGGTGGGGCTTATTTTAAAATGGGAAACATCTTTAATTTCCGAACTATATTCTTTGGGATATTCGGCAGACATATATTTATTAGCCAATTACAGGTTAATCATATCAAAAAAATGCTAAACCGTGAACCCAAACCAAAACCCCGCCGACTGTTCAAATTATGGCTAATTTGTTATAATTCCTGCATGCTGACTAGAGAAGAAGTCATTAAAATTGCCGAATTGGCGAGGATTTCACTCACCGAGGCTGAAGTGGAAAAGTTCCAAAAAGAACTGTCCGCGGTTTTAGACTATGTGGAAGAATTAAAACAGGTTAATGTAGACGGTTTGGAGGAAGTTTCCCAGGTCACCGGTTTAGTTAACGTCCAGCGGGAAGATAAAATAGTTATAACGGAAAATCGTGATGCTATTTTAGCGCAGGCGCCGGAACTGAAAGACGGATTTTACAAGGTTAAGGCTATACTTTAATGAATTTTGAATTTTTAGAAATCGCGGAACTCCGCCAATTATTAGATGACAAAAAAGTTTCTTCAGTAGAACTGACAAAATATTTTTTGCAGCGGATTAAAAAATCCGACTTGAACGCTTTTATCACCGTTACCGAAGACGAAGCCTTAAAGGAGGCGGCTAAAGCTGATGAATTTATTGCTTCGCCGGGTGAAAACCCGTTGTTGTGCGGCATCCCTTACGCGGCTAAAGATTTATTTTGTGTTAAAGGCACGCGCACCACAGCCGGTTCTAAAATTTTAGATAACTATGTTGCGCCTTTTGACGCCACATCCATTAGCAAAGTTAAAGATCAATACGGCGTTTTGTTGGGTAAAACTAATTTAGACCAATTTGCTCATGGCTCCAGCGGCGAGACTTCGGCTTACGGGCCGTCGCATAATCCCTGGGATGTAGAGCGAATGCCCGGCGGCTCATCTTCCGGTTCGGCCTCGGCTGTGGCGGCTGGATTATCACCCTGGGCCACGGCCACGGAAACCGGCGGCAGTATTCGCATACCCGCTTCTTTTACCGGCATTTGCGGTTGGAAGCCCACCTATGGCCGCGTGTCGCGTTATGGCGTTATTGCCATGGGTTCATCTTTGGATTCCATTGGCGCCATGGCTTATTCGGTAAAAGATTTGGCCATACTGGCTGGAGTTTTAGCCGGCCGCGACGAAAAAGATTCCACCACCGGGCATCAGGATGTGCCGGCTTATTTAAAAAACTTGAACACTGATGTAAAAGGTTTAAAAATTGGCGTGCCCAAACAATATTTTATAGACGGTATGGAAGCCGGCGTAAAGGAAAAAGTTACGTCAGCGGTGGAAGAATTAAAAAAACAGGGCGCGGAAATTGTGGAAGTGGACTTACCTAATACCAAATACGGTTCCCTGGTTTATGCTATTGTTTGTCCCTCGGAAGTTTCATCCAACCTGGCTCGCTATGACGGCATCCGCTATGGGCACGTGACAAAGGAAGCTAAAAATCTTTTGGAGGTTTACCAAAAGTCCCGCGCCGAGGGTTTTGGCAATGAAGCTAAGCGCCGCATTTTAACCGGTACTTACGTACTGTCAGCCGGCTACTACGACGCCTACTATAAAAAAGCGCAAAAGGTCCGGCAGTTGATTGTTAATGAATTTGCGGAAGTCTTCAAATCGGTTGAAGTGCTGGCTTGCCCTTGTGCCCCGTCAGTTGCCCCTAAACTCGGCAAGGCCGCGGAAGACCCTTTGTTCGGCTATATTACAGACCAATTAAATATTCCCGGTTCTTTAGCCGGTTTGCCGGCCTTATCTATTCCCTGCGGTTTTGCAAAATCAGAAGATGGGGGAGAAGCGCAGTTGCCTGTGGGCCTGCAAATTATTGGCCCGCAGTTCGGCGAACAAAAAATTTTTAATGTTGGTCACGCCTACCAGCAAGCAACGGACTGGCACAAAAAACATCCGGTAATTTAAATAAATTTATTTTGTATTAATAAAAAGGAGATATATATGGGTTTACTTGATAAACTTAAAGACGTTAATGAAATGCGCAAGCAGGGCAAGCAGCTGGAAGCGGTGCTGGCCACGGAAACTGTAACCGGCCAGTCGTCCGGCGGCAAAATTAAAATTATCATGGACGGCAACCAAAACATTAAAAGCGTGGAAGTCAGTCCGGAAATTGCCGGCGACAAAAGCGAAATTGCCCGGCACATCCGCGCCGCTTTGGAAGACTTGTTTAAGCATCATAAAAAAATGCTACAGTCAAAATTTGGCAATATGATGCAATAAGAGTAAAATTAAAACATGTTTAAAATAAAAATTGTTACAATTTTAATTACGGCCCTGTTGGTGTTTCCGTCCTCGGTCTTCGCCTTGAGCATGCCAAACCTGGCAACCACGGCAACTCCGTCCGCCGGCTTGACCATGCCCAGTTCCGGCAATGACCTGGCCGCCATGTACGGCATAGATGCCCAGGCTTATGTGGTCAAAGATATGACTACCGGGCAAATTTTGATAAATAAAAATGCCAATCTGTCCTGGACACCGGCTTCCTTAACTAAACTCATCACCGCCCTGGTCGTTTTGGATACCAAACCCAAACTGACGCAGGTGGTGACTATGTCTACGGCCGACCAAATCGCCGGCTTTTGCAGCCAGGGCGGGGCCTGCATTAAAAGCAAAGCCGGGGTTAAGTTTACTCTGGATGGTTTGTTCCACGCGGCCTTAATGCCATCCGCGAATAACGCGGCCAATGCCCTGGCCCGCAGCACCGGCCTGACACAGGCCCAATTTGTGGCCCGTATGAACGCTAAGGCGGCTTCTCTGGGCGCTATAAATACCCATTTTAACGAACCAACCGGCATGGACCCGACCAACCAAATTACCGCGGCCGATTATGTAAATATAGTCAGTGCCGCCTTTTCCAACCCATATTTACAAAGTATTGCGGGCTTAACCAACTTTAGCTTGCGTTCCATCAACAATTCCGGCTATAATCAGACTATTAAGAATACAGATAAATTGCTTACAGACGATGACGTCCAATTGATTGGGGCTAAAACCGGTTATTTGGATGAATCGCGGTATAATTTTGCTGCTTTGCTTAAATACCGCGGCGGGGATAACCTGGCCGTAGTCGTGTTGGGTGAGCCGCATTTGTACCAGGCTTTTGCCGAGACTAAGACTCTGGCCAGCTTGGCTGAAACCGCTAAATATTTGGCAATTATTAACCCGCTTGGCCAGGTACTGGGCGCAAGTAAGTCCACCCCTAATTAATTATCATGAAAAAAATCATCACCATAGTTATTATAGTGCTAGTATGCGTTGGCGTTGGCTACTGGCTATTTAAGCTTTCGCCGCAGGATCAAACTAACCAGTCAGTCGGTTATAATGCTTACTTAACCACAGCCGATGCCAAGCCTATTTCCACCCCGCCGCCGTTTGACGCCCAGACCGACCACTACCAGGGCAGTGCCACTGCCAAAAACCAGTTCATTGAATATGGCGATATGGAATGCCCGGCTTGCGCGGAATATTCACCTATACTTAAAGGCATAACCACGACTTTTCCGGATACCGTGTTCGTGTTTCGTTATTTTCCTTTAGTGCAAATTCACCCCAATACTGTGGAAGCTGTTTTGGCCTTGGAAGCCGCCGGCGCCCAGGGCGAGTATTGGCCCATGCACGATTTGATGTATGCGAACCAATCTAGCTGGGAAAGCCTCGCCGATCCTTTAAGCACTTTTGCCCAATACGCCCAGCAGGTGGGGGTTAAGGATATCAACCAGTTTAATAATGATGTGACCTCGCGTAAGTATTTACCTGCTATTATTGCCGATAATGACCAGGCTATTGGCTTGAATTTAGGAGGCACGCCAACTTTCTTTTTTAACGGCCACCAGCTGCAAAACGCGGATTTGCCGACTATGCTTGCCCAGGCTCAGCAGTGGGTTAATAAATAGTAAAACTCCCGCATCGGCCAATTTCTTCGTTTTTTCCTTTGCGTTGTTACTCGTCGTACGTTGAGTACGCCTCATAACATCCACAGGAAATGCCTCGAAATTGTCTCGGTGCGGAAGTTTTTTAATGAGTTTGCATGAAAAACAAGCATAAAAAGGTTTTAATTGCCCTTTCCGGCGGAATTGATTCCGCGGTTTCGGCGTATTTGTTGCTGAAGCAAGGATATGAAGTTGAGGCTGCGTTTATGAAGAACTGGTCGTCCACGGCCGGCCTGTTAAAAAGCGATTGCCCCTGGCTGCAGGACCGTCAGGACGCTTTACGGGTGGCCGCTTTTTTAAAAATTCCTTTGCACACCCTGGATTTTGAAAAACAGTATGCCAATACCGTAATGAAATATTTTTTTAAGGAATACCAGGCCGGGCGCACGCCGAATCCCGACGTGATGTGCAATAAAGAAATCAAATTTAAACTTTTGTATAATTGGGCTCTAAAAAACGGCTTTAATTTTTTAGCCACCGGCCATTACGCGCAAATAAAAAATGGACAATTAATGCGCAGCAAAGATGAATTCAAGGATCAGACTTATTTTATTTATAACATTAAGACCAGCCAACTGCCACACATATTGTTTCCGGTTGGCGGCATGAAAAAGCCGGCCGTCAAAAAGCTGGCGGCAAAAATTGGTTTACCCAATAAAGACAAAAAAGAGAGTATGGGATTGTGCTTTGTGGGGAAGATTCGACTGAAGGATTTTCTTGAACAAAAACTTAAGTGCACAATGGGACCCATTGTGCACGAGGGAAAAAAGATAGGGGAACACCAGGGCTTATTCAATTATACCTTAGGCCAAAGGCAGGGGATTGCGGTTGGCGGCAGCGGTCCGTATTATGTCTTTAAAAAAGATTTAAAGACTAATACTTTGTATGTGACTAATAATTCTAACGACAAACGTCTGGAGGTTTTGGAAGTAGAATTACATAGTGTCAACTGGATAAGGTTTGAGCCTCAAAAAGAAAATCAGTTGATGGGTAGGTATCGGCATCAGGGTGACTTGATTCCGCTGACGGTCACCGGGATAGGCAAAGATCGCTATCAGGTGAAATTCAAGAAACCGCAAAAAGCCGTGGCCAGCGGGCAAAGCCTGGTGTTATATAAAGGTAAACAATGCGTGGGCGGGGGAGTAATAGTTTAGCTTGTAATTTCCTCCATTAGTTGTATAATGTAGTACCGGCAAGCGGCCGGAGAAAATGGAGGAAAAAGACGTGGAATCGATGATACCGAACGAGATGCAACCCGATCGAAGCAGCAAACCGACCTTCGAGCGTGCAATTTTAGTTGCGATTGCTATGTTTGCACTGCTTGCGGCCTTCGCCATCGGCGACTTCTATGGCCATAGCGGCCCGGCCAAACAAGTCGTCGAGCTGACCAATCAGGCCAGCCAATTAAGGAGTCAGATTGCCGCCCTGAAGGCGGACAACAGCAATTTGGAAAACCAGGTTGCAAAGCTTAAACAGCAGTTGCGCAAAGCCACGGCCAAGCCGGCCAGAAAAAAGCCTGCTGCCAAGACAGCCCAAGCAGCTCATCACCGCCGCAAGTAATTGCGCCGAAATCCACAACAAACCAAAAAGCGTCCCGGTAACCTGGGACGCTTTTCTTATTGCCTTAGTGTTTTATAAATTTAACTAAAAGTAACGCCACAATGTTGATAATTTTAATCATGGGATTAATGGCCGGCCCGGCAGTATCTTTGTAAGGGTCGCCTACGGTGTCGCCGGTAACCGCGGCCTTGTGCGCATCCGAACCTTTACCGCCGTATTTACCTTCTTCAATATATTTTTTGGCGTTATCCCAGGCCGCGCCGCCGGTGGTCATGGAAATGCCCACGAACAAACCGGTAACTATGCAACCAACTAATAATCCACCTAATGCCGCGGCACCTAACCATAAGCCAACAATTACCGGGATGACAACCGGGATCAAGGCCGGGATAATCATTTCTTTAATAGCGGCTTTGGTTACAATATCCACGGCGCGGGAATAATCCGGTTTGGCAGTACCTTCCATAATCCCTTTAATTTCCCTAAACTGGCGGCGGACTTCTTCTACTACAGCCTTGGCCGCATTACCCACGGCAGACATAGCGATAGAAGCAAATAAGTAAGGCATTAAACCACCAATTAACAAACCAACTAAGACGCGGCTATTGGATAAATCAAAAGCTGTACCCAAACCACGGGCGGTAAGTTCCTGGGTATAAGCGGCAAACAAAACCATGGCGGCCAGTCCTGCGGAAGCAATGGCATAACCTTTGGTCACGGCTTTGGTGGTATTACCAACCGCGTCTAACGGGTCGGTGATGTCGCGGACTTCTTTAGACAGTTTGGCCATTTCCGCAATGCCGCCGGCATTGTCCGTAATCGGGCCAAAGGCATCAATGGCAACTACAATACCCGTTAGCGATAACATAGACATTACGGTTAAGGCAATGCCATATAGACCCGCAAAGTGGAAGGCGGTTAAAATAGCCAGCACAATCAGAATAATCGGTAACGCTGTGGATTGCATTCCTACAGCCAGGCCCTTGATTATATTTGTGCCGTGGCCGGTGGTGGAAGCTGCGGCAATTTCTTGAACCGGGGAATAAGATTTGGAAGTGTAATATTCAGTAATCAGGGTAATTAATCCAGTAACAATTAAACCAATTAAGGTGCAGTAAAATAATGCATTAACCGAATAAAAACTATTATTGCCCATTAAAGCTTTAGTAATTGGATAAAAAGCAATAGCGGAGAGTATTCCGGTAACGGCAAAACCTTTATACATAGCGCCCATAATGTTTTTGGATTTGCCGAGTTTGACAAACCAAGTACCAATAATGGTGGTGACAATGGAAACCGCACCAATGAGGAGAGGATAAACCAACGCGTTAGAGAACAGGGTAATATGGGTGACTAAATTACCGAAGTCATCCAAAGTCACAATTTTGGTGGTAAATACAAAACTGCCCAGCAAAATTACCGCAATAGTGGAAACTACATAGGTTTCAAAAAGATCAGCTGCCATGCCGGCGCAGTCGCCCACGTTGTCGCCCACGTTGTCGGCAATGACTCCAGGGTTGCGCGGGTCATCTTCCGGAATGTTGTTTTCCACCTTACCAATCATGTCTGTGCCCACATCCGCGCCTTTGGTAAAAATGCCGCCGCCCAAACGCGCGAATACGGAAATCAGGGACGCGCCAAAAGCCAAGCCGGCTAAGGCGGTTAAATCTTTGGTCAGCCAGTAAAAAACTGTGACACTCATCAATCCCAAACCTGCTACAAACAAACCGGTGACGCTGCCGCCTTCAAAGGCTAAGGATAGCGCGGCGCCGAGCCCCGATTTGGCCGCTTCGGCCGTACGGACGTTGGCGCGGACCGAAATATTCATGCCCACAAACCCGGCGGTCGCGGAAAGTACCGCTCCAATCATGAATCCAATTATAGTATGGCCGCTAAAATGCGCCAGCCACATTATTAAAATAATAACTACGGCTACCATAGCTACCGTGCGGTATTGGCGCCTTAAATATGCTTTGGCCCCGTCCTGGATAGCTTTGGCAATTTCCAGCATTTTGCCGCTGCCTGCCGGTTTTTTAACGATTTTAACAATTAAAAAAGCCCCATACAGGAGAGCAAGTAAACTAGCGCCCAGCGCCCAAGCGAGCAAATGATTTTCTGTCATATTTAACTAATTATTTAATTATTTTTTTTAACGATGTAGGTGAGACAAAGTAATTATTTGAATAATTACTTTGCGAACCGAGGAGTTAAGAAAGGTTGTTTAAAACAACCTTTACTGGTATAATTATAAGGGATATGATCAAATTTTACAACTCTAAAAATTATGCCCTTATTTGCGGCTTAATTTTGTTCGTTTTTGGCTTACTTGGTTTTGCTTTTCGTGGCGACTTTAATATTGCCGATAAATACCTGGTTTTAAGCCTAATCTTGGGCGCCTGGGGACTATATTGCGCTTTTATGTGAACAATGGAACCATCGTGTTTACACGATAGTCCTATTATAACTAAAAACTAAAGGACTTCACCATGGCTTCAAAATCCGGTTTGATGCTTTGTGAAATGCCCTGGTCAAAAGTATAATAATTGCCGTTATACTGCAGGCCGTATAACACGCCTTCCACGTCCGTGGCGGTTTGGCCGGCAATGATGATTGCGGTGGAGGGCAAGCCGGCCATAGCAAAATAACCCTGCGAGCTAACGTAGATGTGAATATTAAAATAGCGCGCGCCCGGGTCTATGGTAACAACGTAATAACCATCCTGCTGGACAGGTTTTTTAATATTCCATTGCGCCGGGTAGTGAATAGTAAAGTTGTAGGTGCTGTCGGTATAACTCTTCCAGCCGGTGGTGTCCACTGTAGTGGTGCTGTCCGTGGGCAGGAAGTTGTCGCCCATATCCGCGCGAGCTGTGGAAACAGTATCCAATTTTTGGTACTGGGCCAGCTGAATTCTTTCCACCGCCGCCAGACTGCCTGGGAAATCGGTATATTCTACTAAAATCAGACAAATATAGACGCCAACAAAGGCGATAACAAATAAAATAATAAAACTTTTGGTTTGGGGAGACAATTTTATTTTCATTTTTTTTATTATAAAACTATTTGAACAAGTTGTCCAGCCCTGCGTTATTACCGCAGTAGTAAAAGTTATTGGTTAGGTGTACGCAATAGCCGGGATTTTTTTGGATATAGCTGTATTTGGGCAAAAACCAATACAAAACCACAATAATAAGGATAATGACCAGATAAAAAAACCATTTCAATAATCGAAACATATGATATAATTATATCATATGTCAAATATTAAGTCTGTGCGGGCCAGGGAAATTTTAGCCAGCGGCGGGGAGCCGTCCGTTGAGGTGGAGGTAGTTTTGGAGTCGGGCGCCGTGGGTACAGCCTCGGTGTCTTATGGGGTTTCGGCTGGAAGCAAAGAGGCTTTTGTCCTTTTGGATGGTGACGCGCGCCGCTATCACGGCCATGGCATGTTAAAGGCTGTGGATAACGTTAATACCAAAATCGCGCCGTTGGTGGCAGGCAAAGAGGCCGCCGGCCAGCGGGAAATTGACGCTTTAATGATTACCGCGGACGGGACTGAAAATAAATCTAATTTTGGGGCCAATGCCATTTTGGGCGTGTCCATGGCTGTAGCCCGCGCCGCCGCGGCGCAGCAGCATTTGGAACTGTTTCAATATTTGCGCCAGGCCTATCAAATTAATTTACCTAACTGGAATTTGCCCAAGCCCGTGGCTGTGTTTATAGAAGGCGGTAGGCATGCGGACAAATCCACAGATTTGCAGGAGTATGCCCTGGCCGCGCAAAAAGACCAGACTGCCGCGGAAAGTGTGCGCATGATGGAAGAAATTTACCGGTCGCTGAAGACAATTTTAAAAGAAAAGAATTTTTCCACCAACGTTGGTAATGAAGGCGCTTTTGCCCCGGAAGGCATCCAAAGCAACCAATTGCCGCTGGAATTAATTACCGGGGCCATTACCACGGCCGGCTACCAGCCTAAAACAGACGCCGGCATATATATAGATGCCGCGGCTTCGGAATTTTACCAAGACGGTAAATATAATTTAGCCTCTGAAAGCAGAGTTTTAACGACCGAAGAAATCATCCAAATGTATTTGGATTGGCAAAAAAACTATCCTATTGTGCTGTGGGAAGATTTGCTTTCGGAATTTGACTGGGAACACTGGCCGGTTCTTATGGCGCAATCGCCCATTCCTTTGGTGGCCGATGATTTAACCGTGACTAATGTTAAACTTTGGCAAAAAGCCATAGATTTAAAAGCCGCCAACGCCATTTTAATTAAATTAAACCAGGCCGGTACGGTGACGGAAACCGTGGATTGTTGTTTGCTGGCCAACCGGCATAATTATATAACCATCCCTTCGCACCGCGGCGGAGGGGAAACCAACGATACTTTTTTGGTGGATTTGGCCGTGGCCGTGGGAAGCCAGTATATAAAAGTTGGCCCCACCAGGGGAGAGCGCGTCTGCAAGTACAACAGGCTGATGTTAATAGAAGAACTGCTGAATGGCTAAAATTTGGCGGTGTCAATATGGAACAGGCTGCCAACCACATGGCCGACTACAAAGGTTATCACTGCCGTGCCCAGCATCAGGGCAGTCGATTCGCCCAGTTCCCGCCAGAATTTGCGGTCAAAAACAATGGCGCCGTAATAGGTAAAGGCGGCCAAAAGCAAGACTCCAAATATGGTAGATACGGTAAAGGCGCGGAACATTTCGTGAATAAAAAAGTAGGGCAGCGCCAGCACGATGACTGAACCTAAATAGGAAAGTCCGGTGGTAAAGGCCGAAACAAAAGCCGATCGCTCCGTTTCGTGTTTGGCTTGTATATAGGCTGCGCTGCCCATGGAAATAGCCGCGGACACGCCCACAATTACTCCGGCCACGCCGGCAATGAGCGGCGTACCGGTAACGCCCAAAAATCCGGCATGCACGCCGGTAATTTCCACAATGGCGTCGGAGAGGCCCAGGGCCACAAAGCTAATGTATTCCACGCGCTTTTCCTTGAGCTGGGAAAGCAGGGATTGTTCGTGGCCCTGTTCATCCGCGATAATTTTTTGTAGTTGCTCCTGTTGGCTGGCCGGGATGATTTTAGCCACGGCCTGGTAGCGCTCTACGGCCAGTTCCTCATGCTTTTCCAAAAATTTGGCGGCAAAAGTCACGCCTAAAATCCTGCACAATATTGGTATTATATAAACTCCGGCGCGCGGGATAATTTCCGCGCCGTTGCTTAGGGATTTCCAAAATTCATAATGCCCGTGCTCCTCTTTGGCCATGTGCCGCAAAATTTCGGCGTTTGCGGGATTTTTTTGGATGCCAGCCAGCTTATTGTAAATAATAGATTCTGTGAGTTCGTTTTGCGCAAACCAAGCCGCGTGCCGCGCGAAATGGTCGGGATGGTTTGCTAAGTGTTTTTGGTGCAATTGATTGATGTCCATAAGCTTATCTTAGCAAAAAACCGCCGCTTAGGCGATAGAGATTGCTTGGCTGTGTGGCTCGGTTCAACACCTACCCCTTAGGGGTATTGTAAGGGGTTTTGAGGGGTTTTACTAGAGGCTGTTTGACGCTCCTCGGTCTGGGGTCTAACAATTCAAAATGCGACAAATAAGACACTTTTAGGGTGTGTTTTTTTAATGTCTTTTTTGACTTTTTTAAGTTAAAAAGCCTTGCAAATAAAGACGAAATTAAAATAAGACGCGGATAAAATCTGGTGTCTTGTTTGTGGTGCAGTGACCAGCTAAGCTAGTCTCTAATATCCCCCTTTTAAAATCGTAAAAGATAGTTAAAATTAAAAAAGTAGTAAATAATTAACCAAAATAATATGCAAACTAAGGAAATGAAGATTGAGCAGGTCTCAATCAACAGCCTGAAAGCGGCTGAATACAACCCACGAAAGTGGGATAAAGAGGCGGAGGGGCAGTTAAGGGAAAGTATTAAACGCTTCGGCATCGTCGACCCCCTGTTGGTCAACTCGGCCAAACAGAGGAAAAATATCGTCATCGGTGGCCATTTCAGACTGTCGGTTCTCAAGGAGCTGGGATTTAAAACCGTGCCGGTGGTATATATCAATATCCCAGATATTGAAAAAGAAAAGGAACTTAATATCCGGCTCAATAAAAATACCGGGGAGTTTGACTGGGATCTGCTGACTGACTTTGACGAGTCGTTCCTGTCAGATGTGGGTTTTTCCAGCCAAGAGCTGGATGATATTTTTGACCTTGGGGAAAATCCGGAAGTTTTTGATCTGGACAAGGAATTACGAAAATTGGACATCAAGCAAATCCGGCTCAAGACTGGCGACCTGCTGGAGTTGGATGGCAGTAGGCTGTTAGTCGGCGATTCCACTAAAAAAGCCGATACGCTAAAGCTGTTTGGCAAGCAGCGGGCAGACATGTGCCTCTGTGATCCTCCCTATCTCCTGGATTATTTACACGGCAAAAAGAAAAAGAATGCTACGGCGGGCTTTGGCCTAAAGCGCGACCGAATATATTTAGGCACCACGGCTCTGCCGGAAAACTTTACCGACCTGTGGATGGCCAACATTGCCAAAGTCCAGAAGCCGGATTTCTCCATTATTGTTTACGAAAATCCTAAAAATCTGCGGACTATCTGGAACGCCTTGGAAAAACACTGGAAGTACCGCAATACTATCATCTGGCATCTGCCCAACCGGGTGCAGGGTTTTGCGGCCAAGTATAAATTCTTCAACAAATATGATTTTGCCATGGTCGGCACGTCCGGCAATGTGGCCTTAAACGACGAACCGGAAAGCGATGCCCTGCTCCAGGAAGAATACGAAACCGCCCTGTTTGCCACCTCCGGTAAACCGCACTGGGAGGGTTACGAAAAAGGCAAAAAGTATTGTCCCACTGACCATATAGACTTTAAAGCCTCAGACGCAAAAAGCTCCGGCCAGGGCATTATTTTCGGCACCAAACCCACTGAAATTCTAATTCCATATATTAAAGTCCTGACCAAGCGGGGAGATTTGATAGCAGAACCTTTTGGCGGCAGCGGCTCGACGCTGATTGCCGCAACCAAGATGAAGCGCCGCTGTTTTTTGATGGAAAAGTCTCCGGTCTACGCTGAAGTCATTAGGCACCGCTGGGAAAAATTAACCGGATTAACCGCTAAAAAAATCTATGGCTGATAATTCATCAAACAACAAAGCTATAT
This sequence comes from Candidatus Doudnabacteria bacterium, assembly GCA_903908535.1. Taxonomy (GTDB): domain Bacteria; phylum Patescibacteriota; class Doudnabacteria; order UBA920; family UBA920; genus CAIVSE01. The sequence goes on from CAIVSE010000084.1 coordinate 31,978, forward strand.
TAGACCGGCAGACCAAGGACAAGCAGGCCTTGCTGGGAATCCTAAAAGAAATGCCCATAATTCAAGTAGCCTGCAAACGGGCGGGTATAGACCGCTCTACCTACTACCGCTGGCGCAAGGAAGACAAGGAATTTTTAAGGCAGAGCGAGGACGCCATGAATCAGGGTTTTGAATTGATTAACGACATGAGCGAGTCGCAGGTTATTAGCTTGATTAAAGAAAAAAAATTACCAGCCATTGCTCTGTGGCTGAAACATCACCATCCACGCTATGGTTCTAAAGGACAAGGCTATACGCCCATCGCTTCTAATGAAGATTTAACTCCGGAAGAACAAAAAATGGTGCTGGATGCATTACAACTGGCGGCCGGCGGCTTGATCTTACCGGTTAAGAATAAAAGAAAATGAGGACTAAAATAGACCAGCATTATCTTGATGGAATCAGGGACAACGAGCGGGTTAGACAGCGGCTTGGCTTTGAAAGCTCCCTGTGGTTTAGCCTGCTCTATTTAAGACATCATTTTACCTCTCCGCTGGCTCCCTTTCACTTGGAAATGTTCCGCCTGATTGAAGATCCAAAATATCCGATGATCGTTATGATGGCCTTTCGCGGTTCCGGCAAGTCCACAGTCATGAATACGGCCAACACCTTATGGTCGATTTTGGGCAAGCCGCAAAAGAAGCTGGTGGTGATTATGAGCCAGACCCAGGAACAGGCCAAAAACCATTTTGCCAACATCAAGACCGAGCTGGAGCAAAACGAACTGCTCAAACAAGACTTCGGGCCCTTTACCGACAACCAGGAGTTTTGGAATAAGCTGTCCTTGGAGCTGGTCTACCATGGCGCGAAAATTATATCCATTACCCGTGAGCAGACAGTGCGGGGCCTAAAGCACGGCCAATTCAGGCCGGATTTGATTATTTGCGATGATTTGGAAGACAGCTCGGCCGGGCAAGACCGGGCGGTGGCGGAGGCCTTTGTCCGGCGATTTGAAAGCGAGATCCTGCCGTTAGGTGATGTTAATACCAAAATCATTGTCCTCGGTAATCTTTTAAGCTTCTACTGGGGGGATCCTTGGATTGACGGGAGGACAGTAATTCTCAAGCTTCGGGATGGCATCGAAAACGGCAAACTTACAGGCATTGTTCGGGCTTACCCGCTGATTGACGATTTAGGCCAAAATCTTTGGTCGGCAAAATTTCCAAACCGCCAGACAGTGCTAAAACTACGCACCAAGCTCTCTTTGGAAACCTGGATACGCGAGTACCTTCTTAAATCCTATGCCCAGAATAACGTTGATGGGCCAAACATATCTTTTTGGAGTGATCCTTTGACTAAAGCAATTGTAGAAGATTACCCCAATGCCTTTAACCGAAAATCCTACCCGAAACAAAAAGCCCTTATTCCACAGATGAAGAAGTTTGCCATTAGGGCGCCGGAACACGCTATGCATGTTTTTAACAGCCCGGATGATTCGGAATACCGCAGGTTTTTGGATGACTGGTACTTCTACCCCAACAAAGAGGATTTAGAAAAAAGAATAGCGGGGGATAGGGAATATTACAGGCCGTAAAGGAATATATATTACAAAACCAACAAAATAATTACAACGGCTATGATTATAAAAATAATTATTGGGATAAGGTTCTTTTCCCTATCGGGATATTTGAAGGAATCAGCTTCGGCTTGCGTTATCTCGCCATGAGCCGCCTTGTAGTCTAAAACCTGATTA
>CAIVSE010000085.1 GCA_903908535.1 Candidatus Doudnabacteria bacterium
CACCATCTTCGGTAGAGAAACTCCGGTGGAGTTAGATTTCTTGCAGGTGAAGAAAATCTAGATTTTCTTCCTAATTCATAACTCGCGCTTCTCGAATTATGAACAGGAACAAAATAATTAATTACATTTATGGCAAAGAAAATTAAGACAGTTATCAAATTGCAATTGCCTGCGGGAAAGGCTACCCCGGCGCCGCCGGTAGGTACCGCCCTTGGTCCCCACGGCGTCAACATCGCCCAGTTCGTTAAGGAATTTAACGATAAAACCGCCGGTGGCGACATGACCATTCCGGTGGAAATGACTATTTTTGAAGACCGCAGCTTCACCTTTATTATGAAGACGCCTCCTGCGTCTAACCTAATTATGAAAGCAATTGGACTTCAAAAAGGATCGGCAAATCCGCTGACCACCAAAGTCGGCAAAATTACCGGCAAACAGATTAAAGAGATTGCGGAAAAAAAGATGGTGGACTTAAATGCCAACACTTTGGAGGCCGCGGAAAAAATTATCAAAGGCACCGCCCGCAGTATGGGCGTGGAAGTTATCGATTAATTTTATGCTCACAATTTTACTCGTTATAGTTATTTTTATTGTCCTGCCTGGTTTCCGCGTGGTCCAGCAGTACGAAAAAGGCGTGGTCTTTTTGTTCGGCAAGATTACCGGCATTAAGGAACCGGGTTTGGTTTGGATTATCCCTTACTTTTCCTGGATGCGCAAAGTGGACTTGCGCACTATCACTTTGCCGATTCCGGCCCAGCGGATTATTACCAAAGATAACGTCTCGCTGGATGTTTCGGCGGTGGCTTACTATAAAGTTGTTGATGTGACTAAGTCCATCGTCGCCATTGAAAATGTGATGTCGGCCATCAACCAGCTGTCGCAAACTACCATGAGGAATATTGTGGGCAAGTTCCAGCTGGATGAAATCCTTAGCGAGCGCAATACCATTAACACGGAAATCCGCACGACTTTGGATGAACGGACCGAAGAATGGGGCGTCATAGTTTCCGCGGTGGAAATAAAAGATATTGAACTGCCGGAAAACATGCAAAGAGCCATGGCCAAGCAGGCCGAAGCCGAACGTGAAAAGCGCGCCAAAATTATTGCGGCCGAAGGCGAATTCCTTTCCGCGCAAAAATTGGCAGACGCCGCTGACGTTATTGCCGCGCATCCGATTGCCTTGCAGTTAAGGAATTTACAGACTATGTCGGAAATTTCCGTGGAAAAGAATTCCACCATTATTTTTCCGGCCCAGTTTATGAGCACGGTTAAGGACATCCAAAAATTTATTAACGACGAAAGCAAATAATTAGACCACAGATACACAGATAACTGCAGATAACACAGATGGAACGCACTAAGTGCAGTTTCTGTGTTATCTGTGAACATCTGTGTATCTGTGGAATATAATTTATGTCACTCAAAAAAGCTTATCTATATTTAGTTTCGGTAATCTCGTTAGTTATTGCGGTTATTGGTGCCATCATGTTGATAAATCTAGGTCTTAAAGCCTGGGTGTTTACCAGGGCTGACCAAAATTATTACACGGCTCCGTGTCCGGTTGCGCCAAATTCAATGGCTTCAGGTTGCGATCCGACGACAATCGCGCAGCAACAGCAGCAGGCCAAAGACCAGCAAGGTTCGCAAAGACAGACAACCGCGGCCCAGGCCATTGCCATGATAGTTGTGGCCACACCGGTTTGGCTGTACCACTGGAAATTAGCCAAGAAAGAAGTTTAGTACCACAGATACACAGACAACTGCAGATAACACAGATGAACGCACTAAGTGCGGCTTCTGTGTTATCTGTGAACATCTGTGTATCTGTGGAATATAATTAATTTGTGGGAGACCTGTTTCCAGATCAAACACCACGATCCCGACTTTGTCGGGACAAGAAGGAAAATTATGACAAAGTTAGCCAAGAGAGTAAAAGCCAACAACGAACTTGTTGACGCCGCCAAAGTTTACGGCGCGGCAGAAGCCATTGAATTGGCCAAGAAAACCGCCAACACCAAATTTGTGGGTTCCATTGAGGTCCACATAAGAACTTTAATTGACGCCAAAAAGACGGACCAGTCGGTTCGCGGCACGGTGAGCCTGCCTCACGGCACCGGCAAAAGCAAGCGCGTGGCGGCTTTTGTCACGGAAGCTAAAGAAAAAGAAGCCAAAGATGCAGGAGCATTTGTGGCCGGCGGCGAAGAGCTTATTAAAACTATCAAAGAAAGCGAAAAAACCGACTTTGACGTGGCCGTAGCTGAACCGGCCTTAATGCCTAAGCTGGCCCAAATTGCCAAAATTTTGGGTACCCGCGGTTTAATGCCCAACCCTAAAACCGGCACTGTGGGCCAAAACATTGGCGAGCTGATTAAGGAAATCGCCGGCGGTAAGGTTAACTTTAAGAACGACGACAGCGGCAACGTGCACCAAATTATTGGTAAGACAAATTTTGAAACCGCTAAATTAGTTGAAAATTTAAAATCTTTTTACCAGGCCTTAAGCCAGAGCAAACCTATTACCGTAAAGGGCCAGTTTGTGGCCTCCATGACCGTAAATTCCACCATGGGCCCGGGCATTAAGTTTAAAATGTAAGAGTGGCTGCCGGACCATTATTTTTTGGGTCTGCGGAACTCGTCCACAATTTACTACATATAATTTATGCTTATTAGCCGCACCCTGGGAACCGTTGGGGGTGCGGCTTTGGCTTTATATTGATAAATTGTGTACTCAAACAATCCTCGCCTCAAAAAAATAAGGTCCGGCAGCAACCAGACCTAGTTTTTTGCTTTTTTCTGCCTTAATTGCCTAAACGAAAGTAGTAATATTCCGACAGCGAAAACTGCCAGGGTAATAAGTTGGTTTATAAAGAATTTATCTATTAGGCTTTCCAAATTTTGGTACAACATCTGACTTAAAAATAGCTCCTAAACCCTTTTTTGTCAACTGCCTAAAAGTGTAGTAGAATTAGGTCATGGAAAAACCCCGCGAAAATGCCATATCCTGGGATGAATGCCTTATGCGCATGGCCCGTTTAATAGCCGAGCGGTCCAAAGACCCTTCCACCCAGGCCGGTGCCGTGGTGGCAGACCGGCATAATGTTATTTACGGTTTGGGCTATAACGGTTTTCCCCGAGGCATAGATTCCGATAAATTACCATGGGAACGCGAAGGGGAATTTGCCGATACTAAATACGCCTATGTTTGCCACGCCGAAGAAAATGCGGTTTACAACGCTAACGCTCCGGTAAAAGGCTGTAAAATTTACTGCACTTTATTCCCCTGCAATGAATGCGCCAAGACTATTATCCAAAACGGCATTACGGAAGTAATTTATGAGAGTGATAAATATAAAGATGTCCCGGCTTTTAAAGCTTCGCGCCGGCTGTTTGAACTGGCCGGGATTAAATTAAGGCAGTACCAGACCCAAAAGTAATTGTTTTTTTATGGATAAAATTCTTTTAGCCGTGGTCGGCCTGCCCGGAGCGGGCAAGACCGAGGCTACACAATACTTGGTGGAAAAAACCAAATGGGAAAAAATTTATTTCGGCCAGGGCGTAATAGATGAAGTCATTCGGCGCGGACAGGAAGTTAATGAGGCTAACGAACGCACAGTGCGCGAAGACCTGCGCAAACAGCACGGGGTTGGCGCCATGGCCATTATCAATATGGATAAAATCAAACGGCTGTATGAAGCCGGTAATGTGATTATAGAAAGCATGTACAGCTGGGAAGAGTACCTGGAATTAAAAAAGCAGTTTGGCGGGGCCTTTAAAGTTTTAGCTGTTTATTCTTCTCCCCAGGTTCGGACGCGCCGTATGTCGGGCCGGGCTGTGCGCCCGCTGACCGCGGAAGAACTGGTTTCGCGGGATTATTCCCAAATAGAAAACTTGCACCAGGCCGGCCCCATTGCCCGCGCCGATTTTACCATTATTAACGAAGGCAGCCTGGAAGATTTACATAAAAATATCGACGCCGTAATGTTAAAACTCCATGAAGGTTAAAATAAAAAGGTTAGATCCCAGCCTGCCGTTGCCGGAATATCATACTAAAGAGTCGGCAGGTTTTGATATTGCTTCGGCAATTGATGTAACCGTCCAGCCCAACGAGGTGGTAAAAATCCCCACGGGACTAGTTATAGAATCTCCTACCGGACATTTTTTGCTTATCGCGGCGCGCAGCAGCCTGCCTTCCAAAAAAGGCTTGGCCATACCGAGCGGCGTGGGCATTGTGGACCCAGACTACGCCGGCCCCAGCGACCAGGTGCATATTATTGTCATTAATTTTACCAGCCAGCCTGTAACCGTAACCAAAGGCGAGCGTTTGGCCCAGGGTATATTTTTACCCATTGAGCAGGCACAATGGGAAGAGGTTAATACCATCAGGGAAAGCGACCGTGGCGGCATTGGAAGCACCGGAGGGTACTCATGATTATCGGCATTTTGGGCGAAAAATTGGCGGGCAAAGACGAGCTGGCGAAATATTTGCAGGACCAGCACGGGGCTTTTTATGTTAAGTACAGCCAGATTATTGACGAGATTTTAAATATCTTAAATATTCCTATTACTCGCCGAAGCGAAATAGATTTAGGCCACGCCTTGCGCGGGCAGTTTAAAACCAATGTCTTTTGGGCGGCGATGAAAAAGCGGATTTCGGAATCCTGGGTGGAGCTTAAAGTTATCGGCAGTATTCGTTTGCCTGACGAACTTGCTGACGCTAAGGCATTGGGGGCTAAAATTATTTATATTACCGCGCCGGCGGAGTTACGCTATGACCGATTTATGAACTTAAGACGGGAAAAAGGCGAAGATGGTAAACAGACTTTTGAGGAATTTGTCGCGCAGGAGCAGGAATGGACGGAAATCCAGATTCCCCAGCTTGGCGCCCGGGCTGATTTTAAAATAGAAAACACTGGCACGCTGGAGGACTTGTATAAAAAGGTTGATGAGATAATAAAGGGTTAAATAAATTTTAGTTTTTCGGAACCCGAATTCACTTCGGGTGTAGGAAAATCATTGAAGGGAAAGGATAAGTATTGAGAAGGAAAACCGACAAGGTTGTCCTTCTCAAATCAAATTTTTTATGGCATTACTTAAATTCGGTACCTCCAAAAAGGCGGAAAAACAGCGGGGCAAGTTCATTGTCATTGACGGCACGGACGGCAGCGGCAAGGGCACGCAGACGCAACTGCTGATTGAGGAGCTAAGGGCCAATGGTTACGATGTTGAGACCACGGACTTCCCGCAGTACGGACAAAAATCCGCCGGCGCCGTGGAAGAATATCTAAACGGCAAGTACGGGCAGGTTAACCCCAAGGCCTCGTCTATTTTTTACGCCATAGACCGTTACGATGCCAGCTTTAAGATCCGCCAGTGGCTGGGCGAAGGGAAAATAATTGTTTCTAACCGTTATGTTACAGCCAGCGCCGGGCACCAGGGCGGCAAGATTGCGGATGATGACGAGCGTCTAAAATTTTTCCGTTGGTTAAACGACCTGGAATATAATATTTTTGGCATCCCCAAGCCCGACCTCAATTTAATTTTGCACGTGCCGGCCGAAACCGCCCAACTGCTGGTGGATAAAAAATCCGCGGCCGAACGCAAATACGCGGGCGGCAAAAAGCGGGACTTGCACGAAGCCGACCTAAACCACTTACAAAACGCGGAAAAAGTTTTTTTGGAAATCGCCAAATTATTTCCAAATACCAAACTGGTGGAATGCGTGGTGGATGAACAATTGCTGACGCCGCAGGAAGTTCATAACAAAGTCTGGGAATTGGTGCGCCGCATTGCCTTAAAAAATATTAAGCCTACCAAATAAAGAATAAATTTATGTTTACTGAAGACGAAAAAAAAATTCTTTCACAATACGTAACATCTTCCGATGCCAATATTTTTGCCATTAAAGGCATGAACGGCATGGCCGGCGCGGCTTACGCCCGCTATAGCCGGGCTAAGGGCGGTTTCCGGGAAGTCTTGTTAAAGGAATTTATAGAATCGGGGCAAATAGACCCAAAACACGCTGACGAACTTATCCAGCGCGTGCTAATTGCCTATGGTGACGACAGTGTGGGGGAACTGGAAGGCGCGCACGTGAGCTTTGAGCAAATTACCATGCTGGCCACCAAGGAACTGGAAGACCGGCGTATTGGCGGTTCATCAATTGAGCAATCCACGCGTTACGTTTTGTATGACCAAAAAGATGATAGAGGCAACTGGAAATACTATCGGGGTGAGGAAGTTATCAAGGCAGCCTACGGCAAACAATATGTGGAAACTATGGATTTTGTCTTCCAAACTTACGCGGATTTGGTAGAGCCTTTAAAAACTTATTTGGAAAGCCAAAAGCCTTTAGACGAAGCCGAATATGATATTAACGGCGACGGTAAAAAAGAAAAGCTGGCCGAACTTACGGACGAAAAATTAATAAAGTCGTTTAAACAAACCTATACATTTGATTTGCGCGCCAAGGCCTGCGATATTCTAAGATCATTACTGCCCATTGCGACTTTAACCAATGTTGGCATGTTTGGCAACGGCCGGTTTTTCCAGGGGCTAATTAGTTTTTTGCTGACATCGGAACTTCCCGAAAGCCATACTATTGCCGCCGGTGCCCAGGCTGCCTTAAAAGAAATTATTCCGCAGTATGTGCGCCGGGCGGCCAAAAGCGAATACAATAACCTTAATAGCAAAAATATGTATGCCCTGGCCAAACAATTGTTTGGCGAAAAATATTCGGAAATTCCGGAATTGCCGCATTTTGCCTTAATGGATCGCGGCGAGGAATTTTTAGAAAAAAGAATTAGGCACGAAGGCGTTTCCGCCAGGGAAGCCATCAACGAATTTGAAGAAATTTCCACTTTGGCGGCCATGCTTTATCCTTATTGCCATGTTTCGCTGCATGAACTGCGCCAGGAAGTGGACCATATGGACGAACAGGGACGCCATAATATTGCCCATACTTATATTGGCGAAAGGCAAACCCGCCGCGACCGGCCGGGCCGCGCTTTGGAAAATGGCTATCCTTATACTTTTGACATGATCACTAACTTTGGCGTGTACAAAGATCTCCAGCGCCATCGCATGAACACGCAAAGCCGCCAATTGTTCAGCACCAAACTGGGCTTTTACTTCGCGCCGGAATTGGAAGCAATAAATGCCATGGATAAAGTTAAGGCTTGCGTAGACAGGGCCGATGCCTTGTTTGACGCCATGGTTAAAGAAAACCCCCTGCTGGCCCAATACGCGCCGCTCCACGGGCATTATGTGCGCTGGAGCCTGGGTTTTAACGACCGCGAGGCTATGCATATGCTGGAGCTGCGCTCCACGCCGCAGGGCCATCCCAATTACCGTTTAGCCGCCCAAAAAATGCATACATTAATCGCGGAGCGGAACCAGTGGCGCGCCGACGCCATGAAGTTTGTAGACCATAACGATTACTACTGGTCCCGCGCCGACAGTGAGGCTAGGCAAAGGGTAAAGGAAGCAAGACTGGATGAGAAATTAGCTAAATAATGAATGATTTAATAAAACGACTGGAAGCCTTACTGGCTGAAGTTGTAAATCTAAAATCTCATCTTAATTTGCCCCATAAGGAGCAGAAGCTTTTGGAATTGGAAAGTTTAATGCAGGCGCCGGAATTTTGGAATGATAACGAGCACGCGCAAAAGGTCAGCAAGGAATATAACCAGATAAAAACTTTTTATGATTTTTGGGTAACCTTAGAAAATAATATTAAAGAAAATTTAGATTTAGTCCAGCATAACCAGGATGAAAGCGACGAAACCAAAAAATATTTGGAAAGCCAAGTTGTGGATTTGGAAACGCAATACAAGAAAAATCGTTTTGTGGCGCTGTTAAGTAAAAGATATGATGACCACAATGCCATCTTTTCCATCCACAGCGGCGCCGGCGGCGTGGACGCGCAGGACTGGGCGGATATGTTGCTTAGGATGTTCCTTCGTTACTGTGACCGTAAAGGTTTTGCCACGGATGTAGTAGAACTAAGTCGCGGCGAACAGGGCGGCCTTAAAACCGCGGTGGTAGAAGTGCGGGGAGCGTATGCTTATGGCTTGCTTAAAAGTGAAGCCGGGGTCCATAGATTAGTCAGGTTATCTCCGTTTAATCCGGCCCATACCAGAGAAACGTCATTTGCCTTACTGGAGCTTTTGCCTTTACTGGAACAACAGGAAGAAATTACTTTGGATCCCAAAGATTTAAAAATAGAAGCCAATACAGCATCGGGCCACGGCGGGCAATCAGTCAACACTACGTATTCCGCAATTAGAATTACCCATATCCCGACCGGTTTAAAAGTCAGCATCCAAAACGAACGTTCCCAGCACCAAAACCGGGAACTGGCCATGAAAATTTTAATGGCCAAGGTCAAGGCCGTGGAAGAAGAAAAATTGCAAAAAGAAAAACAGGAAATCCGCGGGGAGTTTAAGTCTGCCGAATGGGGGAACCAAATCCGTTCTTACGTTTTGCATCCTTACAAATTAGTTAAAGACCACCGCACTAACCTGGAATCTACTAATCCCGATTTAGTTTTAAATGGCGAGCTGGATGACTTTGTAGAAAGCTATTTGGAAAAATTTGCATAAAATATTTATGATAAACTTTAAAATTGGTTGCCATGTTTCTGCCGCTGGGGGAGTGTTTAACGCTCCCAAGAACGCGCATGATTTTGGCTGTGAGACCTTTCAAATATTCAGCCGCAGTCCGCAGGGCGGAACGGCGCCAAAACTGGATGATCAGATTTTGGCGCAATTCCGTTCGGAAATGGACAAATACGGCTACAGCTACAATTATAACTGCTTTGTCATCCATTGCCCTTATTTTATAAATTTCGGATCCGTCAAACCGAAGTTGGCGCACGGATCGTCAGCAATTGTTAAAGGCGAACTTGACCGCGGTAATCTTTTGGGCGCAGCCTATGTGATGACGCATCTGGGTTCAGGTAAAGATTTAGGCAAAGATGTGGCTTTAGCCCAAACCCGTAAAGGTTTAGTCAAGGTTTTGGAAGAATATGATGGCAAAACCCAATTTTTACTGGAAATTGCGGCAGGCGCCGGCTATATTTTGGGAGATTCTTTTAAAGAATTAGCCTATTTAATGGAACCCTTGGTAAAATACAAAACTTTTGGCGGTATTTGTTTTGATACCCAGCATGCTTTTAGCAGCGGGTATGATTTGCGCACACCGGAAGCAGTAAAGCAAACTTTTAAACAGTTTGATAAGGAAATTGGCCTAAAGTGGTTGAAAATGAGCCATATCAACGATTCCAAGACAGAGCTGGCCGGCCGCAAAGACCGCCACGACCACATTGGCGACGGTAAAATTGGCAACGCCGGCTTTAAGGCCATGCTGGAATTTTGGGTTTCCAAAGCTAAAATGCCACAAAATTCCTGTTTCCCCTTGATTTTAGAAACCGAGCATGATAAAGTAAAAGCAGACATTAAAATCTTAAAGGGTTTAAGGGATAAAATTAAGAAATATAAATAAATTTATACAATTATGCCAAATCCAGAAACGAGCCAGCAGGTTTATGAGGGGGAACAATCAAACGTCGAAAGATTAAGGGGGAATGTTGAGGAATGGGGAAAAAGGAATGAGATACTTAAACAAATAATTGAAATGGCTAAATAATATGGACGAAAAAGCAGAAAAAATTATTCATCTTATCCAAATTTCGGACCTGGACCAAACCATAAAAGATATTCTTATCCGTGATTTGCAAACCGAAGGCTTAACCGATTTTTTAAAAGAGCAAATTAAAGCTTACTGTTTGGAGGGCATCAAAAAGAACGACGAAAGAATTGAGGAAGCCAAAAAATTACTGGCTGCCCAAGCCACTCAAAATCCAGCTTAAAGGCTGGATTTTTTTATGGTAAACTGTTAAAATACCACTATGAAGTTTTCCGAATTGGACAAATCCACCCAGGTTATTTTACAGGTCTTTTTAGCCATCTTGCTGCTGGTGTTTTTGTGGTTTATCCGCGGGATTGTTTTATTGCTTTTATTGGCCTTAATTTTGGCCTCGGCCATGGAGCCCATAGTTGCCTATTTGCATAAAAAAAAGATTCCCCGCGCGGTCAGCGTTATTGCCGTCTACATTTTGGTACTGGGTACCGCGGGCCTGGTTATTTACCTGCTCATCCCGCCCGTGGTCAGCCAGTTTAAAATTTTAGAAGTCCACTTGCCGGACTACAACTTGTACCTGCAAACCCATTTGGCGTGGCTGTTCGGCGGGCAAAATATTACCGGCACCATCCAGCAGGCGCTGTCCGGCGGCAGTAGTACCGGCGTACTTTCTAATACTTTTGGCGCCTTTAACGGCGTGCTGGATTTTATTGCCGTGCTGGTCATTGCCTTTTATTTGGTGGCCGAACAGGCCGGCATGCAGTCTTTAATCAGTTTTATTATTCCTGGCGGCAGCCGCGAGTTCACCCTGCATTTGGTCAAAAAAATACAGGATAAAATGGGCATGTGGCTGCTCGGGCAGGTAATTGTAAGTTTTGGGATTTTTATTTTTTCTTATATTGGTTTATTGCTGCTCCATGTGCAGTACGCCCTGGTCCTGGCTTTAATTGCCGGCCTGTTTGAAATTGTGCCTTACATTGGGCCGTTCCTTTCGGCCGTGCCGGCGGTGTTTATTGCCTTTATCCAGCGGCCGTCTTTGATTATCCCGGTTATCATCCTCTATATTTTAATCCACGAGGTGGAAGGCTATGTGCTGGTACCCAAGATTATGGAAAAAACCGTGGGCGTTTCGCCGCTGGTGGTTATGATAGCTTTGCTTGTAGGGTTCCAGTTAGCCGGTATTTTAGGGTTGTTGATTTCCGTGCCCATTGCTGCGGCCATCACGGTTACGGTCAATGAATTCTGGCCGGGAAAGGCGCTGTAATTTATGGGAAAATTTTATATTACAACAACTTTACCGTATGTAAACGCCGACCCACATTTGGGGTTTGCTTTGGAAATTGTCCAGGCCGACGTCATTGCCCGCTACCATGCTGAAGTCTTAAAGCAGGACGTTTTTTTTAACACCGACACGGACGAACACGGCATCAAAATTTATCGCAAAGCCCAGGAAGAAGGTAAAGAAGTTCAGGCTTATGTAGATGAATACGCGGCCAAATTTAAGCAATTAAAGCGCAGGCTTGGCTTATTCGATGATTTGCATTTTATACGCACTACTGACGAACATCATAATAAGGCCGCGCAGGAATTTTGGGAAATCTGTAATAAGAACGGCTACATTTACAAGGACAGCTATAAGGTAAAATATTGCGTGGGTTGCGAGTTGGAAAAAACAGATTCCGAATTGAATGAGGAAGGTCATTGTTTACTCCATCCCAACTTGATGATTGAGCTCATTGACGAAAAAAACTATTTTTTCAAGTTCGCCGATTTCCAACAAAAGCTTTTGGATTATTATTCCGCCCATTCCGATTTTGTAGTGCCGGACTTTCGGTTCAACGAAATTATCCAGTTTGTAAAAGCAGGGTTGGCTAATTTCAGCATCTCGCGCGTTAAGGAAAAAATGCCCTGGGGTGTTCCAGTGCCGGGCGACGACACACAGGTTATGTACGTATGGTTTGACGCCCTGATAAATTATATTTCTACATTGGGCTGGCCCAACGATAAACACAGTTTTGAGGGATTTTGGGGAACCTTAGCTCATCCAAACGGCATTCAAATTGCCGGTAAAGACAACCTCCGCCAACAGTCCGCCATGTGGCAGGCTATGTTAATGGCTGCCGGTTTGCCCAATTCCAAGCAAATAATTATCCACGGCTTTATTACCAGCGACGGTCAAAAGATGAGCAAGTCTTTGGGTAATGTGGCTGATCCTTATCAAATTTTGGACAAATTGCGAGCATCAGGATTATCGGAAAGTCAGGCTATAGACACCCTGCGTTATTATTTATTGCGGGAAATTTCTCCATTTGAAGACGGTGATTATTCCTGGGGAAAATTAAAATCCAGGCACGAAAGCGACTTGGCCAACGGTCTTGGTAATTTGGTCAGCCGCGTGACCACGCTGTGGGAAAAGTTTGGCGACGGCAAAATGGATTTGAACGCCAAACCGGTCCATGATTTGTTTTCTGTGGACGATCTGGTTGAAAAATTTTATTTCCACCAGGCTTTGCAGGAAATTTGGAACGCGGTTCAGGCGGCCAATGAAGCCGTGGATTATAATAAACTTTGGGAATTGGGCAAAACCGATACTAACCAGTTTAACCATGTTAGTAACCAGCTGCTTGTGACAATTAAACAAATTGGCGAACATCTTAGTCCGTTTATGCCCGAGACTGCCGAAAAGATCAAAAATATATTCAAACAGGAAAAAATTACCAAAGCAGAACCGTTGTTCCCAAGAATTTCGTAAATGCTAAATCTTAAATGATAAATGCTTATTGACACCCACGCGCACGTAAATTTTAGCGCTTTTAAGGACGACTACAAAGAAGTTTTGGACCGCGCCAAACAGGGCGGGGTTTTAATTGTGAATGTCGGTACGCAGCTGGACACTTCAGCCAGCGCCGTGAAGATGGCGGAAGACTATAATTTGTATGCCGTTATTGGCTTACACCCGGTTCATACTTACGAACAGGAATTGGACGAGGAAGAAACCCATTTTAAGACGCGGGAAGAAACTTTTGATTACGAAGCTTACAAAAAATTAGCCCAAAATCCGCGCGTGGTGGGGATAGGCGAGTGCGGCTTGGATTATTACCGTTTGCCGGATGGCGCTGATCATCAGACAATAGTGGAAAAGCAAAAGCAGACCTTCACCTCACAAATTAAATTAGCCAAAGAACTTAACAAAGCCTTAGTCATCCATTGCCGCCCTTCTAAAGGTACGCAAGACGCGTATGAAGACATATTAAGAATTTTGGACGAGCACGGAACTTCCGATTTGCGTTTTGAGATCCATTCTTTTACCGGCTCGCCGGCAATTGTAAAGCAATTTTTGGAGCGTGGCGCTTATGTGGGCTTAAATGGTATAATTACCTTTGATAAGACCGGAAATATGGATGAAGTTATTAATACGGTACCTTTAGAACGCATAGTGCTGGAAACCGACTGCCCTTACCTGACGCCGGTCCCCATGCGCGGCAAAAAAAATGAGCCTTCGTACGTACAGTACGTGGCCCAAAAGCTGGCGGAAGCCAAAAAAGCTGGTGTGGAAATGGTCGCGCAGCAAACTACTGACAATGCCAAAAAGCTGTTTGCAATTGCATGAAAAAATACGACCACCCGACTCCGCTGAAGCTTCGTCGGGTAAACAAAAAACATGATTAAATATAACCATTCTAAAATTGAAAAAAAATGGCAAAGGTATTGGGCCGCTAAAAAGGTTTTTCAGGCCAAGGATTTTGCAAAAAAGCCCAAAAAATACGTACTGGCGGAATTCCCTTACCCTTCCGGCGCGGGTTTACATATGGGGCATTTGCGTCCGTATGTGGCGGCAGACGTGTTGTCGCGTTTCCATCGCTTGAGCGGCAAGGAAGTTTTGTTTCCTATTGGCTGGGATGCTTTTGGCCTGCCCGCGGAAAATTATGCCATTAAAATGGGAGTGCATCCTTCCATAACGACTAAAAAGAACATCAGTAATGCCAAGAAGCAGATGCTTTCTTGGGGTTTGAGTTTTGATTGGTCCCGTGAGATTAATACTACCGACCCTAATTATTACAAGTGGACGCAGTGGCTGTTTTGCAATTCTATAAAGCCGGACTGGCGTACGAAGCTACCGGCTTGATCAATTGGTGCCCCAAAGACAAAACCGGTTTGGCCAATGAGGAAGTTATAGACGGGCGATGTGAAAGATGCGGCACAATAGTTGAAAAAAAAGAACTGCGGCAGTGGTATTTAAAAATTACCGCTTACGCTGAAAAATTATTGGAAGGTTTAAAACACCTGCCCCAGTGGCCGGAAGCGGTGAAACTGCAGCAGGAAAACTGGATAGGCAAGAGCGAGGGCGCGGAGATAGAATTTTCTATAACGGAACCAGGAGAAAAAAATCAGAAGCATGGCGCAATTAGTTACATAATGGGTGTGGAAAATATTGACAGTGATCTCAAAACATTGGGCGTAACTGTCGTTGAAAAGACTTCCGATGGTGATTATAAAGTTGTTATTCCGGAATCTAAAGTCTCGGATTATGAAGCTTTAATTCTGAAAAAAATTAAGCCAGGGTTTTGGAATGAATATATTTTCAATGATATAGTTTTCCTCTTTAAAAATAAAAAGGGAATGGTTTATAAATTGACGCTGAATGCATCAACAGAGCTGACTATAATTGATTTGTGTAACAGGTTTTCAAATAATACGTTTACTAATGTCCGGGAAATGCTGGAAGGTAATAGCTATTACAAGGGCAAGTTGCCATATGAAAAAATTAAAGTTTTTACCACTCGTCCCGATACCATTTTTGGGGCAACCTATTTGGTTTTGGCGCCTGAACACTCAATTATTTCCAATGACCGCTTATCAATTTCCAACATAGAGGAAGTCAATAAATATGTAGAGAAAACAAAAGAAAAAACCGAAATCGACAGAACCTCCGAAAGTAAAGAAAAAACAGGAGTGGAATTAAAGGGAATAAAAGTCATCAATCCTGCAACCAAACAGGAGATTCCAATTTTCGTTGCTGACTATGTTTTGGGTCTTTACGGCACCGGCGCCATTATGGCCGTGCCGGCGCATGACCAGCGTGATTTTGAATTTGCCAAAAAGTTTAATTTAGAAATTAAAAAAGTGGTTAGTCCGGAAGGTATTTTGTTTGATTCAGGAATATTTGACGGATTAAATTCTGAACAGGCCATCCCTAAAGTTGCTGCATCTTTTGGTAAATTAACTACGCAGTACAGATTACATGACTGGGTGTTTAGCAGACAAAGGTATTGGGGCGAGCCTATTCCTATAATCAATTGCCAGAAATGTGGCACCGTGCCCGTACCGGAAAAGGATTTACCGCTAAAATTACCATTCGTAAAAAATTATGAACCCACCGGCACCGGCGAGTCGCCTTTGGCTGCCATTGCTAAGTGGGTGAATGTTAAATGTCCCAACTGCAAAGGACCGGCCAAGCGCGAAACTAATACCATGCCAAACTGGGCTGGCTCCAGCTGGTATTATTTGAGGTATACGGATCCGCGTGATAAAAAATCTTTTGCCGACTTAAAAAAGCAAAAATACTGGACGCCGGTGGACGTATATTTTGGCGGTATGGAGCATACCACTTTGCATTTGCTGTACAGCCGGTTTTGGAATTTGTTTTTGCATGACCAAAAATTAGTCACGGCTAAAGAACCGTACACAATGCGCAAACCGCATGGAATTGTTTTGGGTCCGGATGGCGAAAAAATGAGCAAGAGCCGCGGCAACGTGGTTAATCCCGACGACGGCGTAAAAACTTTTGGGGCGGACACCGTGCGCATGTACGAACTGTTTTTGGGTCCGCACGAAGCCATGGTCAGCTGGAGCGACCAGGGGATAGTTGGCGTTTACCGGTTTTTGGACCGCGTCTGGAATTGGGGCAATAGTCAAAATGGCGGAAAGGACAGCGAAAAAACCCAGCGCGCCATAAATAAATTAATTAAAAAAGTCACGGAAGATATAGAAAATTTCCGTTTTAACACTTCGGTTTCGGCCTTTATGGAATTTTATAATGCAGTTAAAGAGGAACCAATCAGCAAGGAATCATTTAAAAAGTTTTTGGCGGTGCTGTATCCGTTCGCGCCACACTTAACGGAAGAATTGCACCAGATGCTGGGCGGTAAAAAATCTTTACAACTGGAAAAATGGCCAAAGTTTGATGAATCAAAATTGGCTGAGTCAACGGTGGAAATTATTATCCAGGTTAACGGCAAGGTGAGAGGTAAAATTACTGTTATGGCTGACAGCAAGGAAGACGCAGTAAAAACGGAGGCGCTAAAAAACGAAGGCGTAACAAGAGCCTTGGCCGGTAATGAAATAAAAAGGCTGGTATTTGTTCCTAATAAATTAATTAACTTGGTGGTATAAAAAAAGAGGTGCGGCAAGGTTCTGCCGCACATTCAGTCGGTTATGGCGTCGCGGATGTCTTCGAGGGTCAGGCCTTCTGCCATCAAAATTTGGATGAGGTCTTTTATTCCCCGGCGGTCCGCTTTCGTAATTTTGTCCCGCAAATCTTGCAGCGCGCAATCCAAGAACCTTTGGCCTTCCTTAACCGCCCGATCTTCAATCCAACTTTTTAGGTATTTGGCGTCTCCCAATGGGAGACCTTCATCATGCTGGATGTTCCGAAGGTAAATGCCGACACTGCTTGGGTTCTTGAGGTCAACCCTTGAAATGCTCATCATAATACCCCCTTATAAGCTAACAATGGCTTATAAAAGCTAGTTTGTCAACTATGGACTATAAATTCCGCCTGCCCGGTTATTTTGCCGAAAAAGTTCGGACTCAAATTAGTGAAATGTACGCCTCGGTGGCCATTGCCGATTTTGCCATGGCCATTGTCTCCATTTTTGAGCCGATTTTTTTGTACAGCGTTTTGCATTTAGGCATCCCCATTATTTTATTGCTTAACGGCCTGACTTACGCCGTTTATATCTGTTTCATCTCCTTTGGCGGCAAAATTGCCAGCAAGTTTGGCTACTCTCATTCCATTTTATTTTCCATCCCGTTCCAAATTTTATACTGGGTGTTTTTATACGCCGGCCAGGAGCACCATAGCCTGCTGTTATTGGCTTTTTTCTTTTACGGCATAGACAAAGCTTTGTACTGGCCGGCTTTCCATTCCAATGTTACGCGCTTCGCGGCGGACGAGCAGCGTGGCCGCGAGTTTTCTGTTTTGTACGCCATTACCAATTTGGTGGCCATAGCCGGGCCGTTCTTGGGCGGTTTACTTTCCCAAAACTTCGGCATCCGCACGGCTTTTGTGTTTGCCTCGGCCATTTATGCCTGCTCGTTTATGCCGCTGTTTGCCAAGCGGGAGGTGTTTACGCCCAAGCCGTATGAGTATAAAGATACCCTGGAGCTTTACAAAACCCTGCCCAAAAAAAGTTTGGGCTACATGGGGTTTGGTGAAGAAATGATTTTGCTCAATGTTTGGCCGGTGTTTATTTACGTCATTGTCGCCGGTTATGAAAAGGTCGGCATTTTGGTGACAGTGGCGACTTTGGTGGCTACGGGACTGTCTTTATACATTGGCAAAATTACGGACACCTCCAGTAAACAGTCGTTGCTGAAAATCGGCACGCTGTTTTACGGGATGATCTGGCTGTTCCGACTGCTGGCGCTTACGCCTTATACCGTCTTTGCCGCCGATGCGCTGTCCCGCACCGGCAAGGACATGAATTTCATCCCGCTTTCCACTTTAACTTACGAGCGCGCCGAGCAGTCTCATAAAACCGTGGCTTACGCCGTATTTTACGAGCAGTCATTAAGCATTGGCAAGCTTAGCTCGGCAATTTTGGGCGCCCTGCTGTTTTGGCTGGTTACCGGGGTTTTGGGCTTTAGTCTTGTAGCCGGATTTATGGTATTATTTGTACAGGCGGGATTGTACAGCCTTTTGTACATGTTTTTATAGTTTTCTGGAATCCGAAATGGAATTTGATATTAAAAAACGCAAGATTTTAGAGGTCATGGATGCGCACAAACTGGCGGTTGTTTCCACAGTGGCTTTTGACAAGCCCGAAGCCGCTTTAATTGGTTTTAAGCATACGGAAGATTTGGAACTGATATTTGGCACCTTTACCAGTTTCCGCAAATACAATAATATTAAAAATAATCCCCATGTGGCCTTTGTCATTGGCTGGCAGGACAGCGTGACGGTGCAGTATGAAGGCCTGGCCGAAGAGCTTAGAGGCGCCGAGCTGGAAGACTATAAGGAAAAATATTTGGATAAATTTCCCTCGGCGCGCAAATACCTGACCAATTCCGAAGAGCGGTTTTTTAAGGTCACGCCTGCCTGGATCCGCTACACCAGTTTAGCCGTCCAGCCGGAAGAGGTTATCGAAATTAAATTTTAAAGCCATGGATTACCCCGATGTACAAATCCAGGACCCGGCGCTGTACGAAATTATTAAGCGCGAGGAGCAGCGGCAAAAAGAGGGAATAGAGCTTATTGCCAGCGAAAATTATGTTTCGCCCGCGGTTTTGGAAGCCATGGGCAGCATTTTAACCAATAAATATTCCGAAGGTTATCCCGGCAAGCGCTATTATGGCGGCAACGAGGTAATCGACCAGGCGGAAAATTTGGCTATTGAGCGGGCAAGGGAACTATTTGGGGCCGAGCACGTCAACGTCCAGCCGCTTAGCGGCAGTCCGGCTAACATGGCGGTCTACATGGCTTTGCTGAATCCCGGCGACAAAGTTTTAGGTTTTTCTTTGGACCAGGGCGGCCATTTGTCGCACGGGCATCCTTTAAATTTTTCCGGCAAACTTTACAGTATTGTCCCGTACTTTGTAAAAAAGGAAACCGAGGTTATAGATATGGATGAAGTGGAAGAAATCGCTTTGCGCGAAAAACCAAAAATGATTTTAGCCGGCTTTAGCGCTTATAGCCGCAATATGGATTGGAAGCGGTTTAAAGACATTGCCGATAAAATTGGCGCCTGCACTTTTGCGGACATTGCCCACATTGCCGGGCTGATTGCGGGTAAACAATTGGAGTCGCCGGTTCCGTATTTTGACGTGGTTTCCACCACCACCCACAAAACTTTGCGCGGTCCCCGCGGCGCCATAATAATGTGCAGGGAAAAATTGGCTTCCGCCATAGATAGAGCCGTATTCCCGGGCATACAGGGCGGCCCGCACGACCATATTAACGCGGCTAAAGCTGTGGCTTTTGGTGAGGCCTTAAAGCCGGAATTTGTCGCCTATTCCGCGCAAACCATAAAAAATGCCAAAGCTTTGGCTTACGCATTGCAAAAACGGGAATATAAAATTATTTCCGGCGGTACCGACAACCATTTAATGTTGGTGGATGTGTTTGGCAGCAAGCAAATTACCGGCAAGGAGGCGGAACACGTTTTAGAGTCCGTGAATATATCAATTAACAAAAATATGATTCCTTACGACTCGCGTAAGCCTTTGGACCCTTCGGGAATCCGTTTAGGGACGCCGGCTTTAACCACCAGGGGAGCGGTAGAGGCGGATATGGAAACCGTGGCGGATTTTATTGACCGCGCCCTGATGAATAAAGATAATCATGATGAATTGGAAAAAATTAAAGCCGCAGTCACAAAATTTTCGCTGGAATTCCCGGTTCCCGGCATCAATTAAATGCAACCAAACCGCTTTTTAAACTGGCAGAGCAAGCTGGAATCCAAACCATGGTACCGGCGCTTTTGGGTATTCTTTGGCATCTATTCCCTGGCCGCCGTGTTTTTAATCGGCGCTTATTTGTTGCTCTTGGGGGTTTACAAACTGGTTTTGCTGGCCTTAATTGCTTTTGTAATTGGCCGGTTAATTTTATCCCCATTAATATTTTTATTTTATAAAAAAGCCCGGCCGTACCAAAAGCTAAAATTCGATACGACTTTTTCTTACTTTCTGTCGCCCAAGCAAAAACACCACAATTCCTTTCCCTCTGACCATGCTGTCAGTTTTTCGGCCATCGCCGGGGTGTTTTATTGGTACTCTCCCGGCCTCGGGGTGATTCTGTTTATTTTAACCGTTATTGCCAGTTATGCCCGGGTGGTTTTGGGATACCATGATGAGTTTGATATTATTGCCGGCTGGGGAGTGGGAATATTCAGCGCCATTTTGGCCATTGGTTTTATCGCGCCCATGCTCTTTACCGCCAGGTAATATTTTGTTAAGATAAGGTAGTTATTCTTTAAAAATGCCGGAGTGGCGGAATGGCAGACGCAATCGACTCAAAATCGGTCGCCGCAAGGCATGAGGGTTCGACTCCCTCCTCCGGCACCACGGGCCAATCAAGACTTCAGTCTCCGTGTGCGAATAAATTCGCCCACTGCGACTTACGTCTTGCTGTCCCTTTTCTCCAAAAATTCTTTGAATTTTCGGGGATCCCATTGAACACAAAAATTTATGGACGAAATTATTTCCACATCCACGCAAGAATCCATTATTGTCCCGCCTATAACACCGCCTACGGTCCCCGCCGCCTCCGAGCGCGTGTCTTATGCTGACGCGCAAATTCAGGAAGTGGAGTTGGCAAAAATTGTTCCCAATCCGTTCCAACCCCGCAAAGTTTTTGAACCTGAAGCCTTAAAAGAGCTGGCCGATTCCATTAAAGAACACGGCGTCATCCAGCCGTTAGTGGTTACCAAAACCCCCACCGGATACGAACTGGTGGTGGGTGAGCGGCGTTTTCGCGCTTCACAGCTGGCCGGTTTGGAGAAAGTGCCGGCCATTGTCAAGGAAACCATGGTGGACCAGACCAAGCTGGAAGTGGCGCTGATAGAAAATATCCAGCGGCAGGAATTAAATCCCATTGAAGAAGCCCAGGCTTACGACCGCCTGATGAAGACGTTTAGCTTAACGCAGGATCAAGTCGCTAAGAAGGTTGGCAAATCCCGTCCGGCCATAGCTAATACTGTTCGTCTGCTGAATTTGCCGGCCGAAATCCAGCGTGGCGTTATAGAAGGCAAACTTAGCGAAGGCCATGCCCGGGCCCTACTCGGTTTGGCCGACCCGGAAAAAATGCTGTTAATGTACAAAATAATTTTAGAGCAGGGCCTGAACGTCCGCCAGGTGGAAGCTAAAGTCCGCGAATTAAGCCTACGCAGGCAAATGGACTCGGCCGCGCCCGATCCAAAGCTAATGGCACTGGAAACCGAACTGCGCGGCAAGCTGGGTACCCAGGTTAAAATCCAGCGTCAGGGCCAAGGCGGCAAAATTACCATAGAATTTTTCAGCGAGGAAGAGCTGAACGAGTTAATTAGTAAAATGGCAACCCAGGAACAACATAATGCCGGTGATTACCTCACGGTATAAGGTTGTGGATAAGCCCATTTGACAGATGTCTAGGGAAGTAATACAATTTTTAAGGATATGTTAAAAACTTTTACCCAACTTAACCAGATTATTACCCGCTCCTACAAGAGCGTCAATTTTACCTGGGTTAAGTTTGGGCGAATAAGGTGAAGTTTTAAAAAGTCATTATTTTAAAACCAAACCCCTAGCCCGGAGCTGAGGGGTTTTTATAAGGGGATTGAACTTACGGGGATGTGCCTAGACGATGGGCATATCGCTGTAAATTCAAGAGGAGGATTAGAAATAATGGCAGAGTACCATCCGGAAAAAATTGCCGTGGAGTTTCGCGGCAGGAAAAAAATCGTCCGCGAGGAAAAATCCTTTTGCGGGTATTGCCGCGATTTCCAGCCAAAAGTTTTTTTAAAGCCTGATTTTTGGCCGGCGAACCTGGTCAAAGACTATCCGGAGTTGGGCCAGACCATTCATTTGTGTCTGGAATGTCGAACGGCTATTTACAGCAGTTTACGCAAAGTTTCCCGGTTGGCTTGCTACGAACAACTGCGGATTTCGGTCATTAAGACTGAACGGCTATCCGTCCCGGCGGATGCTTCCATCCTGGCCACATAAGGTCACCAACCCCCGCGGTTCTCTTTAATCAGAGAGCCCCGGGGTTCTTTTTTTTATTTCAGATATTTGTTATAATCAACCAGCAGTCAAAATCGGGCTGTAGTATACCGGTAGTACGCATGCATGGGGTGCATGTAGACCGGGTTCAATTCCCGGCAGCCCGACCAAGCAGTTTTTATCCCCACCATATCCCCACCATATCCACTTTTTTTCATAGACAGATTGTTTCCGGTGAACTACAATCAAAGTAGGCATTAAGACATTATTCATATGCACCAGGAAATCCAAACACAATTTTTAGAGGCCTATGAAAAATATAAAGAAGCCATTTATCGGCATTGTTTTTTTCGCGTCTACAACAAAGCCAAGGCTGATGAATTAGTCCAGGAAACCTATATGCGGACCTGGCAGTATTTAGTCCAGGGCAAGACCGTGGAAAACCTGCGCGCCTTTTTGTACCGCGTGGCCAATAATTTGATCATTGACGATTCCCGCAAAAAGAAAGAAGACAGCCTGGAAGTTTTAATGGAGAGGTCACCGGCCAACGAACCGTTTTATGAAGGCGGCCAGCGCATAGAACGGCAAATGCTTTATAACCAAATTGTGGAAAACATGCATTATTTGCCGGAAGACTATATGCAAATTCTACAGTTAAGGTATATAAATGACCTGGACCCCAAAGAGATCGCTGTAATTTTACAAACCAACGCCAACAATGTTTCGGTTAAAATTAACCGCGCCGTCAAGGCTTTAAAATCCAAACTGGCCGAACCCATAAAATAATTTAGTAATCGAAAAGACCGCCCTAGTGGCGGCCTTTTTAAAAAGTCTATTTAGTCTTGTTTTTGGTTTTAATGCAGCGGGCGCAGGCTTTAACGCGCTGGCCGTCAAAGACCGCATACTGCAAATTGGGCAGCAGGCGGACAATACTGGATCGCATGCTGTGGGAGCGTTTAATGGTGCGGCTATAGGTTTTGCCGCATTGAGTGCACATTCTGGGCATAAAATATAAGTTTAAATAGGTTCTTTATGAGTTTATCATAATTTGTTATAATGGTCAAGGTAAGTATTTAGGTTTATGAACATCATTATCATTTTTGTGGTTTTAATATTTTCCGCCATTGTCCATGAGGTTTCGCATGGTTTGGTAGCCGAAAGGCTGGGCGATTCAACTGCCAGGGACGCGGGACGCATTACTCTAAATCCTATTCCGCATATAGACCCGTTTGGCACCATCCTTTTGCCTTTGCTGCTCCTGGCTATTGGTTCGCCCATAATTGTCGGCGCGGCCAAACCGGTGCCGGTAAATTTTAATAATCTCCATAACCCCAAGCGCGATATGGCCTTGGTCAGCCTGGCCGGGCCGCTGTCCAATTTTTTGCTGGCTATTTTGTTCGGCATTATTATTAAATTGGGTTTGTCCAATAGCATTTCAGGGCCGATTTTGGTTACAGGGATAGTCCTTAATCTTGTACTCGGCGTGTTTAATTTAATTCCCATTCCGCCTTTGGACGGCAGCAAAATTGTGGCCTCGTTTCTGCCCACAGAATGGGTTTATAAGCTGTTCAGGTTTGAGCGCTGGGGTTTTATTTTGGTCCTGGTATTTTTGTATACGGGATTGTTAAGCTATATTTTGGTTCCGGTGATAGTTTTATTTGGCCGGATTTTTAACATCAATTTGGGATTTTAAAAAGACTCCGGCCCGAGGCTCGGAGTCTTGTATGTATTACGACATAGAGTTTTTGGCCGCTCTCACCTGCAGCTGCTGCTGGTAAATGGCGTATATGCATAAGCATAAAGATTTGGTCTTTGAAGACAGAATCCGGTGTTCGTCCAGGTCGGTTATTTTTTTTGGCCTGTAACCGGTTTGTTCCGCCTCTTCTGACATTAATTCCGTCCTCAACTGCTTAAGTAGCGGCGCCATTCTGTATTGTTCGGCGGCTGGAAAAATATGCCTGGCTTTTGGGACTACTTCCCGAAGCATGATTTTGCAATCCCGAACCGTGACAAACTCCATTATCTTTTTTCCTCCTGGGAGATTTAACTTCAGCTCAAGCATAATACTATTTTGTCGGTTTAGTCAAAAAAAACAGGACTCCGATTGTGGCGGAGCCCTACGTTTTTAAGCTGCACCCTGTGCGAATGGGGATTGTTCCCGGCAAAGGGCCTCGATGCGTTTTACCCAGATTACGGATTGTGGTGGAACTTCCTTGTCATCGTCAACGAGGTTAATGGCATCTGCCATGGATTTATTCTTCCAGGAATGGCCCAACAGCGCGTCCAGAACATAAGTCCAGTAAATGGTGACAAGTTCTCCGTTGTCTGGTTCAAACGCAATGCGGGCTGTGGCCTGAACCCTGTTCCAAACATGCTTAACATCTCTACCTGTCATGAATCCTCCTGGCCTGTAATTTAGCAATTTGACAGCTTATTGTCAATTCCTGTATAATGACGTTAATTGAATAAGAGACCTCTGCCATCACGGCGGAAATTACCTATTTTGGTCGCCCAGCGGGGAAGTTACGCTAACAGGTTTCTAGCGAGTACCCAATGCGCGAAGTAGCATCGAATCCATGCTATTGGATTTTTTGTTTGCTTAATCTCGTTCAAGAATATTATTAAACCACAGATACACTGATCAAAACAGATTGCACTGAAACTACTTCAGATTTCTGTGAAATCTGTGTCATCTGTGTATCAGTGGAGAATAAAAATGCCCACCATCAACCAATTGGTCAGGAAAGGACGCAAGTCGCTGACGAAGAAGTCCAAGTCGCCGGCTTTGCTGCGCCGCGTCAATTTAATAAAAAACAAAACCCTGTTCATAAAAACCGGCGCGCCGTTTATGCGCGGCGTGTGCTTAAAGGTTTATACCACCACGCCGAAAAAGCCGAACTCGGCTTTGCGCAAAGTCGCCAAGGTTAAGTTGACCAATGGCATGGAAGTTATGGCCTACATTCCCGGCATTGGGCACAATTTGCAGGAACACAGCGTGGTGATGATCCGCGGCGGCCACGTCAAAGATTTGCCTGGTGTGCGCTACCACATTGTCCGCGGAAAATTAGACA
>CAIVSE010000086.1 GCA_903908535.1 Candidatus Doudnabacteria bacterium
CCCTGGAAGCCGGCGGCTACAAGATGCTGGCCAAATCTTTATTGCCTTTACCCAGCGAGCATTACGGTTTGGCGGATGAAGAAACTCGCCTACGCAAACGCTATTTGGATATTTTAACCAACCCGGAAACTAAAGAACTATTTATAAAAAAGAATAAATTTTGGTCCTCTATGCGCCACTTTTTAGTGGACCATGGCTTTTTGGAGTTGGAAATGCCGGTGCTCGAAGCCGTGCCGGGTGGCGCCGAAGCCGAACCGTTTATTACGCACCACAACGCTTTAGATAAAGATTTTTACCTGCGCATTAGTTTGGAATTGCCTCTAAAGAAAATGTTAGTTGCCGGGTATGAAAAGGTTTTTGAAATCGGTAGGATTTTTAGGAATGAAGGAATTGATACCGAACATCTACAGGATTACATGCAGATGGAATTCTATTGGGCTTACGGCGATTTTGAAAAGTTGATGCAATTTTTGGAGAAGATGTACCAATATGTAATTAGGGAGACTTTTGGCACATTACAATTGCAATATCAAGGCCAAACTATAGACTGGTCCGGCATCTGGCCGCGTTTGGATTATTTTGATTTGTTTAAAAAGTATACTGGTTTAGATTTAAACTCCGTCACCGAAGACGAATTACGCATTTATGCTGATAAACACCGGGTTAAATACGAACCTACGGCGCAAAAAGGCAGACTAATAGATTTAATCTTTAAAAAAACTATTCGCGTATTACCCGAAGTCGCTATGCAACCGGCGTTCCTAATTAACCAGCCTATTGAACTGGAACCTTTGGCAAAAAAAGATCCAACGAATTCTAAACGCGTCCAACGCGCGCAGATTTTAGCCTGCGGCAGTGAAATGGGCAAAGGCTTTGGTGAATTAAATGATCCTGTAGATCAGGAAGAACGTTTTGGCAACCAAATGAAACTCCGCGAAGCGGGGGATACCGAAGCCCAAATGCTGGACCGCGACTATATGGAAGCTATGGAATATGGCATGCCTCCGGCCGCCGGCTTTGGCCTGTCTGAAAGACTATTCGCCGTTTTGAGCGACAAGTCCGTCCGCGAAACTGTGATATTCCCGCCAATGAAGGATAAATAAGTATAATTATCCACTTGGCTAAACCGTCAAAACCCCGCCCCACGCGGGGTTTTTGTTGAATTATGGGCAATTGTGATATAATAAGATAAAGAAACCAGCAAAATTATGTTTAAACAAGTGCCAATCGTCGTAGCAGTGGTAGTAGCCAAAGACGGAAAAATCCTTATCGGTAAGCGATACGATCCGAAACTTATTAAAGCCCATGGCAAGTGGGTACCTTACACCTAAAGTTTCGGAGCTATAATTTTTTACTTTTTGATAAGCAGATAATCAAACTTTCCTATGCTGGACATTAAATACATCCGTGAAAATCCCGATAAAATAAAAAAGGCGGCAGAGCTAAAAAAACTTGACCTTGATGTTGACTTGTTGTTAGATGTAGACGCCAAGCGCCGCGACCTAATTGCCGAACTGGAAGGCCTGCAAAATTCTAAAAATGAATTTTCCAA
>CAIVSE010000087.1 GCA_903908535.1 Candidatus Doudnabacteria bacterium
AAATAAATAAAAATATGTTTAAAAATATATTTAGAAAAGTTGTCCTCTCGGCAGACATTATTCTCCTTGTCTTTCTTTTATTTATGCTTTCAAAATCTGGGTTAGGAGCAAATTCGCTTTGGGTGGCTGTGTTTTATATGGGTTTCCCATTGATAAATATCGCCGCTCTTCTTTTAATAAACGATAAAAATATTTAGCTGTTAAATAAATATAGATGTCTAATTATTATAATCCGCAAAGAATTAGGGGGCTGTATAAGCCGGGGGGAAAAGAGCCGTTTAGGCTTAGCAGGAGCAGGATAGATTTATTTTTAAATTGTCCGCGATGCTTTTATTTTGACCGCAGGCTGGGCACCGACCGTCCGCCGGGATTTCCGTTTAGCTTGAACTCGGCGGTGGACAAACTTTTGAAAAAAGAATTTGATATCCACAGGGCAAAGGGCACGGCTCATCCGTTGATGAAAAATTATGGAATTGACGCGGTTCCTTTTGCAGATGAAAGAATGGATGAATGGCGCGACGCGTTGAGGCGGGGGATAACATATCTGCACAAAGATACAAACTTTATGATAACCGGAGGCGTTGACGATGTTTGGGTTGACCCGAAAGGCGAGCTGATGATTGTAGATTATAAAGCAACGTCAAAAGACGCCGAGGTGAGCTTGGATGCTGACTGGCAGATTGGATATAAAAGGCAGATGGAGATTTATCAGTGGTTGTTCCGCAAAAACGGATTTAAGGTTTCTAAAACCGGATATTTTGTTTATTGCAACGGCGACGCCGACAAAGAGGCTTTTGACGCCAAGCTGGAATTTGATATAAAAATTATTCCTTACGAGGGCGACGATTCGTGGATAGAACAAACCATTGCTGACATTCACAACTGCCTAAACAGCGACAAAATTCCTAATGCCGGCTCCGACTGCGACTACTGCAAATATGTGAAAGCAATTAACTGCAAATAATTTTTTTGCAAAAAAAATCCCCCTTGCTAGTGTCCGGCAAAAAGGGACATCCATGCAGTTTTTGTAAAGAGCAACGACGGCAGATCAATCCAGATTATGTGGAGGACGAGCCATCCTATCAGAATGACGAGAATACTCCGGGCCATCGGAGTTTTCAACTTTCCGTCGCGACCGTTGACGATGGCCAGCCTGAGCATAAGGACGATTATGACAAGTGTAGCTGGTCCTGCCACGAGACCGTAAAGAAGCGGCATAGTGTCTTCCTTTCGCTCAAGTGATGGGTTGTTACCAAATTAACCCTAATACTTTATCAAATTTTGTCAACAAAAAAAAGACCCAGCCGTGAGGTGGGTTATTGCGCGATTACGCCAGTTTCAGGAACGGAATGCCGCGGCTTCGAGGACTTCCCCGATTTCTTGCCGGGCCCGTTTTCCCAGCTTGTTGGGCTTGTCGCCGTCAACCAGGGCTGACAGAGCGAAGATCGATGCCGAAGGGTCAACGAGCTTCGACCTTGTCAGTACGCTGCGGGTTCTCGCCGAAAGAATGCCCGCGGTCAGAAGCTCTTCGACCGTGAGCTGGGAGAAGTCGCATCCTGCGCCGAGGTCGTCGACTGTCTGCAAGAGGTCGATCCGGCGTTTCAGACGGTCCGTTAACTTTGGTTGCATTTCCCGTTCCTTTCAGATCGGTTTTCAAGGAGACACGTGACACTCTGTCAGTTTTTAGATTACTTCTTTTTATATTTTTGTCAACAAATTCAAAAATTTACAGTTTAAAACGCCCCTGTTGGGCGCTTTAAGGTGGAGGGTTTTCATTGATATCTTTCCTCCCACACCTATTACTACGTAACAGACACAAAAAAAGTCTTGTTGCCCTAGCAACAAGACAGGTGTATCGGGTGGCAGAGTATAGCCCTTTACTTGGTGAACACGTAAGATGTAGACGGTTCTGGGGCGACATCTAGGTCGTCATAGGTGCCCCTGATTGCCAGCCCGCGTGCATCATTGGCGAGTTCGAACATGTGAGGATTGTGTCCTCGTCCGATCGAAATCGGTTCAGTGATAACAATGACGATTTGGTTGAGGGGTTGGTCCAACCATCGCATCCGCAACTGGAGTGCGGCTTCAAACGGGCATGGGCGTAGGCCAAGTCCTTGCCCTAGTGTCAGCGCTCTCAAGGGGCTAACGTGTCGGAAACCAAGTTCTTCTTGGGGCACAAGGATGAGGGGAACGTCTGCCTGGCTATCGGCCACCGCGAATGCGGATGAGTCTATCATCAAACCTCCCCACATACCAATCATGCACCCCATCTTGCCCATGGCGGTCTTGAATTCTTCGCGTGTCCGCAAGCCAATGCAAAGAGGAACATGCCGCCAGATTTCCCAGATTCGAGTGGTTGGTTCCATCGCGATGCCTTTCTATCTTTCACGTACTAGCTGGTTCGTGACAATGATCCAATTAAAATTTACTGCTTAACCGCTTGAAAGTCAACAAAAAACGCCCAGTTGGGCGCTTTAAAGTGGAAAGTATCTCATGGCTATTCTTTTTCTTCCGGCATTTTTTTAATTATTTCTTTCATTTTACCTATAAACTCTAATTTTGCCTGAATCATTTTTTCTTTCTTTTCCAACATAGCCAGCTTAAACTCTTTTCCCATCATCCCATGCATATGGTGGCAGTCACATTCCTCGTGCCATCCTTCCTCTTCATGTTCTTCGTGCATCATAATATTTTGTTTTATTTTTATAACTCGACCTTTCCTACACTAATAATACGCCACAGAAATAAATATGGTGTTAAATAATTATTTAAATATACCAATCATTGACAAAATCAGGAAAACTGATAGTGTAATAAAATTACGAGCTGTTTGAAAAGTTACACATCTCTGCTTGTTTGTCCGGCACGTTGTGCCGAGGCAAGTGGGGAAGACCGCGCGTTGCAGACGAGAAGGAGAACGGACATGAAGCTTGGAGTGATGGGTGCGGTGTTCGGTGGAATTCCGAACATCGACGATGCCGTACGCACGGCAGTGGACCTCGGGCTCGAGGCAATCGAACTTCCTGCGGGTTACTATCCCGGCGACCCGTGGAAGCTTCTGGACATTGCGGACAGCCCGGGCAAGATCAAGGAGCTGCGGACCCACATCGAGTCCCTCGGTATCGTGGTCATGGGTATTGCTGGACACGGCAACCCTCTTGATCCCGACCGGGAAATCCGCGGGACGTGCAGGGAGATGCACCGCAAGCAGGTCCTCCTGGCCGAGGGCTTCGGCACGCGGCTCGTCACGTTCTCCGGCCTTCCCGGCGGTAGTCCTACCGCCACCGAGCCCAACTGGATCCTTGCGCCCTGGCCGGACAAGATGCGGGAGATGCTCAAGTGGCAGTGGGACGTGGAAGTGGCGCCCTACTGGCAGGAGCAGAACGAGTTCGCGGCGGCGCACAACGTGGTGATCGGCTTCGAGGCTCATCCCAACAACGTCGTCTACCGGCCCCGGGATATCGTGAGGATCCGGGAACTGTGCGGCAAGCAGCTCGGCGCCAATCTGGACTTGAGCCACTTCGGCTGGCTGCACACCGATCCGCTGGCGATTATCCGCTACCTCGGCCGGGAGCGGTGCATCTTCCACTTCCATGCCAAGGACTGGATCGAGAACTCCGACGTCATGCGGATCAACGGTCCCATGGGTGCCGAGAGCTTCGACGACGAGCTGAACCGTCCGTGGTCATTCGCCAACATCGGCCTGGGCCACGGCGCCGACTTCTGGGGGCCCGTCCTCCGGACGCTCCGCCAGGTCGGGTACGACGGCGTGGTCAGCATCGAGCACGAGGACGCCAAACTCGACGGCGTGGAAGGCCTCAAGAAGGCCATCGCCACTCTCCGCCCGTTGCTGCCGGTCGAGCCCGCGGGCACGCCACACTGGTTCAAGCAGGAGTAATCGCGGCACACAACAACAGGTTTCTCGCGACAGCGCGAGCGACGCCCCCAAATGCGTTCAAGTGGGGGCTCTTTTTTTACAAAAAACCCGAGACAACCCAAACGGGTTATTTTTCTCGGGTTTATTGTTTTCAAGCTAAGCTAAATTATTTCAGTATGAAGGTTGTGTTGGGGAGGGCGGCGCGTATGGGAGCTAAATCTTGCTCGGAATATTGGTTGCCAGCCAGGTTTAGGGTTTTTAAATTTTTTAGATTAGCCAGCTCGTTTGGCAGGCCTGTTAGTTGATTGTAAGACAAATCAAGAGTTTGCAGATTTTGCAATTGGCCAACCTCTGCAGGCACGCCTGTCATTTGGTTGTAGCTGGCGTTGAGAACTTTTAAATTTTTTAATTGTCCTATTTGAGATGGAATAGCTCCTATTAAGGAATTATGAGAAATATTAAGCTCTTGTAAATTTGTTTGATTAAAAACATAAGAAGGAATACTTGTTAAACTTTGGTTGCTTAAGTTTAATGTTGTTTGGGAATTACTATTCTTATTTAGCGAAACATAGTTGCCATTTTTTGCTAAGAATAAATAATAAATCAACCCATAGGCGGCAGCTCCTATTACTATATATATTATTATAATGGCAAAGTATTTAAACCCATATGATTGCGCATGTGCATGTGGTTATACGTTGTTTTTAACGGTCTTATGGTTATGTACCATGTGAGGGTAGTGGATGTGGAACTTGATGCCGTGGTTGTGGATATGGTCGCTTAGTACATGGTCGAACGAATACCATTTGAGACGTGGGTCGCGAGTCCAGAGGTCCATGACAGCGTTG
>CAIVSE010000088.1 GCA_903908535.1 Candidatus Doudnabacteria bacterium
CATTAAAGTTCCCTTTGACGCGACCACCGGACAGCCGGCCACCAGCCTAACGGCACCGGCCAACATCACCTACAAATATTATAAAGTCCTGCACAGCGAGATGCCCAATAACCCCAACTGGGAAAACCCGGTTGTCACCTGGGCCTTGGCTAACGGCTACGCTTATCCGCCAAACCAAGCCACAACAACCCCGGTTACAAATAACGGCCGGGGACCGAGCGTAAATATTTTAGATCCGGCCGACGGTGAAACCATTACCCAAATGCCGTTTGCGGTTACGGTCAGCGCCGCGTCTTCAAACCAAATTGCCAGGATAGATTTATCCATAGACGGACAATTTTACCAAAGCCTAACCCAGGCGCCATTTGTATTTTCGGTTAACAGTAATTTAACCGACGGGCCGTATACGATTGCCGCGCACGCGGTTGACTCCTCGGGCGCGACTTCGGACACCAGCGTCAGCATAAACTTGAGTTTATCGGCTCCGCTTACCTTAACCCAGCCGCAGGATCAAAGCGTGCTACAGTTTCCCGTAACTTTGACTGCCGCCAGCAATAACCTTTTTGACGGCGTGAGTTTTTATTATCAAAACAGCCAAGGACAAACCAAACTAATCGGCCCGGCCCAAAACACCGACCACACCGACTTATACCATTACAGCCTATCCTGGCAAACCCCTCCGCCGAGCGGCAGTTATAAACTTTACGCGCAAAGCGCAAACGGTTATACCAGTAAGAAGATACAAGTAACAGTACCATAGATTAATTGACAGGATTTAAATGATTGACAAGATTGACAGGAATGAACTCAGCCAATTCATGTCAATCATTTAATTCTTTTAACTCATGTCATTCCTTTAATTCTTGTCAATCTTGTTCAATCTTGTCATTCATGTCAATTATAATGATTTATCTCCTACTTCTCACCTTTGTCCTCGCACCAACCTATGTAATTAAGTTTAATTTTTTGCATTTACCGGCAAACCTGCTTATGGTTTGGGTATTTTTGTTTTGGATAGTTTTTTTGTTCTACCTGATCTTAAAAAAACAACTATTGCTATTTTTGACGGCCGTCAAAAATAGCAATAAAACAATCTTGATTTTGGTTGGGTTGTTTTTTTTATCGGGTGTTATCAGTTTATTTGTCGGAGGAGTCGATCGCCAGAAACTGGGACAGTTTATTGTTTTATTCCTCCAACCAATTTCCCTCTTTTTCATTGCCGGCTATATTTTTAAACAAAACCCCAAATCCAAAAACTTTCTACTTTCTACTTTCTACTTTCTACTCGCCCTTGCCGGCCTTTATGCGATCCTCCAGTATTTCACCCTCCTCGGCCTGCCACCCGCCTGGTGGGGCAACAGCGTGGAACCAAAACGCGCTTTAAGCTTTTTCGTCCACCCCAACTTTTACGCCCTGTGGGCCGCCCCGCTCTTGGCGTTTTTAATTCCGGATGTTGGATTAAAGATAAAAAACTTAGCGGTTAATCGTAAATTGTTAATTGTTAATTGTTTAAAAGCTCTTGCGTGGCTCCTCGGCGCTATCGGTCTACTCTTATCTTTATCCCGCTCCGGCTGGCTCGGCCTAGTTGCGGCCGTTGTGGTCTATCTAATAGTCGCCGCCGACAAAAAAATCCGCAAAATTATTTTCGCTAGTGCTATCATCGCGGCGGCTATTGTCGTTTACTATCCCAACCTCCGCTATCGGATTCTTTTACCCTTTTACGGTGAAAAGTCCGCCTCATCCCGCGTTGAACTCTGGGGCGACGGCCTAAAGGCTGTTAAAGAATCGCCAATCTTAGGCCTCGGCCTTACCGGCTTTGCCAACCAATACGGCGTCCTAAACACCGACCCAACCCTGGACACCCACAACTTCCCCCACAACATATTCCTAAATTTCTGGGTAGAAACCGGCCTGCTTGGCCTTATAAGCTTCCTGTACATCATTGGCCTCTACATCTACCGCGGTCTTCGCGGAGCTTCCCCCCCTGCCCGAGGAGGGGTGGCCGGAACGGCCGGGGTGGTGGGAGAATTTGACCGCCTGCTCCCCCTATCAATCTCCCTCTTCCTCATAGCCCTCCTATTCCAAGGCCTGGTAGACAACCCCTATTTTAAAAACGATTTGGCTTTGGTGTTTTGGATAATTTTGTCCTTAACCCTTTAATCTACTAATCCGCCTTGTTGACAAATAGCGTGGCCACGCTAATCGTCAACAAAAATTTATCCGCCTTCGCATAAAGCTTTCGACTACGCCAAGGCTTCGTCGGACAGGTCGGCGGATTATTCTCTATAATAAAGGCTCCCCGCCGCAAGCAGCGGGGTATTGACTTCCAGGACACCGCTACAGTCTCGCGGCAAGCCGCGAGGTATTAAACCTTTCTTAGCTCCTCGGCTCGCAAAGTAATTGTCTTTCAGAATTACTTTGTCTCGCCTACGTCGCG
>CAIVSE010000089.1 GCA_903908535.1 Candidatus Doudnabacteria bacterium
CCGCTGGAAGTAATGCGACTGCTCGGCCAGCTGAAAGGCGCGGGCCGGATTAAGTTTAACCTCGGGCCGCGGCACTATAACAAAACCGGCAATGACCCCTGGGCTGAACCGGAACAAGTGGAAGATGACGGGGAAAATAATTTGACCATTTACTCCGCCGTCCCGGTGGATACTAAACCCATTGAACACCTGCTGGTTGAGCAGCCGGCCATTGTAGAACTCGGCGACACAAAACAAACCATGCGCAGCCTTGAACTTCCCCCGGAAGACATGACGGCGCTGATAGCCAACGGCCTGTCGCAATTACCGGAGGAACCGGTAATTATAGATAGCTATCCCCTGTTGTTTGAGGAGAGCATTGTTTATCTTGGCGAACTGTTGCATAATCCATCCTCGGCCCTGGTGGATGCCAAACTTATCAGGACTGCTATCAACCGGCGCGTGACCTATTTTGTCCAGTGCGCGGAATCCGCCCTGCCCGGAACTAATGCCTGGAATAATCCCGGCTTTGCCACAGGCAAACTCTACTGTGCCATAGCTCCCGCCTGGTTTTATGTCCGGCAAAAAGACGACCTAAATCCGGAATTAATCCAGCGGATAGAGCGACTGCCCGTGGTTAAATTTTTTGCTTCGGGACTTTTGGCCCTGGCCGAATTTGGTCCGGACGACGCAAGCGCCAGCATGTTCCTGGTTGAGCTGGAAAATACCCTGGCTTACACAGGGAGCGCCAACCCGGAAATCCGGCAAGGACTGGCCCACCTCTACGATCTGGCCCAACATGACGGCCGCGCCTTTATTAAAGAAGGCGTTAACCGTTTGTTAGCCGGTTAGCATTCACCCCTACCAGTTTCGGCTGGTAGGGATTTTTTTTATTCAATGATATACTTATTTTATGCAAAAGTATCTCTACAGCTTTATCGTTATAGTGACACTGGCCCTGCTTTTTGGCGCTTATAAAATACAACACGCGCCAAACGTTAACGGCCAAAATTTTTCGGCAGAAGCGGCAGACGCCACCAACAGCCAGTACGCGGAATTGGCTAAAGGTAAAGTCGCTGCCGTGGAAAACAAAGACGAAGAACAAAACAGCCATTACTCGCGGATTACCGAAACCTTAGAGGTCCAAATGCTGGGTGGCGCGGACAAAGGCCAAACTGTGGAAGTGGATTACGACGATACTTTGAGCAACGCCAAACTGCAGGAAATTAAAACCGGTGACATTATTATAGTGGGAAAAATTAGTGAAGCCGGCCAAACCAGCTATGTATTGGTGGACAGATACCGGCTGGATTATCTCTACATTATTGCCGGCCTGTTCTTAGTCCTGGCCGTAATTTTTGGCCGTTTACGCGGACTAACTTCGGTTTTGGGATTAGCCGCAGGCATCGGTATTTTAATCTTATTTATTGTGCCCAATATTTTGCAGGGCAAAGATCCGGTATTTGTAACGTTGGTTGGTGCCGGCTTAATTGCCATTGTCTCCATGTTTTTGGCGCACGGATTTAACCGACGAACCACAATAGCTGTAATCAGCACCCTGCTGACGCTGGGGCTGGCCGAAATCTTGGCGAATCTATTTGTTAACGCCGCCAAACTTTTGGGCAATGGCAGTGAGGCCGCATTCTATATACAGGCCGGCTACTTTGGCGCGATAAATTTGCAGGGACTGCTGCTCGGCGGCATCATCATCGGCACGCTCGGGGTCTTAAATGACATTAGCACATCACAGGCCGCCACAGTGGAAGAATTACATTCAGCCAATGATCAACTGTCTTTTAAACAATTATATATAAAAGCCGGTTCGGTGGGCCGCGAACACATTGCCTCGCTGATTAATACTCTGGTTTTAACTTACGTGGGTGCGTCCCTGCCGCTGTTTATTTTATTTTATGTCAGCGGCCAACAGTTGTGGCTGACTTTAAACAGCGCCACCATTGCCGAAGAAATCATCCGGACATTGGTGGGCAGTATTGCCCTAATTTTAGCCGTACCCATTACCACGGCTTTGGCCGCACTAGAGGGTTGACCTAAAGCCGGATTTCTGCTAGAATGACTTTACTTAAAACAAAGGACTTACGCGTAAGCCCTTTTTCTAATCTAAAACCATGGATCCACAACACCCCGTCACTAAATATATTCAGGACGCCAGCAAGCAGGGCATGAGCAATGAAGAAATTGTCCGCGAGTTAACCGCGGCCGGCTGGCAGGTTGAGCAAATTTTAGATGCCGTGTTAAAGCATGCTATGCCGGTGCCGGTCCCAATCCCCGGACAAGCCGCGCCAATTGCGGCCGCCGATAACATTATTACCGTAAAAAATATTACCAAAAGTTATGACCACAAAACCAAAGCCGTGGACAACGTCTCGCTGGAAGTCAGGCGCGGCAGTATAACCGGACTGCTCGGGCCCAACGGCGCCGGCAAAACAACTTTGGTCCGCATTCTCACCACCCTGCTCCCCCCCACTTCCGGCCAGGCTACCGTGGCCGGCTTTGACGTCGTCCACCAGGCGCAGCAGCTCCGCTCGGCCATCGGCCTGGCCGGACAGTACGCGGCCGTGGATGCCATTTTAACCGGACGCGAAAATTTGGAAATGGTCGGGCGACTCTACCACTTAACCGCGGAGCAGGCCAAAGCCCGGGCCAATGAGCTGTTAAAGCAATTCAATTTGGAAGACGCGGCTGACCACTTAAGTAAAACATACAGCGGCGGCATGCGGAGGCGCCTGGATTTAGCCGCCAGCCTGATTATGCGGCCGCGAATTTTATTTTTGGATGAGCCCACCACGGGGCTCGACCCGCGCGGCCGTTTTGACATGTGGGATGTTATCCGGGACCTGGTGGAAGGCGGCACCACGGTACTTTTGACCACGCAATATTTGGAAGAGGCCGACCAGCTGGCCGACTACATTTTTGTTATTGACCACGGGCATATTATTGCCCAAGGCACGGCTGACGAGCTAAAGCGCCAGGTGGGCGGCGACGTTTTAGAACTGCATTTGGTGGACCACCATTTGGCTCCGCAGGTAGCCGGGAGCCTGAAAAATTTAGGCGATGAACCGCCGCAGGCCAATGCGGGCTCCGGCATTATTACCATGCCAACCAGCAAAGGCGCCCAGGTTTTGGTGGAAGTTGTCCGTATGCTTGATGACCAGAACATTAAACTCCACGACGTTATGCTCCGCCGGCCGTCGCTGGACGATGTCTTTATGAAGCTCACCGGGCACGGCGCCGAGGAAGCTAATAAATAATTATATGATGCATACTATTTCTGACATTTGGGTTATGGTCAAGCGCAACCTCCTGCGCTACCAGCGCCTGCCGCGACTGGTGGTTTTTTCCTTTATCCAGCCCGTGATGTTTGTGCTGCTGTTCGCTTACGTCTTTGGCGGCGCCATTGGCAGCGAGGGCAGCGGGGCTTACATCCAGTTTTTGTTGCCCGGCATTTTGGTGCAAACCGTGCTGTTCGGCTCCATGCAAACCGGCGTAGGTTTGGCTGACGACGTCATGCACGGCATGGTCGACCGCTTCCGCAGTTTGCCCATGGCCCGCTCCGCGGTTTTGGCCGGCCGGACCATTTCCGAAACCATCCGCAACTTTTTTGTCATTGTCATTATGACGCTGGTCGGTTATATCATCGGCTTCCGCATTGAGCACGGCTTTGGCAACTATATTTTGGCCGTCATATTAACCCTGCTGTTTGGCTTTGCTTTTTCCTGGGTTTCCGCCACCATCGGCTTGGCCGTAAAAGACGTGGAGACTGCCCAGAGCGCGGGGTTCGTTTGGGTCTTCCCCCTGGCCTTTGCCAGTTCTATTTTTGTGCCCACCGCCTCTTTAACTTCCAGCTGGCTGCGGGCCTTTGCCAGCCACAACCCCATTAGCTACATTGCCAACACGGTACGCGCCCTGTGCGTGGGCACGCCCGTGGGCAATAACGCCTGGTGGTCGCTGGTTTGGATTGCCGGACTATTGGCTGTCTTTATGCCGCTGGCCATAAACAGGTACAGGAAAATAACGTCGTAAGTCACAAAACCCGCAAAGACGAAAATCAATGCGGGGTTTATTTTATACCAAAACCTGTTTCACCAGCTCCCCTACCCCAATCCGTTTTTCCGCGGAGTAGGCAATAACTTTGTAGTCCCCGGCCTGGTCGGTAATTTTTTCCAATTGTTTACGATATTCAGACGGCTTAAGTTTATCCACTTTATTAGCCACTATGACTACGTCTTTACCGGCATCTTCCAGGCTGCTTAGCATCTGTAAGTCTGTGTCTGTAAAGCCGACCACGGCGTCTATTATCAATGCCACTTTTTTTTGTTCGTAATCGCTGCCTAAAAGATACCAGTAAATTAATTGCTGGAGCCGTTTTTGGGTTTGTTTGTCCGCCTTGGCAAAACCGTAGCCGGGCAAATCCACAAGATAGACTAACTTGTTGATCAAAAAAATATTTATTTCCTGGGTGTGGCCGGGATACGAACTGGTATGCGCCAAACCTTTTTGGTTGGCCAAAGAATTAATAACGCTGGATTTGCCCACATTGGAGCGCCCGACAAACGCCACCTGCGGCGTGCCGTCCGCCAGCAGATCATCTTCTTCCACAATGCCTTTAATAAACCGCGCGGAAGTTATATTCATTTTTATTTTTTAAAAATTTTTCCCTCCTGCCACGGCGTACCCAGTTCCGGCAAGACATAACGGTCCAGCCCCCACCAGCCGGCCGTGCGCCAGGCTAAAATCAAAAATAATTCTATTAGCAGCAGCAAAGGGTTGATGCTTAAGGTCCCGGCAAACAAATAATTTAAATTCATGAAGGCGCCAAAGAAAGCGGCAATGCCGGTAAAGGCGCCGAGGATGATGGCAATGCCCACCAGCAGTTCGCCGAAAGTGATGATGTAGGAAAACAGCCAGGCGTGCGGCACCACCGCGTGCGCGAGGAAGTTGGCGTACCACGAGGCCACGTCCGGGTTGGCGCCCACGGTTTTTTGCAGGGCGCCCGTTAAAAAGCCTTTCAGCGCCGTGCCGGCCGCGCTGCCGGCCCAGGCCGCGCTGTGTAATTTTTCCCAGCCGGCGTGCAGCCATTGCCAGCCCACATACAGCCGGACCACCAGCCAAAACCAGGCAAAACGGGTATTGGCAAACAAAAACCGGGCCAGCTTGGGTTCGGGGATCTCTATGACATTGTTTTTGGACATTTTTGTTTTGTTAATTTTTTTATATATAAATTACCAGACAAATGGCACCAGCGCTTTAGTGCGCTTTTTGTATTCCGGGTACTGCTGCGGGAACAACTGCATCATAAATTTTTCTTCGGTGTGGACGCGAACCACAAACATTATGGTCACCACCACAAAAACTATTACCTAAGCCGCACAGAATGGTGCCTAAAAACAATACCATGCTGTTATGGGGGAAAATGGCCTGGCGCAAAGCCGGAATTTGGAACATGGCCACCACCGAAACTACCCAATACCCCACAAACACCAGCCAAAAAATTACTATCAACCAGTTATATATTGTCATATAGGCATTGTAACATAAAATGGTGTGTTATAATTAATTTATGACTTTAAAAGAATTTTTCCTTTATTTTATTACCGGCGGAATCTTTACCGTGATTATTGTCGCCTTGGAAGAAAGCGGTTTTCGGCTGTGGTCGGGCCTGGCCACCCTAATGCCGGTTTTTACTTTGGTATCCTATTTTTTTATCGGAAATGCTAGCGGCGGACTGGCAGTTAGCCAGCACTCCAAATTTGTTTTAATTGGGACGCTGGTGTCCTGGGTGCCGTATATGATGACCATAGCCATTTTAGCCCCAAAGATTGGCAGTAATAAAGCCATTGTCTGGGGTCTTGTGGTCTTTTTTGTTTTGGCTTTAATCTTTTTAACAGTGGTTGATAAGCTACATTTGTTTCAATAATTTTTAATAACATTATGCATATGAGGAAGGCATGCGCCGTCCGTGCTGCTGGCTCGGTTGCCCTCATCGCACGGATAAGTCTGTAAGCCCTTCTGTCCAGGCCATCCTCAATAGACGAAACAGAATCAAAATATAAAAAACAGCCGGAGTGACTTAATTCGTTTATAACGTCATAAATGCTATAATAAATTTTGAATATAAAATTCGAGCGTATAGGTATATACTGTATATATGGATTTCCCTGTTGTAGACATCCAATCGTTTGCCATGAGTTTTGGTCCTAAAGAGGTTATTAAAGACCTTTCTTTTAACGTTAATCAGGGAGAGGTTTTTGGTTTGCTGGGCGCTAATGGCGCGGGGAAGACGACGACCATTCGCACACTGCTTTCTTTGTTGGAACCCACCAGCGGCACACTGTCGGTAAATGGTAAGCGCTACAGTCCAGCTATGGCGGCTACGGTTGGATATTTGCCGGAACAGCGCGGTTTGTATCGCAACGAACCCGTTTTGGATACCATGGTCTACCTGGCTGTGATGCATGGCTTAAGCCGGGATGAAGCCACAAAACGCTCGAAGGCCTATCTTGAACGCGTGGGAATTGCTGACAAAGCGCATGAGCGGCTATCCAGCCTTTCTAATGGCCAGCAACAAAAAGTCCAGCTGGGCGCCACCATTGTCCACGAACCATCTTTAATGATTTTAGACGAGCCAACCGAAGCATTGGATCCGGTTAACCGTTCACTATTAATGGATATTATCCAGGAACAGCGCGCCAAAGGCGCCACGGTTATGTTAGTCACTCACCGTATGGAAGAAGTGGAGCAACTTTGTGATCGTATTGTCCTGCTGAAGGACGGCCACCGCGCTTTGTATGGTACGGTGGATGAAGTAAAAAATCAATTTGGCGCCACGGTAATTGCGCTGGCCTATAGCGGACAATTGCCTATTAATGAACGGCTGTACGGCATTACCAAACAATTGCCGCAT
Organism: Candidatus Doudnabacteria bacterium; assembly: GCA_903908535.1. GTDB lineage: Bacteria > Patescibacteriota > Doudnabacteria > UBA920 > UBA920 > CAIVSE01. Next base: position 6,902 of record CAIVSE010000089.1, read on the forward strand.
TACGCGGAACTGGCCTGGCAAAAAGGCGTTGCGGTAGATGAGATATTTAAATTCCTGGCTAACAGTCCCGATTTGCACGTCACGGCCTTTGATGTCCGACGCCCGACTTTAAACGAAATTTTTCTATCTTTATACAAATAACCTATGTGGAATATTATAAATTTTGAAGTCTTCCGCGCCCTGAAGAAAAAGAGTTTTTGGTATGCCTCCATTGCTCCGGTCATAATTATTCTGGCCGTGTTAGGCATAGAAAAACTTTCCATACAGAGCGCGCAAAAAAATGCGCAAACCCAGGACCAAAATTATTCGCAAAGCGCGAAAGTTGCGGTGTTAGATGATTCCGGGCTAATTAACAGCCAGTTGCTGGCCGCGCAACACATTGGTACTGAACCAAACAAAGATGCCGGTATTGCCGCCGTAAAAAGCGGCCAACTTGGAGCGTTCTTTTATTACCCGCAAAATCCGGAATTAAGCGGCATCCAGGTCTACGCCCAAGATCAGGGTATAAGCATCTCTTCACCATATAACGACGCAGCCATCAGCCTGCTGCAGCAGAGCGTGGCTAAGGACGTAAGTTCGGCCACGGGAAATTCCCAAGCTGTACAAATTTTGGAAAAAAGTCCGGGTGTAACCGCCATCACTTACAAAAACGGTGCGGAAATTAACGACCTCACCAATGCCATTGCTCCCGGAATATTCGCCGCCATATTCTTTTTAGTTGTTGTTCTGCTTTCCTATACCATGATTTCCAGCACGTCCGAAGAAAAAGCCAATAAAACGGCGGAGATACTGTTAACCTCAATTAAGGCGCGGACGCTTATTTTGGGCAAAATTATCTCGCTAATGATTTTAGGGCTGGTTCAGATTGCTGTCCTGACCATACCGTTAATTTTAGCTTATGTTTTTTTTCCCAGCCACTTTGGCTTGCCTGCAGGCTTAACGCTTAGCAGTATTCCTATAAATCCGATTGCAGTAATGTTTGCCGCGCTGTTCTTTATTGTTGGACTCGTTATGTACATTGGGTTTGTGGTCGGTTTGGGCGCGCTGTTTCCGGGCGGTAATGATGCCAGCCGGTTTATGGGCATTGCCATAATTTGGAATTTTGTTCCAATCTACGCTATAACCAGCGTAATTAGTTCGCCGCATGCTTTAGTTGTTACCGTATTTACCTATTTTCCGCTGACCGCTCCCACTACCACATTACTACGCAATGCGGTTGGCAGCCTGTCTGTTGGGGAAGCATTCGCGGCACTGGCAGTCTTAATTTTAAGCGCCTGTGTTTCTGTGTGGTTTGCCGTGCGGGCCTTCCGTTACGGCTCCATGGAGTACGGCCGGCGCGTGGGACTAAAAGAATTAATAAGGAATTAACCGGATAAACGTCCCTTTAATGGAAGCATAAAACCTATGGCACAAACACCTTCCATTTACACGCTCCTGGCTTATTATTCTTGGATAGTCTTATTTTTGGTCTGGGGTTTTAGCCGGCTTTCCAGCAAACAGACGATAAGCCGCCCGGACCGACCCAGACAAATTCTAATCTGGTTGCTCATTTTAGCCGGCTTTGTTTTAGTCTTTGAAGGCTACCACCTGGGGCCAATTTTTGGCCTGCGGCTGACATCGCAATCCCAAGCCTTATCGTGGCTGGGTCTGCTGCTGGATTTAATCGGCGTAGTCTTTGCCATTTGGGCGCGGTTGACCATAGGCCGCAACTGGTCAAATATTATGACTATTAAAGAAGGACACGAACTGGTTCAAAGCGGCCCATACGCCTTAGTCCGCCACCCCATTTACAGCGGTATGCTTTTGGCCATGCTGGGCACGGTCATGACGCTTGGTTACGCCATCTCTTATTTAGGCTTTGTATTCGCGTTCATCGCCATGGCCTTAAGAACGAAAAGCGAGGACAAACTTATGGCCATGAGGTTTCCGGAATCTCATGCGGCGTACAGGCAGCAAACTAACAGACTTATTCCATTTGTTTGGTAATCAGGCAATAAAGGTCGCGATATTCCCCGCTAAAGGCGGATCCGTCCGCCTTAGGCGGACGGAAATTGATCAAACTTTAAAAATATGGTAAAAGGAAATTTTATTGGTGCGGCGATTGTCGCCATAATCTACACGGTTTATATTGCATGGCATCCCCTTCCATCGCGCTTGCAAACAGCATTAGTATTAGTAGTACTTAACGCATTAACTATCGTGCTTCTGTCTTTAGCATTTAAAGGTTTAAAATAATAATTTATGAATATATCATCAATCTTTTCCTGGGCATCCCCGGTAGGCATAGGGATTTGGATGGCAGGTCTAGGGGTATTTTTTTGGGGCCTAAGCAAATTTATTTACAAAAAATAAGCTAATGGAGTGCAACCGCTTCACCCAACTACTCCAAACTGTTTAACATCGCCCTAAATGCGATTTTTTGCTAATATTAACCCAAATCGGCTATGCTTAATTCCCTAATAATTTTTGCCGCCAAATATCTTTACTTATTTGCGGTGGGTATATATGCCGTCTACTTTTTTTCTATCTCAAATAGCAGAAAAAAAGGCTTGGCCATATTAACCATAGTGGCGCTGCCCTGTATTTATTTAGTATCCAAGGCTGCCGCACATGTTTATTTTGACCCCCGGCCTTTCGTGGTCAATAATTTTGTCCCGCTTATTCCCCACGCCGCCGACAATGGCTTCCCGTCCGACCATACTCTGCTTACCGGTGCTATAGCTTCCGTGGTATGGCTCTATAACAAAAAAATCAGTGCTATTTTGTGGCTAATCGCTCTCATTGTAGGTACCTCACGTGTGTTAGCTGGTATCCACCACCCAGTAGATATTGTTGGTGCGATTGTAATTTCTATCATCATTACCGCCGTAATTAATGTTACCCTCAAACGCCAAAAAATTATCCTCTAGAAGAAAGCGGACTTCGGCTGTGGTCGGGTTTTGCTACTTTGATGCCCGTGTTTACTTTGGTATCCTATATTTTTATCGGCCAATCCAAGGGCGGCGGGTTAGCCGTAAGCAAACACTCAATGTTCGTGCTGGTGGGAACGCTGGTTTCGTGGGTTCCCTATATGCTGGTTATAGCGGCATTATCACCCCACTTAGGAGCCAATAAAGCTATCGGCTGGGGCTTGGCCGTATTCTTCGTGCTGGCATTGCTCTACCTTTTGGTGGTGGCGCATTACCACCTATTCCAGTAATTTTGCAAACACGTTCGGCTGGAAACCAACAATAATTTTGCCGTCAATGTCGATTACAGGCACGCCCATTTGGCCGCTTTTTTTTACCATTTCCATGGCCGCCGCGTGGTCGCGGCTTACGTCGACATCCTTATATTGCACCCCTTTGCTGTCAAAATATTGTTTGGAATATACGCAGTACGGGCAGCTTGGGGTGGAATACACGGTAACACTATGATTGTTCATATAATTAGCTCCTATGGCAAATAAATTGCCTTATGTATTTCATTAATGGTTGTTTATTTAACGAATAACAAATGTTTTTGCCCTCGCGTTTGGTAACCACGAGCTCGCTTTCCGAAAGCAGCTGCAAATGGTGCGAAACGGCGGCCAGGCTCATACCCAAAGTATTGGCAATGTCGCCAACACAGACATTTTTGTATTCAAACAGAGTGCAGAGAATACGGATTCTGGCTTCGTCACCTGCCAAAGCCAAAATTTTGGCTTTTTGGGCCAAATCGCGGGTTAAAGCTTTGCGTTTTATGGCAATTTGGTTCATATTTAAAAACATTCAAACGTATGTTTGAATAATACAGGAACCCAAAAAATTTGTCAAGCGCGGCCAGGGCTTGCAAACCGGCCGGTTCCGTTATAAAATAAAAACAGAGTTTAGAAACATTAAATTACTTTCCATGCAAAAATACGTTTTTATTTCGCTGGCCGTTTTGGTAGTAACGGCCGCGGGCGTAATGTTTTGGCAAAGCGGACGGCAAACACCACCTATAGGCGTTGTTAAAGGCGCCAAAATATTGGGCGAAACCTACATTGACGTTA
>CAIVSE010000090.1 GCA_903908535.1 Candidatus Doudnabacteria bacterium
CCGCCAACAATCAAACCCCTAAAACCGACGGCGCACCCTGTGTGCAGAAAACTTTGGGCCAGAGCGCCGCGCCATTAGCGCCGCAGGTGATTTCAGTCCCGCCCCGCTCCGGCGGCTTGGGAGGATTTTATCACGAAAACCGCTGGTACATTTGGGCAATAGTCATTGGCGCAGTTATTATCGGCGTGCTTTCGTATTTCGCCTTCCGAAAAACTCCGGCCCTAGCCCCCAAAGATGCCAACGTTAATATTTCCGTGGATGTGCCCCAAACCGCGCCGGCCGGCGGCCAGGCGGTTTATAAAATTAAAGTGGAGAACGACGACAGTCAGCAGCTTATCGGCCTGTCTTTGGAGCTCACCTATGCCGATGGAGTGACGTTTGTGAGCAGCAGCCCCAATCCGCAAAATTTGTCCGGCACACAGTTTGCGGTTCCCGATTTGACGCCGGGTCAAAACGCGGTGGTTATAGTAAAGACCCAGGTGGCCGGTAACGTCAACGATACCAAAGACCTTTTAATTAAGCTGCATTACAAATACAGCAATTTTAATTCCGAATTCATCAAGCAACAAACGGTAACTATCCGCCTGACCGCTTCGGACGTAACGCTGGACATCGGCGGCCCGGCTACCACCAACAACGCGCAAATCGTGGTTTACACCGTAAGGTACCAGAATAATTCGCAAAACGCCATTTCCGGCGCGCGCGTGCAGCTGAATTTTCCGGACGGTTTTTCTTTTGCCACGGCCCAGCCGCCGCCGGACTCAAACAACAACATTTGGAACGTGGACAGCCTGGCTCCCGGGGCATCGGGAACGATTTCCATCCAGGGCTCTTTTGCTTCGGCAAATCCCGGCGAAAGCAAAACCGTGTCCGCTGACTTTTTAATTTTGGGGCAGGACGGCCAGTACTTTACCCAAAACAGTGGTCAGTTCACAACCACTTTGGCGACATTGCCTCTGCTCGTGAGCCAGGAAGTGGCCAACTTAAACGGCGGCGATGTGGTTAAGCCCGGCGGCACCCTGACATTTAACATCAAATACCAGAATAATTCCAGCGTGGTGGCTAACGGCGTCAATATCATTTTAACTTTAAATTCCAAAGCCGTGGATTTTGGTACTGTGCAGGCCGAAGGCGGACAGGTAAGCAACAACACAATTTTGTGGAACGCTTCCTCCGTGTCCAATTTGGCCAGCTTAAATCCAAATGATTCCGGCCAGGTGAATTTTTCCGTCAGATTGAAAAATCCGGCCACGCGCGATTCGTCCAAAAATTTAACCGTAGTCAGCGACATTAAAATTAAATCCAACGAGTACGATGCCTATTTCCCGGGCAACGAGCTCACATTAAAAGTCGCCGGGCCTGTGAGCCTTGCCGCGGCTTTAAATTACCAAAGCGGACAGATGCCGCCCGAGGTCGGCAAGCCGACGCTTTATACCGCGGTTTTTACTTTAACCAATACCACGGATGATTTTACCGCCGGTACCCTAACGGCGTTTATTCCCCTGGGCGCAGGCGGATTCGTGGCCGGCAGCGTCAATTCCGCCGAAGCCGGCCGGGCGCAGTTTGACCCTTCCACCAACAAACTCA
>CAIVSE010000091.1 GCA_903908535.1 Candidatus Doudnabacteria bacterium
AAAAACCATTTTTCGGATTTATCATCCCAGACACGCCTTACCGGCGCGTCTTCAAAATTGACAATGGTTTTTTGGCTTTCCATAAACACCCTATTAATAATTTATAATTTCTCTATATTAAATTCCTTAAACTGCTTGAGTGTTAATCCCACTACCGCTTTGCTGGCCAGCAATTGTTTGGAAATTAAAAATTTATCGTGGAACTCGTCCTTTAAATACACAAAGACATTCCCCGTGCTGTCGTCGCTGGCCCGCTTCATATGCAAAATAATTTTATTCTTGTTCAGGGCCTTGTCTATAATCACACAATTATCATCATCTAAAACCTTAATGCTTTTGGCCTTATCTTCCATCTCCATTATTTCCCGCACCACGAACATGTTGCTGATTTTCATATTTATTCTCCAATTATTGTTTCTTGCTTATAACGACTTGCGAAGGGCGAATGACTTTTCCGTTTAGTTCAAATCCAGTCTGCAATTCGTCCACAACCATGCCGTCCGGCGCTTCACTTTCCACTTCCCGGACCGCTTCGTGAAAATTGGGGTCAAACTTTTTGCCCACGGCTTCAATTTTTTTTACGCCCAGTTCCCCCAAAGTCTTGTCCAGCTGTAGCACAATCCCGTTTACCCCGGTTTGCCAATTTTGGTATTTATCCGCGAATCCTTTTGCGCCGGCTTCCGGCATATGCTTTAAAGCTTGTTCCAACGAATCCAGAATTGGCAGTAATCTTGTTACTGTGACCTCTTTGGCAAATTCCACCAACTCCTTGTTTTCCGCTTCCTTGCGGCGCTTGTAGTTTTCAAAATCTGCCGCCGTCCGCTTCCAACCGTCTAAGTTAGTCTGGGCCTGATTGATTGCATCCTCTAAGTCTTTTTGCAATGGGTCACCACTATTATTGATGCTGTCCTGACCGGTATTTTCGTCCATAACTATTTAATTAACATAAACATTAATATTACCGCGCTGCTGCCGCCCAAAAGTTTAGCCACATACTCTATTAGTGAAAGGTTCTTTTCGTATTTCATACTTTTGGGGCCAATTAAGCCAATGACGCCTTTTTTGCCGGATGGTAATTGCAATCCGGAAACGATCATGGAGTAGTCAGAGGTTTTAGAAAGCTGGATTTCTTTGCCAATCATGGCCTCGGCGCCGTGGCTGCCGTAATCGGCAATCATTTTTTGGGAATATTCGTCGATGTTGTCAAAAAACTGGGCAATTTCCTTGGCGTCTTCGGCCGGTAAAGCCGGATTGCTTAGCAAGTTGGAGAGACCCACAGTGGAAACCTCTTCCGGAAATAGGGCGAAGCTGGCCTGCTGGGAATATTCGGAAACCAACTTTGCCAAGCGGCGGCTAATTTCGGCATTGGCCATCTGCAGCTTCATTAAGTCGGTTTTAAGCCTATCCTGGTCCTTTAAGGTCAGGCGGACTTTGTCCATTAGCTGGTTAACGAAATAGCGGAAGCCTTTGTCCGTGGGCACGCGCCCGGCGCTGGTATGCGGCTGGGTAATATAATCCAGCTTTTCCAAACAGCCCATTTCGTTGCGGATGGTGGCCGGACTGACGCCAAACTGGTATTTATCCACAATATCCTGGCTGGCCACGGGCTGGCCGCTTTCGCAGTTTTCCTTAACAATTGCGGCTAAAATCTTAGCCTGTCTATTACTTATTTGTTTAGTTATTTGTTGTTCCGATGCCATAAAAAGTAATGTTTAATGCATTTCTATCCGTGCCATCCGCGCATCTGTGAATATAATACTATTAGCACTCACACGTGTCAAGTGCTAGTCTTGTACAATGGAAGATGATACCTCCCCGAGCACATTATTCCAGCGGAAGATGATACCCCAAAACAGGGACTGAAACCCTTAAACATGGGCTGGGATGAAAACGCGCGAGCCGCCATAATTGAAGAATGGACATCAAT
>CAIVSE010000092.1 GCA_903908535.1 Candidatus Doudnabacteria bacterium
AAATTCCGTATGACGGCAAAATTAAAAAATAAACTTCGGGGTGGCCCCACATCCAAATTAAAGAAATATACATCATGGGGTTGCCGCCCATGGTAGAAGTAAAAAAATGAAAGCCAAAGAACCTGTCCAGCCATAACAAAAATATAGTGATGGCTAGCACCGGAAACACGGAAACTACTAGGATCATGCCGCAGAGCGAAGCCCACACAAACATGGGCAGGCGTTTTAAGGTCATTCCCGGCGCACGCATCTTAAAAATGGTGACAATAAAATTCAATCCGCCCAATAATGTGCCCAGGCCGGAAATTTGCAAACTCCATATCCAGTAATCCACGCCCGTGCCGGGGCTGTAAGCCAGTTCGGAAAGCGGCGGCACGCTAAGCCAGCCGGCCGCGGCAAACTGGCCGCCAAACAAAAAGAACATGTTTATTAAAATGGCGCCGGCAACATACAGCCAAAATCCTAAATTATTTAAAAAGGGAAAAGCCAGATCACGCGCCCCAATTTGCAAGGGTACGATAATATTTATCAAACCGAACAAAAAACCCATGGTGGCGAAAAACACCATAATGTCGCCGTGGGCGCTAAAAATTTGCTGGAAGTGCGCGGGCGTTAAATAGCCCTGCGAGGCGCCTACCGAGAGCGACTGCTGCAGCCATATCATAGCAGCGTCCAAAGCCCCGCGAAACAGCATTAAGCCGGCCACTATAATATACATTATGCCAATGCGTTTGGGGTCGGTGGATGTCAGCCATTCCTTCCACAGCCAGGTCCAGCGCTTGTAATAGGTTATGAAGGCGGCCACAAGCAAGCCGCCCAAAATTATAGTGGCGCTGCCCGCGATGGTAAACCATTCGTGCGGTAAGTCGGTTAAAGTTAAATTGCCAAAAAGAAAATGCATAATTAATTATCCATATTTACACCTGGCGGGTTCATGTATTTAATAATAATGCCGTTATAAAGTTGGCTATCTACAGAAGAATAAAATGCCGCGGGATTATTTTGACTGGGCGCTGATAATTTATTATACACGGATTCGTCCAGGGAATTGTTACCTGCCTGCACCGATTGAGCCCAATTGTTAAAATCCGCCTGCGACCCGGCCCTGGCAATAAACTTCATGCCGGCATAGCCCTGGCCGTTTATTTCCGTATCCAAACCGTTGTAGTCCCCGGGCTTTGAGGCCATTAAATTCAGCTGGGTTTGCATGGCGGCCATGGCGTAAATTTGGCTGCCTAATTGTGGAATCCAAAAAGCGCTCATGGGGCCGTCGGCCGTGAGTTCAAAATGTACCGGCGTGTTGACCGGGAATTCTATAAAATTTACGGTGGCAATATTTTGCTGCGGATAAATAAACAGCCACTTCCACTGCAGGGCCACTACTTCTATAGTCAACGGGGGATTGCTTGAGGCAATGGCTTTGTAAGGGTCCAGGTTTTGCGCGCCGTTATAACCTACCACAGCCAGACAAATTATAATTATAGTTAAAAATACCCAGCCCACAATTTGCCATTTGGAATTTCGCATACTCCATTCGGGATCATATTTTTGCTCCTTGCCTTCGCGGTATTTAAACATTACGTAGAATGCGGCACCCAAAATGGGAATAACGGCAATTAGCATTATACCAATGGCCGTGATAATTAGCCGCTTTTGTCCTGCTGCCACCGGGCCGGCCGGGTTAAACAGCTGGAAGTTGGGCGTCCAATGCCAAATTTGTCCCGCCACAATTATTAGCAGGATTAAATCTACAATTATTAAGCCGATAAATAACAGCTTTTGCCTTTTTGATTTGGGTTTCATTAGTGTTGGTTAGACGCTTTTATTATAACACAAAACATAATAATAAAACCCCGCCATTCGGCGGGGTTTTGGTTTGGCGGAGGGGATCTTTTTGGTGATGTAGGCGAATTAAGTAAAAGCTTAATTCACTCATTTTGACAAAAAGGTCTCCCCGTGTCGCAATATTTGGTTATTTTCTTTCGGAACGCTTTCTTTCGGTGGCGTTTAAGACTTTCTTACGAATGCGAATGGATTTTGGCGTAACTTCCACCAGTTCGTCCGGGCCAATATATTCCAGGGCAAAGTCCAGTTCCACCGGGCGGGCGGGAGTTAATATAATAGCTTCATCGGTGCCGCTGCTACGGATGTTGGTTAACTTTTTGGTCTTGCAAACATTTAATTCTATGTCGCTGTCCAGCGCGTTCCTGCCAACTACCATACCTTCATAAACATCCACCGCCGGGCCGATAAACAAAATGCCGCGTTCCTGGGCGTTGTTCAAACCATAAGCGTTACTGACGCCGGTTTCGGAAGAAATTAACGAACCATGGTCGTTGACGTGGGTGTCTATGTCGTGCACGGGCTTATAGCTATCAAACAAATTGTTCATTATTACCGTGCCGCGGGTACGCGTAAGCAGTAAGTTTTTTAAGCCAATTAATCCTCTGGTAGGAATTAAATATTCCGCGTGCAGTTCGTTGTTGCTGGAACTGTCCATATGCTGTAATTCTCCGCCGCGTTTGCCCATTTCTTCTATCACCGAACCCTGGTATTCGCTGGGCACGTTAATGGTGGTAACCTCGTAAGGTTCCATTTTCACGCCATCTTTTTCATGGTAAATAACCTGGGGCTGGCTGACCTGTAATTCAAAACCTTCGCGGCGCATGGTTTCCACCAAAATTCCCAGATGCAGTTCGCCGCGGCCGGAAACCAAAAAGCTTTCTCCGCCTCCGCTGGAAGCTACGGCGGACAGAGGCGCGCCATCCATACTCTCTACTTTGAGGGCGACATTTACTTCAAGTTCTTTTAGTAATCTATCTCTCAATTGTCGGGAGGTTACAAATTTACCTTCTTTGCCGGCAAACGGGGAAGTATTGACGCCAAAGGTCATTTTAATGGTCGGCGGTTCAATTTCCACCGGTTCCAAATGGATGGGGTTGACCGGATCGGTAATGGTTTCGCCAATAGAGATGTCATCAAAGCCCGCAATGGCTACAATGTCGCCGGCTTCAGCGTTTTCCACGTCCGCAGGTTTTAGGCCAATATACATTTGCAGGGAAGAAGCTTTGCTTGGGGTTTTGCTGCCGTCCGGTTTAACGCGCAAAATATTTTGGCCTTTTTTAACGCTGCCGGAGACAATTTTGCCAATACCCAGTTTGCCTTTGTAGTTATCGTACACCAATGCCAAAACCAGCATAGCAAAAGGGTCTTCGGGTTTTACGTCCGGCGCCGGGATATTTTTGATGATGCTTTCAAACAGGGGAGTTACGTCCGGTTCGGCGCCTGTGGCAATCTTGGTTTTTAAAGTTTCCAAATTAGTGTCGGCCAAACCCTTAACGCCGGAAGCGTAAATAATTGGGAAGTCCAGCTGCTCGTCAGTAGCGTTAAGCTTTACGAACAAATCAAAAGTATGGTTAATAGTGTGCTCGGAATCGCTGCCGTCTTTATCTACTTTATTAATGACCACAATAGCCTTAAGGCCCAGTTCCAAAGCTTTTTTTAACACGAATTTGGTTTGTGGCATGGGGCCTTCTTTGGCATCCACCAATAACAAAACCCCGTCCGCCATGCGCAGCGTACGTTCGACTTCGCCGCCAAAGTCGGCGTGGCCGGGAGTATCTACAATATTAATTTTGGTGCCGTTATAAATTAAGCTGGCATTTTTGGCGCGAATGGTAATGCCGCGTTCGCGTTCCAAGTCCATGCTGTCCATAATTAAATCCTTGACCTCGGCGTTGTCTTTTACGGTTTGCGTCTGTTTAAGCATGGCATCTACCAAAGTGGTTTTACCATGGTCAACGTGGGCGATAATGGCAATGTTACGAATGTTGTCTCGTTTCATAGGTAATCAATTTAAAATGCCCAAAAACCTCTAGGGCAAGTGCAATAAATATAGCATAAATATTGAGGAATTGTCAACTGTTGACAATAAGGGTGGAATTCGGTATAATAAAAAGCAAATTTTTGCGATGGAAAATTGTCCGCCGCCCCTTGTGGTCGCCGGGGGTTTTTATTTTTCCAGGCTCCTTTTATAAAAATATTTTTTGGTAATCCACATTTGCGTTAAGCCAAAGAAGAAAGTGATGCTTAGGGTTAACAGCAGCGGCAGCAGGGCGGGTTTGTGGAGGTCAAAGAAGGGCGAGAGGTCGTCGTTAAACATCACCCACAGCAAAAACGCGGTGCCCAGGCCGGCCAAAAACCACAGAATGTGTTTTTGGTGTTTGTGGGTTTTTATGCCGTAGGCAATGGGCGTGAGCACAAAAAACCAGTAGCCCAAAATCATCTGATTAATGACCACTAAAATATTAGAGTCGGAAAATTTCAGCGCGGCCGGGCCTATCATAAAAATAATCACCGCGGATATAGCCGTAAGAATGCCCATAATAAGGGCGAATGGCGCTACGCGGCGCACAAAAGACCTGTCCACGTGCCGGCCTTCCTGCCGCGCCGGCCACAGCGTCCAGTAAAACAGCGGCAACCAAACAACAAAATAATTAATAATGGTGGTATTGCGCGGTGACAGCGGGTAGGTGTAGCCAAAAACAGCCAGCAGTACAAATAATAATAAACCCGCCACAACTTTGTTAAAGAACACGCCGGCCACCAGCTCTATGTTGGTAATAATAGTGCCGGCCAAATCCACGCCCGCGGGCAGGGCGGCAAAACTGTTGTTCATCAAAACAATTTGCGCAATTTGGCGCGTGGCGGCCGCGCCATCGAACATGGCAATACCCAGGTCGGCCTTTTTGATGGCCAGCGCGTCGTTGGCGCCGTCGCCGACCATGGCCGTGTAACCCACGGTTTTTAAATGCTCAATAATTTTTTCTTTTTGCTCCGGGCTGATGCGCGCGAACAAGTGGTAAGCCGGCACCCGCTCGCTCCAGGCTTCCTCATCCCATTTTTCCATTTCCGCGCCGGTAATTATCATGTCGCTGCCCTTAATGCCGGCCCGCGCGGCAATGGCCTGAACGGTTTGGGGGTTATCGCCGGAAATGACTCGGATGCTGACTTTGCGGTTTTGGAAAAAATCAATAATGTCCCTGGTGCCCTGGCGCAGGGGATTTTGCAAGACAAACAGGGCGGCGGGCCGCAAAACCATGCCAGCCGGTAAATTTTCAGACGGGGCAACATCAGCCAGCGCCAGTAAAACCAGGCGTTTGGCGTTTTTAGAATGGTAATCGGTTAAATGTTCCAGCCACTGCCGCTGTTTGGGGTCGTAAACTTTCGCGGCCAGCATGTCGGGCGCGCCCACTACCGCGTGATAAATTTGGCCGTCCAGGCGCAAGGACGCCGCGCCGTATTTGCGGGTGGAAGAAAACGGGACCGAGGCGGCCACGGCGCCGGCAAACGGGTGGGGAAGCGACCCTAAAATGGCGTTCATGGTTTCGGACCTGTCCTCATTGGCTTTAATGTAGCCGGCTATAAGCTGCTCGGTTAAAAGTTTGTCCAATTGGCCATCGCCCTGGTACTGGACCATAAAATCCATCACCGGTTTGTTTTCCGTCAGCGTGCCGGTTTTATCCACGCAGAGGTTTTTTATGCGGCCCAGTTTTTCGGTGGCATTAATTTCCTGCAGCAGCACCTGGCGTTTAAACATTTTAATGGCGCCGTAGGCAAAAAATAAGGTGGTGGCCAAAATCAGCCCCTGCGGCACCAGGGTACTGGTTAGGGCGGCAATATCCTTGACTATCAAAACCAAAAGTTCGTGGACCTGCAACCCGTGGAAAATAATATAAATAACCACAGCCAGCAGGACATAAGACATGTATTTAATAAATTTGTTCAGCGTCTGCTGAATTGGGCTTAAGTTGACCGTGTATTGTTTGATTTTTTCCGTCATCTTGCTGACGTAGCTTTCGCGCGGAATTTTATGGACCACCATAATGCCGGAGCCGGCCGTAACAATGCTGCCGGCTAAAACTTTGGCATGCTGCTGCTTGTGGATGTTGCCGGACTCGCCGGTTAACAGGGCTTCGTTAACTTCCAGGCCGTGGATTTGTTCCAGCTCGCCGTCCGCGGCAATCTGGTCGCCCAGGGAAATTTTTAATTTGTCGCCGGCGCGGACATCGTTAAGGCCTATAGTTTCCTCGCCGCCGTCCTTTAGTCGCAAAATTTTGGGCGCCATTAAAATTTGCAATTGCTCCAAAGCCACTTTGGCGCGCAAATCCTGGACAATGCCGATGACTATGTTCAATACCAAAACGATGGCTAAAAACAGGGCCTCATGCGTTTCGCCGAAAACAATCAGCAAAACAGTGACCACGAAAAAAATAGCGTTAACCAGCGTGAGGCTGTTGGCCATCGCCACCTGCTTAAGATGTTTGAGGATAATTTTATACGTCGCCAGGTATTTTTTCATCTACATATAGTATAACACTATATATAATATTTCAGGCTAAGATACAAGTCTGCGGCAAAGTCTTTTATTATTTTGTGCGGATGGAAAATATTGTTATCTAGGGAGTGGAAGCTGTAACCTTGTCCGGCTAGTTCCCCGAGGACAGCCGACAGGGCTTTCACGGTTTGCCTGCGGTCGGTGCCAATATTTTCGTGGCCATCGTGGAGCAATACAATGGCGCCGGGAAAAGCTCTTTTAATAATGTGGTCCGCTATGAAATTGGCAGGCGGCTGTGACCAGTCAAAAGCCATTATATTCCAGTGGTAGGTAAAAAAGCCATTTTGTTTAAGCCATGGTTTAAGCCATGGCATACAAAGGCCCCAGGGCGACCGGTACAAATGGTTATCCACGCCGGTATACATTTTAATATGACGGTTGGTGCGCATAATTTCGTCTTTTAAAATTTGGCCGGCTAACAGTACGTGTTTGATGTTATGCGAAAAAGAATGATTACCTATGGCGTGTCCGGCATCATAGATATTTTTTAAGCTTTGGGGGTGGCGTTCTATGTTTTCTCCGCAGACAAAAAAAGTGGCCCTGGCGCCAAAAGTTTTTAAAATATCCAAAATTTGCGAGGTGTACGGCTCGTTGGGGCCGTCGTCAAAAGTCAGGTATAACGCCTTGTCCATAAGTCAGGGGTTTGTGATAATGGTGGAAGTGGATTTTTCTAATTGTGGTTTTGGTGTAGGAAAAAACGTGGTCTACCTGGTTGTCGGCCCTGGCCGCCATAACCGTGCCGGCCGGGGAATGGAACAAAAATACCAGGACAGCCGCGGCCATTAAAGCCTTGGCACCGAGCAAAAAATTGTTGAGTTTGTTTAAATTAGTTTTATTGGGCTCCGGCGCGGCGGCCTGTGGTCTGACATCAATGTGGGTTTTAGTCAATGGTTTGTTGAATATTAGGGTCCAAATATAATTAACTTGGTATTTTACACCCATGGTCAAAAGGCCTTCTTTTTTAAAGCGCCGGCCCGAAGTATAAACCGGCAGCGAAAAAGTAAATACCACACGCCCGACTTTAGAAAGGCTTCTGCCTAAATCGGCATCATCGCCGTAAAATTCAAATGCGGTATTAATGCCGCCAATTTTTTCCAGGGCCGATCTCTTAATAATCAGGTTGGCGCCGATGGCAAACGACTTTAAGCAATAAGCCAAGTAGTAAATAGTGCGGATAACAATATTCGTGACTATCGGCAAATCCCGGAATATGGCCGGCCCGCTTACGGCTACGACATTTTTTTTGCCAATCTTTTTCATGGCAGTAATTATCCAGCCGGGAATAAGCTGGGAGTCGGCGTCAATGTAGGCAATGTCATCTCCCGTGCTGGCCAAAAAACCGGCTTGTCGGGCAAAACCCACGCCCTTGCGCGACTCATCTATTATTTTTACGCCGGGGAAATTTTGCGCCACGGCTTTGGTACCGTCAGTACTGGCGTTGTTGACAACAATAATTTCGGTTTCGATGGGGAAATTTTTGGTTTCGTTGAGAATGGCTTCCAGGCATTTGCCAATGTAGTTTTCCTCATTGTAGGCGGGAATAATGAAACTGATTTTCATGGATGTATTATGGCAAAAACGCGTGGATTGGTCAATGGGCATGAAGCACAATGGTTCCCATTGTGCACAATGGGAACCATTGTTATAATAAGCCTACTATGTTCCCTTACCTAAAATTTCTTTCCAACTATTGGCAAAAAGAAAAAGGCAAAATTGCCTTGATTTTTATTTTCGTCATTTTAAGCCAAAGCTTAAGTCTGGCCGAGCCGTTTTTTTTCGCCACCATCATCAGTAAATATTTGGGCTCGCCGCAAAGCTTCCCAAACGCCCAAGTCTTTTTCCGCAGTTTGACCGGCATAGTCTTAATTTGGATAGCCGTGGCCTTTGGCGCGCGCACTTTTAAGAATTTGCAGTCGTATTTTGTGGGCACGGTGGCGGACCGTATTGGCATTGGGGTTTTGGAACACGCTTATCAGCATGTGCTGGCGCTGCCCATGGCCTTTCACAGCCAGGAAAAAGCCGGCGAAGTCTTCCGCAAATTAAGCAAAGCCCGCGACGACATAACCGCCCTGTTCCAGGTATTATTCGACAAAATCTTCCAGAACGCATTTTCCATTGTCGTGGTGTTCGCAATTGTTTTTTACAAATCGTGGCGCATGGGCGTGGCGTTGTTCGGTTTTATTCCCCTGTTCTTTATAGTCACCTGGCTGTTCACGCGCCGCATTAAGAAAACCCAGGTGGAAATAAACAAGATTAACGAAAATTTATACGGCTCCAGTTTTGAGGCTGTCAGCCATATAGAATTAGTCAAGGCTTTTTCTTCCGAAAAGCAGGAAGAGCATAATTTGAGCCACGATAACGCCTTACAACACGTGAGGCTAAAAAAGAAAACCGTGGCTTACCAGTGGCTGGGTTTTGCCCAGGGTACCGTAGTAAATTTAGCGCGCGTGGTTTTGCTGTGGTGGGGCGCGGCTTTAAGTTTCCGCGGTTTGCTTTCGTTCAGCAACGCCATTTTATTTAACTTTTATTCTTTTGCGGTCTACCAGCCGCTATACGATCTTGGCGACATCTATACTAAATATGGGGAAGGTATTGCGGCCGTGGACCGTTTGAACAGCATTTTGCACGAGCCGATAACTATTAAAAATATTCCGGGAGCGATTAAAGCTGACAAACTAATTGGCAAAGTGGAATTTAAAAATGTCAGTTTCAATTATGGCAAGACGCAAATGAACACTGTTTTGGGGAAAGATGAAAAGGGCTTCAACGAAGCTAGGCTAATTTTAAACGATATTTCTTTTGTGGTTGAACCGGGGAAAAAATTAGCTTTGGTGGGCCAAACCGGCAGCGGCAAATCCACAATAATTAAATTATTACTGCGTTTTTATGAGCCCACCTCCGGGGAAATTTTAATTGATGGCCGGCCGATTGCCGAATATGAGATTGAGAGTTTGCATAAAAGAATTGGTCTGGTATTGCAGGACAATGTTTTGTTTAACACCACCATCGCGGATAACATAAAATACGGCAGTTTTACCGCGCCGGTGGAAAGTGTGGAGGACGCGGCGCAACGTGCCAGCCTCCAGCCGTTTATTGCTAAGTTGGCCGATGGCCTGATGACCAAAGTCGGCGAACGCGGCCTTATGGTCAG
Organism: Candidatus Doudnabacteria bacterium; assembly: GCA_903908535.1. Classification (GTDB taxonomy): domain Bacteria; phylum Patescibacteriota; class Doudnabacteria; order UBA920; family UBA920; genus CAIVSE01. The sequence continues at coordinate 9,549 of CAIVSE010000092.1, forward strand.
CGGCGGCGAAAAACAGCGCGTGGCCATTGCCCGGGCCATTATTAAGCGGCCGGATATTTTAATTTTTGACGAAGCCACGTCGGCTTTGGACAGCCACACCGAAGAGCAAATAAGGAAATCCATTTTGGAAGTCTCCAAAGGCGTCACGTCTATTACCGTGGCCCACCGGTTCGCGACTGTGATTGACAGCGATGAAATTGTTTTGTTGGTCAATGGCCAAGTCCGCGAGCGCGGCACGCACCGGGAATTGCTGGCAAAGAACGGCGAGTACAGCCACATTTACAACCTACAAACGCAAAGGAGACAGGCGGAAGCAATTCTAAAAGAAACCGAAACGGTATAGTATCCGCCAGGCCGTTATTTTTTATAGTAGGCCGCTGTCTCATTTTGTCAGGACGCAGTCGTATTTTCCCAGCGAAAATACTCCTTCGGCAGTTGTCCCAAAAACTTTTTGACTTATAGTCAAAAAGACCAGGCTTTTTGGTCCAACTGACGGTCCTGAAAAATAAGGACAGCGGCCCGCAGTTAAAAAATAAGGCCTGGCTGATGGTCAGACTTAGGCTATTGTTCCCGCCTTCCTTTATTTTTAAAATCGGCCGAGCCAATATCCTTTTGTCCAGACCATAACTTTGGACAAAAAGCTTGGTTTCCGATGAAGTCGGAATTTTTGGCCAAACGTTCTGAGTGAGGTTTTCCGCTGGAGAAAACCGAACGTGTCTGGCAAAAGGACTTGGCGAGGGACTAAGGAAAAATTAAGGAATTGTAGAAGTCGTGCCTGGCGGCTCGCTGTCCGGTTCTATTATTGGCTGGCTGTTTTGCGACTCATGTTTATTAAGACCATGGGAGTAGATAATATAAAAAACTGCGGCTCCCAAAATAATGGCCAGAATTATTACAATAGTAAAAAATTTAAGTCTGCCCATATCTTAAATGATGTCAGACGGCTTGATTTCTTTAAACTGTCCCGGCGCCAAATCTTTAGGTAGCTCCAGTTTATTTATCCGGATTCTTTTTAAATTAGTCACTGTTAGGCCTACACCGCTGAACATGCGGCGGACTTGGCGTTTTTTGCCTTCGTGGATGGTAATATAAATTTTATTGCTTTTGGTCTTCACCTTGGCGGGGTAGGTGGTGCCGGTGGGTAAGTCTACGCCTTCGCGCAAATGTTCCAGTTGGCTGTCGTTTGCCTCTTCCTGGGTGGTGACTTCGTATTCTTTGTCGTGTTCATTTTTGGGATGTGCCAATGCCTGCGTGAGGTCGCCGTCATTGGTCATGATTAACAGGCCTTCGGTATCAAAGTCTAACCGTCCGACGTTCCAGACTTTAGTCCGTAAGTCTTCCGGCAACAATTCAAAAACCGTTTTTCTGTGGCGCGGATCGCTTTTGGAAACCACATAACCTTTGGGTTTGTTAATAGCCAGATAGATAAACTTTTCGGCAGGCGTAATAATTTTGCCGTAAACCGTGACTTTATCTTTTGCGGGATCAACTTTGTCTCCCAATTTGGCCTTGCGCCCGTTAATGCTGACCTGCCCGGACTTAATAAATTCTTCGGCCTTACGCCGCGAAGCTGTTCCTGCCTGGCTGATGTATTTTTGTACACGTTCTAACATAAGAGTAGTATAACATATTCGGGGTCTTAATTTTCCTTAGCCGTCCGGCGTTGGCAGTATGTCGGACACGTTCGAATTTCCGCTGGAGAAACGCGAGCGTGTCCCAAAAAGCCAGTCGGCGAGGGACTAAGTGGAAAATAAAGGCCTACGCGAACCCCGGGAAAAAGTCTTTTTTAATCTGCGTTGCCGGTAGGCCCAGCGAGCTTAAGTCTTCGGCCACATCAGTGACCATGGCCTGCGGCCCGGAAATGTAAAATTTGCGTTCCATAAAATCCGGAATGTATTTTTTTATCATGGCCGCGGAAACATAACCGGTGGGCCCGTCCCAGTTTGCTGGCGCTTGATTTGTGTCTGTCAGCGCGTAAACCATTTTTAAATTAATTTTGGCCGCCGCCTCATCAAATAATTCTTTATAGGCAATGTCACTTACGGTTTTATTGGAATAGAGCATAACAATATCGCGGTTCTTGCCCTCATCCATTAAATATTTGACCATGCTGCGGAAGGGTGTCACGCCAATGCCACCGGCAATAAATGTGAGTTTCTGATCGGCGTCTTTCGACAAAGTAAAATCGCCGGCTAATTGCGAGGCCACAATAGTGTCGCCCGGCTTTAAGCCGGCCAGGGCTTTTTTAAAGCTGCTTGTCCCGTGAGAATTCACGGGGCTGGTTTCCCCGGCGCCGTAAAATTTGACGCCCATTTTAATGTCCGGCTCGGTTGGTGAAGAGGCAATCGTAAAATAGCGGCGGTTGCCGCGGCTGTCGGTTTTTTCATGCCCCAAAGTCCATTCCAAATACTGGCCGGGGGCAAAGGCCAGTTGCCTTGGCGGGGTAAAAATAAAATCAAACGTGTCCGGCGTCAGCCTGGTAATCTGTTTAAGTTTGAGGATAAGTTTTTGTTTGGGACTGACCAGGTAGGAAAAAAGGTTGCCGAGTAACAGGGCCAATTCCGGCGTCAGGTAGAGGTTGCCGATATGCAACTGCGGCGCGAACAAAAAGCCGACCAAAATCCCGTAAGCAACCCTTAAGTTTTTGGTGGGCGGCGTGGTCAGGGGCTCGGTGAGCATAATGAAGCCAAAAAATAAAATCGGCGCGTCCAAAAAGATTTTAGGCAGCGCGGAAATAATATTAAATCCGGCGGCTATGTTGAAGGCGCAAATGGTGACGGTGGCAGCAATAAAAAAGGCCCAGGCCAAATCGCTGCGGCGGATTTTTCGGATAATCAGTAAACCGCCAGCCAGCACAAATGGCGCCATGTAAGCGGTGCCCACCCACCAACTGGCGGCCATGCCGGCAAAAAGTGCGGTCATGGCCACGCCCAGGGCCGCCGGGTTAAAAATATGTTTTTTGCCGATGGCAAAAATAAATTTGCCGGCAATGGCCCAAACCGCGGCCCAGCCCATAAAGGCAAAATAACCCAAATCCATGGTTTTCGCCGGAGAAATAATCAAGGTTAAAATAAAGGCCGTAATATAAACAGACTCCACGTTGGCGGGAGCGTTAAAGGCCCAGGCAAAAACTTCGTTGGCCACCCAGCAGACAAAAGTAAAGAATACGGCGGAGTACAAAATTTCCGGCGCCGTATAGGGAATTTTGCCCAGCGCGCCCAAAACCGCGGCAATGGCAATCAAAACCATAAGCGTGTACAGCACCAGGCGGTACATGGTAATTTTATTCAGGAAGCTGTCTATAGGTTTAAGCATATTTTTTAAATCCGGTTGTCTCTGTCCCAATCCCGTTTTTATCCACCATATAGCCTTCCAGACCGGGAAATTTTTCTATAAAATATATTCCCTCCCGGCCCATGGCAAAAGCGGCCGTGGCAAAACAGTCGGCCTGGTAGACATTCGGCCCAATTACCGTGAGGCTGACTATATCGGTAATGGGCGCTCCGGGATTTTTGGGATTGTAGATATGCTGGCCGCGAATGTAGGTGCCGGAGGTAGCCAGGCCCGCGTTTGATATCTTCGCCACTTTAATAATTTCTTTTTGGTTAAAAGGGTTTTTAATGCCCACAGTCCAGGGCTGGTTTTCGGCATTAACCCCGCGCGCCTCAATATCACCGCCGGCTTCCACATAAAAATTTTCAAATCCGTCTTTGACCGAAATTCCGGCCGCGTTGTTTATGGCCCAGCCTTTAACCAAACCGGAAGGGTCAATTTTGCCGTCGGGCCGGCGGATGTTAAAAAATCCTCCGCTTTGACCGTTAATTTCCGCTGAGAGTTTTAAGACTTCCCGCATTTCCGGGCTGTAATCTTTTTCCGTTAATTCGTTGCGGTTGATTTTGGAAATTTCGCTGCCGTTTTTGTAAGTGCTGAATTTTTCGTCTACGCCGCGGAAATAGCCAAAAATTTTTTGGATTTCAGCCTGGGTGGCCGCCGGGCCGATAATTTCCACGGTCACCGGCATGCCCATGATAATTGCTGTGGCTTTCATTAGTTTTTGGCCTGGCCCAGCGCCGCGGCTAAAGCCTGCTGGAAGGCCTGGCTGGTTTGGGTGGCGCCGCTGATAATGTTAACATTGGCGCTTTGGGCCTGTATGGCTTCGGCCTTTAAGTAAGGCATGGCCTGGGTGTTGACGTTAATGGAATTGGGATTGTCGTTGGGATATTGTAAAAACGCCACGTCGCTGATTTTGCCGCCGTTTACGGCGACCTGGATTTGCAGGTTGCCGAAGTAAGCATTGGTGACCGGGCTGGTATAACTGCCGTCTTTGTACTGGCCCTGGCTCGTCGCGTCGGTCGCGGTCGACCCTGCGGCCAGAGGAGCCGTTGCCGCGGCGGGGACAGTCAGGCCGGCCGGCGGGACGATTTTAACATTGTCGCCGCCGTTGCGGGAATAAATAACATAGCCTGCAAAAATTACAATAACCCCAAAGACTAAAATATACTTTCTCATTGGACGCGTGTAAATTAATTATGATTTGGTACCAAAATAATGACAGGGTTTATGCCGGGCGCTTTTGGCGGCGCCGGCAGTCGGCAGTCTTCCACGGTATTGGCACCGGTTTTTTTGATACTGGCGGCCACCAACTGGCCGCTTTGGCCCTCGTCGGCAAGAATTTCCACGCAGTCCCCGGAGACAATGGGGGAGTTGGAAATTATTTGTGTGCCTGATGTTTTGGCAATTACCAGTTTGCTGCCATCCGGCGTAATAATAGTGTAAGAACTGGCTGTGGTGGAAGCCACGGCCCCGACGTAAAAATCATCCGGCCGCGACTGCCCGAAAAAGCGGTAAATGCCGCCGGCAATGGGCAGTTGCTGCTCGCGGGCCTGCTCAAACAGGCGGTGGTGCAGGGGCGTGGCCAATACGGCCACGCTGGCCACCACCACTACTAAAGTAATGGCGCCGCCGGAATACAGCACAGGCAGGCGGTAAGCCAGGGAATGCCGTAAAATAAAATGCTCCAGCAGCCATAAAAACAACAGGAGTGCCGGCACAAACAGCCAGGGGAAAAAGGTTAAAAATTCCACCAAACCGTGCAGGCCGAAAGCGGGCAGGTCCCAGTTGCCATTGGCGCGCAGAATGAAGACCACAAAAGTCACAATAAAGACCACGGCCGCGGCTAACAGGCACAAAGCTAAAATCCACAGCATGGTTTTCCACGTAAAAGAGGCGCGGGAGCGCATAGTGACTTTGCCGCTCTCTATTTTTTGTAAGATATCTTTATTTAGTTGCTGGTCGTCCGGCATAAATTACTTTAGCGGATTATTAACATTTAAACTCATTTCCTGTAATTTCTTTTTTGCTCTGTTTAGCCTTACCCCTACCGCCCCCACCGGGACGCGCAGGACTTCGGCGATATCTTTGTAGTCCAGCCCTTCTATATAATAGAGGACCAGGGGTTCGCGGTACTTGGCTGAAAGCCGGTCCAGGAACTGGCCCAGCACGGCTTTGGTATGCTGTTCATCCATGTCTTTCTCCGAGGTGTCCGGCGACTGGGGGTGGGGGAAAAAGGTGTCGAAATCAAAAAAGTCCAGCGGCTCGCCCTTGCGTTTTTTGCCCAAATTTATGAATTCATTGTGGGCAATCCGGTAAATCCAGGGCGAAAACCTGCGCGCTACATCAAAGCTTTTAATGTTCTGGTAAGCCTTTAAAAAAATTTCCTGGGTGACGTCCTCTATATCGCCGGGCTGCAGCAAAAACTTGTTGCCATAGCGGAGCAGCTTTTGGCGGTAGCGCCCAAGCAATATATTAAAAGCCTGCGTGTCCCCATCCTGGACCTTGCCGGCTAATTGCTCGTCTGTTGGGTTTTGAGTGGGGTCAGTTTCCGCCATGCTGATACACTAATAATACAGTTATTATAGAGGATTTATTACAAACGGGGAATACCCCAAAATTGGCTAGGCGCGGAAGTTCTGTTATACTTTGTTCATGCCCAACATCCACAAAATTAACCGCAGTCTGCCTCCCACTATCCTGACTATTTTCGGCGCCACCGGCGACCTCTCAGCCGATTATTTACTGCCGGCGCTGCTCCATATGCATACGGAAGGCCTGCTGCCGAAAGATTTCCATTTGGTCTGCGTGGGCCGGCGGGAATTTACAACCAAATCGTATCTGGATTTTATCATCAAAAAATCCGCGGCCCTAAAAAAGCTGCCGGCCGCGCCAAAGGCATCTTTTTTAAAAATCCTAAGCTATTACAAAGGTAATTTCAACGACGCTAAAAGTTTTGAGCCTTTGGCAGAAATTTTGGCCGACCGGGAAAAGCCCAGGCATAAGTGTTACAACCGCCTGTACTATTTTGCCACCAGTCCGAAGCTGTTTTCCACCATTACCGGAATTTTAAAGGCTTCCGGCCTGCTCATGAGCTGCCAAAGCCACCAGCGCCAAGTCCGCGTGCTGGTGGAAAAACCGTTTGGCTTTAACCGGGTTTCGGCGCGGGGTTTAAACAAATTATTGCTGAAGCATTTCAGCGAGGACGAAATTTACCGGATAGACCACTACCAGGGCAAGGAAACCGTACAGAATTTAATGGTGGTGCGGTTTGCCAATGCCATTTTTGAACCCCTGTGGAATAACAAATACATTGACCATATCCAAATCAGCGTTTTGGAACAAGACACGGCCAAGCTCCGCGCGGAATTTTATGACCAAACCGGCGCGCTTAGGGATTTTGTGCAAAACCATATTTTGCAGATACTGTCGTTAATTACCATGGACGAGCCCAAAGACCTCACGGCCAACTATATCCGCGACGAAAAATTAAAAATTTTGCTGCGCTTGGATTTAAAAAACGGCTGGATAGTCCGCGGGCAGTACCGCGGTTACGCCAAAGATGCCGGGCACAGCAGCCAGACCGAAACTTATATTGCCCTTAAGGCCTTTATTAACACGCCGCGCTGGCAGGGCGTGCCCGTGTATTTGCGGACCGGCAAGGCTTTAAGCAAAAAACTGGCCGAGGTCTCCATCCATTTTAAAGAATTGGACCGCTGTATTTTCCGCAATTGCGCGCCCAATATTTTGACCTTCCGCATCCAGCCGGACGAGAGCGTGCATTTGCAGGTCAATAATAAAATTCCCGGCTTTGGCATTTCTTTGCACCAGGGCGATTATGAGTTTGGTTATAATAAAGCTTTTATGAGCGAAATCCCTTCGGCCTACGAACGGTTATTGCTGGATTTTATGGAAGGTGACCAACGGTTGTTTATCCGCAGTGACGAAATTGAAGCGGCCTGGAAGTTTGTGGACGGCATAAGCCAGGCGCAAAAAAAACAGCCGCTGCTGAATTACAAACCGGGGAGTAATGGGCCCGGGGAAGCGGATAGTATGATGGCTAAAGACGGAAAAAATTGGTGGACTAAGTAAAGGTTTCTCGCGAATAGATCAAAAAAAGGGACAGACTTAGTCTGTCCCGCTGGTGTGCCACAACGGCTTGATATTCAGGTTTTTTTCACCGCCAATAGGGCTTGATCAAGCAACTGAGCCTTATGGATAATTTCAATTGGCACGCGTTTGAGTGCGGCGGTTAAGGCATCGTTAATATGATCGGTGTGCTTGTGCGTCCTCTGGTCGCGGACAATCGCGATAAATTTCTGCGTTAAAATATTTTGTTCCGTCTCGCTTAGTCCGGGCGTGTGCCGGTTGATAATCTCTGCGAATTCGCTGTTAATTTTTGCCCAATCTCTTGGTTCTTTTTGTGGCGACATACTCCTCCTTGAGCGGTCTTATTATATATTACGGCGAAGGAGCCGGTTTTCTTACAGTCTAAAAAACTCCGGCCTTAATGGCTGGAGTTTTTTATGGTTTAGGTTTAGAATTGATCGCCGTGGAATGCGCGTGGTTTATCATTCTGCCTATAGTTGCCGAACATTTTGCCCGGCCGGCTTGGTCGTTTACCAAACGGTTTGTCATGGCTTTTGTCGCGGCGGGAGAACGGGCTGCGCAAAGGTTTCGGGGAAGAAGTCGACGGGCGGAAACGGCCGCGGCTGCCAAAGCTTTCCTGGGGATTGCGGTTGGGCGCGTGATGGCCGCCAAAACTTGAGCTCCCCGATTGCGGCCGGGGAACATAGGCTTCCGGTTTGCGTTCCGGCAGTTTTGGCAACTGGGACACAGGCAATTGTTTTTTAATTAAGCGTTCAATGCTGCGGACGTCAAATTTTTGGTCAGGCGTGGCAAAGGAAATGGCGTGGCCGGTGTGCTGGGCGCGGCCGGTGCGGCCAATGCGGTGCACGTAGTCTTCGGCCTGCTCCGGCAGGTCATAGTTAACCACCAGTTCAATGCCGGTAACGTCTATGCCGCGGGCCGCAATGTCTGTGGCAATCATCACGCGGTACTTGCCGAGCTTGAAGCCGTTCAAAGCTTCTATGCGCTGGTTCAAAGAGCGGTTGGAATGGATTTCCGTGGAGGTGTGGCCCATGTGGCGCACCGAGTTGGCAATTTTTTTGGCGCCAAACTTAGTGCGGGAAAACACAAGTACCGTGCCTTTGTATTCGTTTAAAACATTTTCCAGCAAAGAAATTTTATCTTCCTTGCGCACAAAAAACAGTTCGTGGGTTACGGTGTTAATCACGCTTCCCGCCGGGGCAACTTCCACGCGGACGGGCAATTGCATGTAGGAGTTGGCAATCTGGACAATTTCCTGCGGCATGGTGGCGGAGAACAGCATGGTCTGCCGCGACTTGGGCACTGATTGCAGAATTTTTTTCAGCTGCGGGGCAAAACCCATGTCCAGCATGCGGTCGGCTTCATCCAACACCAAAACCGTAACTGTATCCAAGTGCACGGTTTTTTGTTCCAAATGGTCAATTAATCGGCCGGGGGTGACAATTAAAATGTGGGGGTTGGTGCGTAATTGGCGGATTTGTTTGCCAATATTCTCGCCGCCAATCAGCACGGCTGTTTTTAGTCCCAAAGGCCGGCCAATTTTGTTCAGCGATTCATCCACCTGCAAAGCCAGTTCGCGGGTGGGCAAAATTATTAGTCCCTTACCTTTAGCCGTTGCTAAACGCTGGATCATGGGAATGCCAAAAGCCAGGGTCTTGCCCGTGCCTGTTTGGGCGATGCCCATAATATCCTTGCCGGTTAAGGCCTGGGGGATAGACTGCAGCTGGATGGGCGTGGGGGTAACAAATTTATTTTTGTCTAAGATTTCTAAGATCTTGGGTGCGATGCCAAGACCGTCAAATGTCGGCGCCTGGGGCGCTATTGGTTGAGCTGTCATTAAATAAAATTTTCCGACCCGTTTATCTCAGGTCGGAAAAAAAGTTTCAGAATGAGTACGAGTCTGTTAAGTTAACTTGATTATAGCATTTGATGGATATTTTGTCAACCTTAAGTTTTCCTTGACCTTTGCGTCACTAAGGGTTATACCAATATTAGCGGCGAGTACTGCGAAGGGAGGTGAGAACCATGAAGGAATTCCATATGTATATGTGCGACATTTGCGGGTTTTCACGCGAGAAACCGGGGGTTTGCCCATGGTGTGTGGTGCCGCTGTCCAGCTACACCAAAGAATCCCAGGCCGAATACCAGGTGGATATGGAAGAAGCCATGCGCATGATGGATGACAAGCAATGGTACCTATAGTTTGTAATTTTGGGGGACAAGATAATTAATTTAAGCAAAGATGCATAGCAGAACAGAATAAAATCCCGGCCAGGAATGGCTGGGATTTTGATTATAAAAAAATCCCTCCCGTCACTTAGCGTGGCGAGAGGGCTGGGGGGCGGCTGACTATTTGTGTTTGGCATTGGTCACCGACCCTCGTAGTTGGGCGTGCGGGATTTGGAAGTCTGTGCTGGAAGCTCCAATTCGCGGTAAAGGAAGGTTCGCAGTTGAGATACCCGGCGAAGGCTAAATCTGAATCCTGCTTCGTCTGCCGGGAATGCAAATTTTTCCGGCTTGTCGGAATCGTTTATGTGTGTGACAAAGCTCACCATTGATTCCACATCCACCAGCCATTTTCGCAGACATTTGTCGATTACCACGCTCCGCTGCAGTTCGCTTAAGTGCCGGGTGATGTTTTCGTCCCTGTTGACTTCGCGGACCAAACCGGCGTAAAAGCTGCGCAACTTGTTGCGGCGGAGCGCGCACATCAGCCGACTGGACGTAAGCGTGATAATAGAATCTTCCGCTGCTGGTGCTTCTGGCCGTTGGCGTTTAGCTTTTTTTGCAAGCTTAATCAGAAGAGCTTCCGGAACAAGCCTATAAGTAGGCAAGTTCCCGTTAACTATAGCTAATCCCATTTGGTACCTCCTTGGATTTTGATGCCCTAACTATGTCATTTTTCCACTTTTTTGTCAATTGCCATTTTTCTTAATTTTCTGCTATAATATTTACTGAAGCAAACATTCTTAACTCCTCGGCTGGCTTCCCGATAAAACGGGAGACTCGCCTACGTCGTTAAAAATAACATTAATTAATAATTAATTCCACCAATTAGTCTTAAAGCTTAGGGCTACTAATTCGGTGCTGACAAAGGCAAATACAATGCTTAGCAATAAAGAAAAGCAGGCCATTATCAAAAAATTCCAGGTCCATAAAGACGATACCGGCAGCCCGGAAGTCCAGGTGGCCATTTTGACCAAGGAAATCGAACAGGTTTCCGAACACTTGCAGGTCCACCGCAAAGATAACCACTCCCGCCGCGGTTTGCTGAAAATGGTCGGCAATCGCCGCCGGCTGTTAAGATATTTAAAGACCGAAGATGTCAAGCGCTGGGAAAAATTGGTGGAAAAGCTTAAATTAAAAGTTACTGCATAGAATTCAATGGTTTTTCGAAGTCCAAATTTATTTTGGACAAAGGAAAATCTTTGAAGGGAAAGAAAGTATTATTATTAAGTTTCTTCAGGTAGTCAGATATCGCGAAGACTCTAAACAGTCTCGTTCATTTGCCTATCTGTTGAAACAAAAGGACAATTAAATGGATAGTAAAAAGATTTCCTGTAAAATCGGCGAGGCCGTTTTTACGTTTGAGACCGGTAAGTTAGCCGGCCAGGCCAGCGGCGCCGTGTTGGCGCGCGTTGGTGATACTGTAGTTTTAGCCACAACCGTCATGAGCGAAAAGCCGCGCGAAGGCATGGATTTTTTTCCGTTGCTTTTAGATTACGAAGAACGTTTATACGCGGCCGGCAAAATTAAGGGCAGCCGCTGGATAAAGCGCGAAGGCCGCGCCACTGACGATGCCATTTTAAAGGGCCGCGTTATAGACCGGACCCTGCGTCCGCTTTTCCCCGAAGGCATGCGCAATGACGTACAGGTTACGGCGATGGTTTTATCCATTGATGGAGAAAATGAGCCGGATATGCTGGCCGTGAACGCCTCGTCCATGGCTTTGGCCATTTCCAACGTGCCGTTTGACGGCCCGGTGGCCGGCGTGCGCGTGGGCAAAATAGACGGCAAGTATATTATCAACCCCACTCACGCCCAGTCCGAAATCTCCACCATGGATTTAGTAGTCTGCGGTACCGGCGAGCATATTATTATGGTCGAGATGGGCGCCAAACTGGTTACGGAAGCAGAAATTGTGGATGGCATTAAATTCGCCCAGCCGTTTTTGGGTATACTCACCGAGTGCCAAATTGAATTTGCCAAACAGGTCGGCAAGGTTAAATCCGAGCCGGTGATTATCAAACCGCACGACCAGGTGGTGGCAAAAGTCGCGGAACTGTTGACGGCGGATAAGATAGACGCCGCTCTGTATGTGAGCAAAAAAGAAGATCGCGACAAAAACGTTAAATTGCTGACCAAAGCAATTACCGAAGCCGCGGCGGCTGCTTTGGGAGAAATAGAGGGAGTTAACGTGGAAAAAGATTGCGCCAAAGCTATTGATAAAGTTTTAAAGAAATACCAGCAACACCAAATATTAGATAAAGAACGGCGCGTGGACGGCCGTAAGTTAACTGAAACCCGTCCCATTAGCTGTGAAGTCGGCGTTCTGCCGCGCACCCACGGCAGCGCCTTGTTTACCCGCGGCGAAACCCAGGCTTTAACCACCGTGACTTTGGGCAGTAAGGGTGATGAACAAATGCTGGACGGCATGGAAGACCCTTTGGATGGCCGCGCCAAACGCTACATCCACCACTATAATATGCCGGGCTACAGCGTGGGCGAAGTCGCTCCTTTAAGAGGCGCCGGCAGGCGCGAAATCGGCCACGGCATGCTGGCCGAGCGCGCGGTGGAAGTGGTCTTGCCGCCCCAGGAAGAGTTTCCCTATACAATGAGATTGGTTTCCGAAGTTTTATCTTCCAACGGTTCTACTTCCATGGCCTCCACCTGCGGTTCAACTTTGGCCTTAATGGATGCCGGTGTCCCCATAAAAGAAATTATCGGCGGTTGCGCCATGGGTTTGGTTATGGATGAAAGCAATCCCAATAATTTCAAAGTTCTCACCGACATTGCCGGCATAGAAGATTTTAACGGCCATATGGATTTTAAGGTTACCGGCAGCGAACAGGGCGTTACGGCTTTGCAATTGGACATGAAGCTTAAAGGCTTGAGCGCGGACATTTTGGCCCAGGCTCTGGAACAGGCCCGCCCGGCGCGCATCCATATTATCTCCAAAATGAAAGAAGCTATTTCCGCGCCCCGCGCCGACCTGTCCCCGTACGCGCCGAGAATTACATCTTTTATGATCAAGCCGGATAAAATCCGCGAAGTCATTGGCAGCGGCGGCAAGATTATTAACGAAATTATTGCAAATTGCCCGGGCGTGAAAATAGATATTGAAGACAGCGGTTTGGTTATGGTCACATCCACCGACGCCGAGAGTTCCAAAAAAGCCGTGGAGTGGATTAAAAATATTGTGAAGGAAGTTGAGCCAGGCGAAGTTTACGAAGGTAAAGTCACCAGGCTTATGGACTTTGGCGCCTTTGTGGAAGTTTCGCCGGGAAAAGAAGGCTTGGTGCACATTTCGCAATTAGCCAACTATCGCGTTAACAGGGTAGAGGATGTAGTTAAAGTCGGTGATGCTATAAAAGTCCAGGTCAGCGAAATAGACGACCAGGGTAGGATTAACTTAACCCATAAACCCTTTGCTCCGGCCGCAACTCCGGAACAATTGGCCCAGGGCGCGGCCAGCAGCGGCTTCGATCGCCCCCGCCGCCCCAGCTTTGGTGGCGGCCACGGCGGCTCCCGCCCGCCGCGCCGGAATTTTGACAGATAAAAAATAATCTTATTTTATGCCAGGATTAAGGCCGCCGGGATTTGGAGAAAATAAACCTAACAATAGGGAACTAGAAACAAAATATAGTTTGGATTTAGCCCACACTAAGGCTGTGGAGATTTTATCTAAAGATGCCATTAAAGAGACGGACTTCGCAGATCTTTATGGGGCCGAAAATGTCGGCAGAGATGTAAAAGAAGCCAAGGACCTAAAGGAAAAATTTAAAAAACACTATTCTCCTGAAGAG
>CAIVSE010000093.1 GCA_903908535.1 Candidatus Doudnabacteria bacterium
AGGCCTCACCTTTAGCGTCTTGCGACTTTAGCCTTGCGGCCACATTGAGTATTGCTCCACCTTTCGGTGGGATATCCTCAACTAAAGAAAAGTTCCTAGGTATTACTCACCCGTTCGCCGTGGGTCTAAACCCACTCGACTTGCATGTCTTAGGCACGCCGCCAGCGTTCATCCTGAGCCAGGATCAAACTCTTATAAAAATTGGATGAAGAGGACAACCCAGAAAAAGTTTTCCTCTTCATGACATCACTTTTCCATAGATGTCTCGCGCCCGACGTAAAGTCGATACACTCAACACTATAAATTAGTAACATCAGTTTGCCCTCACTAAGTGAGAACTGGCGATAATTTATTTTTTTAAACAGAAAATTATCAAAACTGTTTGTCCCCGAAGGGACATATCATTGAACTCTAATCCACCTTCGCCCTAAAGGGCTTCGGCGGATTTCAACTATAAAATTAATTATAGTTTTCAAGAATTGACGTAACTTTACACTTCACCCCTGGGTAGGGATGAATTGCAATGGTTTTGTACTATTCTAACCACTATTTAACTGTTAAAGAACGTTGAATTTTGAGAAGACAAACCTTGTCGGTTTTTCTTCTCAATACTCATCTTTTCCCTTCAAAGATTGCTCGCGTCCGACGTGAAGTCGTTGCACTCGCAACTATAAAGTAGGAAAAGCTCTTACTTAGCGAATAAAAAACACATCCCAACCCGTCGGGATAGTGTTCCATTTGGCTTATATAAAGCTAAAATTGGAAGTTCTGGTGGCCTTTTTAATTGCGCTTTAATTGTTAACTAAATCTTTATCAAGTTTAAACTATTCTCTAAATCTTGTCAAGTTGACCGCCGCCTGCCCGTCAAATAAATAAAGGTCGAAGTTAAAGAAAGGAACCAAAATATGTGGCAAAACTTTGTTAACGCCATTTTGGGACTGTGGACCATAGTGGCAGCTTACGCCTATATGCCCAGCGGAGCCGGGCAGACCCTGCTGATTATTACCGGTATAGTAGTGGCTATTCTGGGATTCTGGGGCGGCAGTATGGCGACTTCGCCGGATCGGCCGCATGGCGCCATGTAGCCATTACAATTAAAAATCATCCCCCCAATGGCCGGGATGATTTTTAATTTACAATGTTCTACCTAATCCCAAAAGGAGTTAAATAGTGGCTGCCGGCAGCATAACCGCCAGTAGCCGCACCCAAACAAAATGACAGTGTATAGGTATTACCGGCAAGAGGTGCCTGATAAAAGAAAGGGTTGCCACCGCTGGTAATAGAGCCCGTAGCTGAACAACCAAAATCTTGCGGCGTGGGAGCGGACGCAATAGTGCCAATAAAATTAGGGGTAAAGTTAAAAGTATTGGCGCCATAACTGGCCACCAATTGGCCGCTACCAAACAAACCGCCACTTGCGCCTGTGTAGGCGGTACCGGTAGGATAAGAGTTGGCATCATTAAAGTAAGCTTCAAAGGCCGTAGCCAACTCCTTGACGTCCGCAATGCGGGTGGCGTCGCGCGACTTTTGCCTGGCACCGTTTAAAGCTACTAAAACTATAGAAGCCAATAAACCGATTATGGCAATGACCACCAGTAACTCAATAAGAGTAAAACCGTTGCCCTTTTTTTTCATGCTTTTGTTTCTCAAAGAAAGATTGTGTATATTTCTATAATACCCCTACTGTATAACTCTGTCAACTATGCCATATTTTTTTGCTTCTTCCGCGGTCATAATATAATCGCGGTCGGTATCGGCCTCAATTTTTTTTATAATCTGGCCGGTTTGTTTGGCTAATATTTGGTTAAGCTGGTTCTTCATGCGCAAAATTTCCTTAGCGTGGATTGCTATGTCTGTCTGCTGGCCGCCCAGACCTTCCATCATGGGCTGGTGGATAAGCACGCGGGCATTAGGCAAAGTTAGTCTCTTGCCCTTGGCGCCACAGGCTAACAGCACGGCAGCAGCACTGGCTGCCTGGCCAACACAAATAGTGGAAACATCGGCTTTAATATGGTTCATGGTGTCAAATAAAGCCAAAGCCGAAGTAATACTGCCACCCGGGGAGTTAATATACATTTTAATGTCTTCTTTGCTGTTTTCCGCGTCCAAAAACAATAGCTGGGCTATTACCGTGTTAGCGACGCTGTCATCTATGGGCTCACCTAAAAAGATAATACGTTCTTTGAGCAGACGGGAATAAATATCGTAAGCCCGTTCGCCCATCTGGGATTTTTCTATAACCATGGGTACTAATGGCATAAAGAGTCTCCTTTAATCTTAATTATCTATAACTTCCTGCTCTACAGTCCCCTCCGGAGTAACTGCTACATTACCCTCTCTAGGCGCAGTTTCTACGCCCTCGATTTTTTCGCCGCTTATATCAATTTTCCAGCCGGTCAAACGGGCGGCCAAACGGACATTTTGACCGGCCTTGCCTATAGCCAAGGACAGCTGGTCTTCCAATACCCCAACCTTGGCTTCCTTAGTGTCTTCATTTAACTGGACGTTTAAAATTTTCGCCGGCGACAGCGAATTGGCAATTAACTTAACAGGATCTTCGTCCCACTCTATTATATCTATTTTTTCGCCGCCCAGTTCCGCCATCACCGTTTGCACGCGGCTGCCTTTTTGACCCACACAGGAGCCAATGGGGTCTATACCATCCTGATTGGACATAACCGCGATTTTGGAACGGCTGCCGGCTTCGCGCGCCACAGCCTTAATTTCCACGCTACCATTGTAAATTTCCGGCACTTCCAGCTCAAACAGTTTGCGGACCATGTCCGGATGCGAACGGGACAAAGTAATTTTAGGGCCTTTGGTGGCCGGCTCCACATGCAAAACCAAGACTTTTAGGCGCTGGCCGAGCTGATATTTTTCGCCGCGAATTTGTTCGGACGGAAACAGCACGCCGGTGGCCTTGCCCATATCAACCAAAATAGTCTCGCCTTCTATGCGCTGGACCACGCCATTTTGCAAAGTGCGTTCCTTGGCCTTAAAGTCGCTAAACTGCATGTTGCGTTCGGCCTCGCGCAGTTTTTGGATGATAACCTGTTTAGCGGTTTGCGCGGCAATGCGGCCGTAATTAGCGCCGGCTTTAGGCGTAATTTCGGTTTTAATAACATCGCCGACTTTAGCTTTCTTCTTTAGTTCTTGGGCCGCTTCTACGTCCACCAACTTTTGCGGGTCTTCTTCGGCTTCCAAAAGAGTTTCCACTACGGTTTTAACGTCAAACACCCGGGTAGACAAATTTTCCGGGTTAAATTCCACCACAATATTCTGGTTTTTTTCGCCGTAATCCTTGCGAAAAGCCGCGGCCAAACTGGCTTCTATCATGCTGATAATCTCGGCTTGCGAAATGCCTTTTTCGTCGGCAATTTGACTTAACGCCTGTTCCAACTGCTCGTTCATATAATGTTCTTGGTTATGGGGACATGACCCATTAAATTTAATGGGTCATGTCCCCTTTATTTAAAAAGATGAGCATCGCTCATCCGTTAACTAAAATCTTCCACCGCATTCGGTATTATTGTAACAGAACTCGGGGCTTTGTCAAGACCGTCGCAGTTAACCAAGCAAACATCTATTTGCGGCTGAAGTTGCTGATAAATGGGATTCCGGAGTAAATAGACTTTTACGGCTTTTAAAAGTTTGCGCTGTTTGAATACATCCACCGCCTCGGCCCCGCTGCCGAATTTTCCGTCTTCGCCAGACCTGGTTTTAACTTCCACAAAAATAATTTTATCCCGGTTTTTGGCGATAAAATCTATTTCCCCCACACGCTTGCCTTTACGGTTAAACTCATTTTGCGCCACAATGGCAAAGCCCTGCCGAATATATTCCTGTTGGGCAAATTGCTCACCCAACTCCCCCAGGGTTTTTTCCATCACTTGGAAAGATATTTTAGTTTAAGCTGTTCTTTTTGCCACTCGGTTTTGGTTTTTTTATAGCCAAACGCGAGGCCGGCCAGTAAAGCCAAAAACCAAACTAACCCGATGAGCAAAATTACCAGGGCCACAAAGTGACTGCCTAAAAACGCGGCATTTTCGTAACGGAAGCCAAACCACACGACTTCGGATATGCCGATGCTCAACAGCAAACGGTAAAATTTATTGCGCCAAGTTTTGTCTATGGGGCTGGGCGCAGACAGCGCGGCAATTTTAAAGACAATGGCCAAAATGACCATTAAACAACCGGAGGCAAAAAATAGCTTGTCGCTGCGGGTATAAATAACGGCGTTGATAAAAAGATATTGGGCGGAGACCAGCTTGTGGAGGTTAAAAGTTAAAAACATGCGGTTTATGGTTAAGGATTACTGCCGGTATTATAAAGCAAAACTCTCGAACGTGTCGAGGGTCTTTTAACGACGTAGGCGTATTTATTTCCTGAACAATACCGCATAGTGGTAGCCGTCAGCCTGCAATTCCTTAACCTTTTGGAAGCCCACCTGCATGAGCATTATCTCCAAAGTCTGCTGGTCTATCCTTTTATTCAGGGGCGGCCCAAACGGGGTTAGCTCCCGCTTCCATTCCACAATTAAAATGCCGCTGTTATTGGAAATTATCCGATAAGCGTTCTTCAGCAATGCCTGTTTATCTTTAACCTCATGCAAAAGGTTGCCAATAATTACCAAATCCACACTGCCTTCGGGAATATCCTTAAGCGGCTTGTTTAAATCTTCTTTTAAAACTCTTACGTTTTTGTAGCCAAACTGGTTGGCTATAGACATGGTGGCCGCGAGCTTGGGCTCTTCCGAATCCACGGCATAAACCATACCGTCGCCACCCACCAATTGCGCGGCCGGCAGCACGTAAAAACCGCTGCCACAGCCTAAATCCGCCGCGACCATGCCGCGGCCCAAACCCGTTTGGGCGACTACTGAAGCTGGGTTGATAAAATTAGCCATTTTTTATTTTGTATTTTGTGTCATTGCTTTAAGATATTCGGCATAAGCCGGCAGGAAGTCATTTTTGATTGAATCGTAAAATTTACGGTTGTTGAGTTCAAATTCATATTCATGCACCAACCCATTACGTAACTTAACAGAATCAATAAGTTTTATGCAAAGACTTTCTGTTATTATACCCATTTTTACCAGCCATTGGAAAGAATCTTTATAAGAATCTGGGGTTTTACCCTGTTTTTGCAGAACAAGCGCGGCATTAATATCACTAGCCAACTCCACCATTAATTCCAGATTCCGTTCGCAGGAACGTATTAAAGTTACGGTTTGGTCAAAAACCTGATATTCCACCGAGGTCCACTCCGTTATTTCTTTTAATAGGGAATGAATTTGCTCAACTTTTTTTTCTATAATTTCGTTACCCATAAATTTGTTGGAGATTATCGGCACGCAGTTTCCTGAATTTGGCGGTATGCTGATAGCGTTTCCAGGCTAAAAGCTTATATTCAAAAAAGTCCAGGGCGCTACCCTTAAGCAGCTTACCGCTTTTAGAGACTTCCATTTGCAACAAAGGTGAAGCTTCATTTAAATCCACCAAGTCTATTTTATCTTCCGGAAAAGAAAATTCTTTAGCAATTTCCGCGATCAGTGTATTTTTATCTTCAAAAGTTAAGACTTTACTCCCAACGACTCCAATATCAAAATCAGATCCCGGATTGGAGTAACCTTTACTTTGCGAACCAAATAAAATTACCAAGTTTGCCATAATTTTAAACCTCCTTATACAATTTATCAATTTTTACAGCTTTACCCTGCTCACCAACCTCTATTAAAACTCCGTTAACCATTATGGGCCCTTCCTCTTCCGGCTCCATTTTAAACTTACCTTTGCCTAAAAATATGTTTAAAGAATTTTCTATTTTTACGCCAATGACGGAATTTATCGGCCCGGTCATGCCCACATCGCCAATGTAAGCGGTACCTTTTGGCAATAATTTTGCGTCCGCGGTTGGCACATGGGTATGGGTTCCCATAACCGCCGTGACGCGTCCATCGCAATAATAGCCAAAGGCCTGCTTTTCGCTACTGGCCTCGCTATGGAAATCTATAAGTATTATATCACCTTTTTGGGCCTGCTGGGTTAAAATATCGTCTATGGCCATAAATGGGCTGTTAATTTGGCCGTCAAACTGCTTTTCAAAAAACACCTGGGCGTTTAAATTGATGATTAAATACTGCTGATCGCTTTTGGAAAAGCGGTAATAACCGTGGCCGGGCAGGCCGTTGGGATAATTAGCCGGACGAATAAGACTGTTATATTTTTCAAAAGCAGCCGTTGATTGCTCCTTTTTATCAAAAACATGGTTGCCGCTGGTGTAACAGTCTATGCCCAGGTCTTCTATGTTGGTAAGGGTATTAATAGTCACGCCTTTGCCATGGGCAAGATTTTCTACGTTGACTATCACCGCGTCCGGCTTGTATTCTTGCTTCCATTGCGGCAAGACTTCCCGCAAGGCTTGCCTGCCGGGTTTGCCGATCACATCACCAATAAATAAAATCTTTGACATAATATATTGTCATCCTCATTTTTTCCAATTCAGACGAAGCCAATGCCCTTTTGGAAGACCATAACTTTGGCCAAAAAGCTTGGTCTTTTACGAAGTAAAAGTTTTTGGACAAAGTTATGAGCGAACGTTTCCGCTGGAGAAACGTGAGCGTGTCTGACAAAAGGACTTGGCGAAGGACTAAGGGAAAAATGAGGGGTTTATCTTGCGTACTCTATCACTCTCGTTTCGCGAATCACGTGGACTTTAATTTCGCCCGGGAACTTCAGTTCATTTTCCAGTTTGTTGGCAATTTCGCGCGCCAGCTTTTGGCAACCATAGTCATCCAGTTTAGAAGGCGTTACAAACACGCGGATTTCCCGGCCGCCCATAATAGCGTAAGTTTTCTCCACGCCTTCAAAGGAATTGGCAATATTTTCCAAATCTGTTAAGCGCTTAATATAATTTTCCAGGGTGTCCTTGCGGGCGCCGGGCCTGGCGCCGGAAATATTATCGCAGGCATCCACAATAATAGCCTCCGCGCTTACCGCCGCCTCGGTTTTGCCGCTGACGTCAGTATCGGCATGGTGGGAGGTAATAGCTTCCACTACGCGCTTATCCAAATTAAACTTTTCTGCAATCTTGCGGCCAATCTCCACGTGTGTGCCTTCCAAATCCTGGTCCAGGGCCTTGCCAATGTCGTGGAGTAGCGCGCCCTGCTTGGTAATTTGCACATCAGCGCCAATTTCTTCGGCCATTAACGCGCCAAGTTTGGCCATTTCCACGCTGTGGCGAAGAATATTTTGTCCATAAGAAGTCCTAAACAACAGCCGGCCAATCAGATGGACTAATTTGGGAGGGAATGATGTAATACCCAGTTCATAAACCGCCTGCTCGCCGGCCTGTTTTATTTGCTCATTAATTTCGGCCTTGCTCTTTTCGTAGGCCTCTTCAATGCGCGCCGGATGAATGCGGCCGTCAGCCAAAAGTTTTTCCAAAGTCAGTTTGGCAATGTGGCGGCGAATGGAATTAAAACCGGAAATTACCACCGTGTCCGGCGAATCATCTATTAAAATTTCCACGCCCATCATTTGTTCAAAAGCCCGGATATTACGGCCTTCCTTGCCAATAATGCGCCCCTTCATTTCCTCGTTCGGAATCTGCACCGTAGTGGTGGTGCTTTCGGCCGTGACCTCGCTGGCCACGCGCTCTATGGCCTGGGCCACAATGTTGCGGCCTTCGCGCTCCGCGGTTTCGTGGGTTTCATTAAGCAACTTTTTATACAGAGCCGCCATTTCTTCCTTGACGCTCTTTTCCGCGTTATCCAGCAAAACCTGGGAAGCCTGTTCACGCGTCATGCCGGCAATTTTTTCCAAATTTTGCAGCTGCTTAACCTTTAACTCCTTAATTTCTTCCTGAAGCACTTTTAAAGATTCCGCGCGGGCTTCTAAATCTTTCTTTTGCTGGTCAACGGCCCCGGACTTTTGGTCCAACTCTTTTTCGCGGCGGTCCATGCGCTCTTCAAACCTCAAAACTTGGGCGCGAAATTCCCCTTCCTGCTTTTTGGCCTGGTCGACCATTTCCAAACTCCTGGATTTGGCATCCAGTAAAATTTCCCGTTCTTTGTTTTTGGCATCCTCCAGAATTTTTTCAGCCTTGCTTTCCGCGCTGCCAATCTTGCTGGTAGCCTGGGACTGGCGGATTAAATAACCAACCACTGCCCCAATAGCTACTCCGACTACAATGTAGATTAAAATCATAAAACGCCTTACAACCGCAAGGGTAAGGGCAAACAATAAGCAAAAAAACGCCAATCTAGAAGATTAGCTGTGAGTTTCTTTCCAAAAATTTAAACTGATAGTAACTTTCACAGTGGTAATAATTGAGAAAAAGCCGGTTTTTGCTAAGAATCTGCCGAACTTGCCGCTTTGCGGAAAATTAAACTTTAAATTTCCAGTAAGCCTATGTTACCACAGATAGGCGCACAGGTCAAGCTCGGAAAACGATGGGGCCCATTGTACACTCTATATAGTATGCTATAATAAAAGGGCAAAATTATTAACTCATACAAAATGACACATCACAAAGCAGTTTTGGCGGAAACTTGTAAGGCCTGGTTGCCACTGGCCGTAACTATTGTAATTTTAACCGGCCTGGTCGCGGTGGCTGTACAGCAAAATTACCGCATGTCAGCCAATGACCCCCAAATCCAAATTGCCGAAGACGTAGCCACGGCCATTAACAACGGCAGCGCCACGCCTGACGCCATTGTCTCCCCCACTCCGACCACGGATATTGCTTCCAGCCTATCGGCATTTGTGACGGTCTTTAACGCCACCAATACGCCCATCGGCTCTTCCGTTTCGTTAAACGGCAAATTACCCACCCTGCCCTCCGGCGTGTTTGATTACGTCAAACTCCACGGCGAAGACCGCTTTACCTGGCAGCCGCAACCCGGCACGCGCATAGCCGCCGTAGTCACCCAGTATAGCGGCCCCTCTTCCGGTTATGTTTTAGCCGGCCGCTCCCTGCGCGACATTGAGGTCCGCGAAGGCCAACTAAACTTAATGTCCCTGGTGGCCGGCCTGCTGGCCCTTATCCTAACTTTCTTAATTTACTGGTGGAACACCAAAAAATTGCCGCACCACCAGCATCACGAGGAAGCCAAGGAAGAAACCAAAGCTGAATAAAGGTTCCTTACGTCGCTAATAAAAATCAAACTTATTATAAGGAAGGGGGTGGTTTACATGAAAGGTATGCATAAATTGGCCTTTATCCTCCTGGTCATTGGCGGCCTCAACTGGCTGCTGGTTGGCTTGTTTAAGTGGGATATTGGCATGCTGTTTGGCGGCCAGGCCGCGGCAATTTCCAGAATTATTTATATTTTGGTTGGGCTGTCAGCCCTATGGGAAATTTTTACCCATAAAACTAATTGCAAAATGTGCGAAATGCCAAGCGGCAAACCTACAATGTAATCTGAATTTTTAAAGCCCTCTCGAGAGAGAGGGCTTTTGTGTTATACTAAAAAGACAATAATTAATTCATTTGTATGAAAAAAACCTTAATGGCCTTAGCCGTGTTAGCGGGAATTGTGTTTATTATCATCGGCGTGGTTTATGCCACACATTCTGCCGAGATGCTGCCGCATTTCTTCCCCGGTTACACTGCCGGTGATAACCTGCGCCACACCAAACACGCCCTAGCCGCCTTCATCGTCGGCATCTTCTGCTTTATTTTCGCCTGGTTCCAAAGCAAATAACAATGGGTCCCAATGAATCACCCCGCAGCAAGCTGCGAGGTATCAGTGCCCGATGGATGTCAGGCCTTCAAACAACGTCAGCTGTCCGCGGTGTATTAATTTGTAATCTTTTCCCTGTCCTTCCACGTATTTCCTAATCGTTTCCTCGTTC